>CBFHYD010000125.1:0-1108 GCA_965659975.1 Winogradskyella sp. | reverse complement strand
TAATCTTCGCTTGTAGTAGTGATGATAGTTCTAATGACAATAATACTGAAACCTTTTTGGAGAGATATGATGGGGTTGTTTGGGAAGGTGAAAGCGAGAATGTAATTGGTCGCTATATGTTTACAAACAGCCCTAAAGGGCTTATTCAATATAATTCATCTTCTGATGTGTTATTTCAATGTAAAGTTTATTTATTTGAGCAAGAGGCTGAAGGTCAAGATTATTACACAATTATTGAAAACAATAATGATTATCTTTCTTTGGATGAAACAAATGCGGATGGTACTATAAGAAGAATTAATTTTGAAGTAAATGATAACATTTTGTACCAAGATGATATTCAAATTTATTTGTTTAAAACAACCCTAACAGACCCTTGTGAATAATACACTAAACTATAACTAAATGAAAAAACTCTTCTTACTCTCCGCTTTACTCATCTTCGCTTTTGGTTTTGCACAAACCTTTGAAATTACTGATGGTCAAAGTATGTGTATGATAGGAAAGGGCAAAGGGCAAGACGCAACTATTAATCCCTATGCAAATAAAGATTATTCGTATGCCATAATAGAAAACATTGGTTTTGTTGATTTTCAAGTTAGAATAGAATTCATTGAAAAAGATACTAGACAATTTTTAATAAAACCCAATGATAAGGGAGTAGTGAAGCTGTACAGGAATAATATTTTGTATGTAGACGCTTTAACATTAGAAAAGGTAGAGGCAAAAATAACCTACACTATTAATGAGGATGTGCTTCCGCCAATACCTCTAACAACTAACTAAATGAAAAAACTTTTCATACTCTCTGTTTTATTAATAGTTTCGTGTTCATCCTTTAAATCGGGACTTACAGTTCCTGCAAATCAAACGTTTATTTTGGGGGAGTACAATGATAAAAACTATTCTGCTCAACTTAAAAATAAATCAAACTTTACAGTAATCGTAAAAGCAATTGATAAAAATTCAGGAGCAATCACTCAAAGTTTTGGATTGGGCGCTAAGGGGAAAACAAAAATTTATATTGACAAAAATGAAACTGTTTATCTCAAAAATGAAAATAAAACTGATGCCAAAATTGATGTAATTTTGAGCAAAGGTGTTGAAG
>CBFHYD010000124.1:0-1259 GCA_965659975.1 Winogradskyella sp. | reverse complement strand
TCCTACACGGTAGTACCAGTAAGTGCACAAGGTTGTTCTGGTAATCCTTTTGATATTAATATTACAGTTGATTCGGAACCAACACCTAATTATACCAACCCAACAACTGGCGATCCTCATGAAATTAGAGTTTGTGACGATGATCCGACGCAGCTAATGGTAGAGTTATTTGATTTAACTCAGTTAGAAGGTGATATAATACCATTAGGCTCAGGATATAATGTAGTTTATTTTAGAACGGAGCAAGATGCAATAGATCGTGTGAATGGTATTCCAGATCCTATGAACTATCCAAATATCGATCCTGTGGAGACGATTTATGTTCGTGTAGAAAACGCATTCGATTGTTTTGTGATTGTAGAAATTGAAATTGAAGTATATGCTCTACCTGATGCGAGTGTCGATGTTACAGATTGGTTGGTTTGTGAAAATAATACAGATTTCCTATTCGACTTTGACTTAGATTCTAAGATACCTGAGATTCTTGGTCCTGGACAAAGTGAAGTTGATTTTGAAGTAACATTCTATTCAACCCAGTTAGCTGCTGACACTTTAGATCCAACATTTTTGCTGACAAGTCCACACGAAAATTTAGGAAATCCACAACTTATCTTTGTGGTAATTACTAATAGAACTACAGGCTGTCGAGTTAGCACACAGTCATTCAATATTGAAGTACAAGATGGTGCAGATGCCAACGACGATTTTTATGAAGAGTGTGACGTAACTAATGAAAATGATGGGTCGACACAGTTTGATTTAGAATCGCGCATACCAATTATTTTAGGACCAGGACAAACTTTAGCGGATTTTAGTGTTGATTTTTATGCTGATTTTAATGATGCATTTGCGGGTAATACCAATATTTTACCACTGCTTTATGAGAATATTACTAATCCTCAAGTTATCTATGCTCGTGTTAGCAATAGATTAAGTCCGGAAGAATGTTTTGATATTGCTGAAGTAACCTTACAGGTTAATTTACTTCCAATTTTTGATTTAGATGATGAGTACATTTTATGTCTAACAAGTAATGAAGAAGCTGTTGTGGATATTCCTCCAATTATTGATACTGGTTTACCAGGTGCTGAATATACATTCCAGTGGAGTTTGGATGATACGGATTTAGCAGGTGAAAATCAACCTTCATTAGATCCAACACCATATGGAGCTGGTATTTATACTGTTTTGGTTACCAATGCTACAACGGGATGTTTTACTTCGGATACTGCCGAAGTTATAGAAAGTGGAATACCAGA
>CBFHYD010000123.1:0-1297 GCA_965659975.1 Winogradskyella sp. | reverse complement strand
TTTCTCCCTGCATACCATACTGACTCATCGTTTGATCTCTTGATCATAACCGAGTTATGAGTTGCGGCTAAGAGCTCTACATCGTTTAAGGTATTTGAGCTACCATCAATAATCGCTTTAATACCGTAGATATATTTACTGTCATAACCGGGAAACGGATTAAAGTAAAGGTTATTGTTTTTGTAATTCAATGCACCTAAAAATCCTAATTTACCATCGTCATATCTAATAAAATAGGAGTGCTTTGAAGCACTAGATGTAAGGCTTGTGGTTGGATAATTACCCGAACATTCTACTTGAATTGGGTTTCCAGAGAGTGTAGATTCGATATTTTTAATTTCTCTAAATGAAGATTGATTTGTTGGGGCATCGTTTCCCCAGTCCACCAGGTTACTCTCATTTAAATATTCATCGAACATCGACTTTGAAGTATTCTTAAAATATCCTCTAGCAAAAATTTTACCTGTGTCTGTAATGATAATCATAGTATTGTGATCTAATGCTACGTCAATCACTTTACCATTGGTTGCTACATCTGAGAGGCTCCATATATTAGTTGGAGATTTTTTAGCATCTGCCTCATCGAGATCAATAAAGTTATCTGGGTTAGTACCCATGTAAAACACTTCACCGCTCGCTGTGATAAAAACAACATTATTTCCTCTATTTCCTAATGAGGTAATAATTTCCGTTACAGGATTGGTTGACTTTTGACCCAAATAGGTTATTGACGAATCAGATGATTCATAATCGCCTTTTAATACTTTCCCTGGTAATGAGAAAGAACCTCCCCAACTCGAATTATTCGGATTAAATTCCGCAACTCTTCCTAGAGCCCATTTAATTGAACCTTCTCCTCCCCAAGACCATACCTCCCCGTTGGAATCTATAGCGTATGTAATATTGATTGGATTTGTATACCCCGTTGCTTTCATTAAGCTTTGGCTGTAGACAGAAAAAGGAAATAGAAGTATCCAAATAGAAAAAAACAAGTTCTTAAAACGTAAGTGATAAAATGCTGTTTTCATTTAGCTTAAAAGCAGTTAATAATTAAAAAAAAGATCAAAACTATTACATCCGATTACATAGGTATATTTTTATTAGATAAATGATATTGTCTTTTGTAATTAAAAATTATCTAAAATATATATATTTAATAATCAATATTTTAAAATAGATAAATGCGCTTTATAATTTTAATAATAATTTTTATCCAAATAATATATTCTCAAGAAAAACAAAATTTTGAGCTTAAATATTTCAATTCTGATAACTACTATTATAACATCATTCAATC
>CBFHYD010000122.1:0-1426 GCA_965659975.1 Winogradskyella sp. | reverse complement strand
AATATGCTTTAAATCAATTTGATTGATAAACTGATCTATTTTGCCATTCTTAAACGTTACAACACCGCCGATTCCTAACTTCATATTATAGGAAATTGCGCGTTTTGCTTGTTCTAAAGTCCCTGTAAAGCAATGGAAAATACCATGTAAATCATCACTTTTTTCTGATTCTAAAACATCGAAAATCTCATCGAAAGCTTCTCGGCAATGAATGACTATTGGTAATTTATAGTGCTTAGCCAATCGTATCTGATGTTTAAAGGCTTCTATCTGAATTGGTAAGGTGCTTTTATCCCAATACAAATCAATTCCTATTTCTCCGACAGCATAAAACTTTCGTTTCTTCAGTTCTTCTTCGACATGTTTAAGCTCATCTCTAAAGTTTTCTTTAACTGAAGTTGGATGTAGTCCCATCATTAAAAAAACAGCCTCAGGGAAATCGGCTTCTAATTGATACATGGATTTCGTATAATCGGAGTCTATTGCTGGAATAAAAAATCGCTCAACGCCCAAATCCATTGCGCGCTGAATCATTTCCTTTCTATCTTCGTCAAAGGCTTGGCTATATAAATGCGTATGTGTATCCGTTACAATCATGACGCAAAAATAATTGTTTATGGTCGTATATTAGCACAAACTGAAAAAATGGATACACTCAAGACTTTTCTTGTTGAAAAAGGATATACCAAGGTCAAACTCAACCTTACCAAAACCAATCACTTTGAAATAAAAGCACAAATTAATGGTGTAAAAGGTCGCTTCATTTTAGATACAGGTGCATCCAACAGCTGTATGGGTTTTGAAGCTATTGAAACCTTTGGTCTTAAAGTTGTTGATTCTGAAATAAAAGCTGTAGGTGCCGGTGCATCTAATATGGAAACCAAACTTTCTCAAGGCAATACCATTAAAATTGGGAAGTGGAAAAAATCAAGATTTAAACTTGTGATTTTTGATCTCGATCATGTTAATACTGGTCTTATCAATCATGATGCTAATCCAGTTGACGGTATAATTGGTGCCGACATCTTAAAAAAAGGAAAGGCCATTATAGATTATGAAAAAAAAGATGTGTTCCTAAAACTATAATATCAATAAAAAACCGTGAGTTTAAGCTCACGGTTTTTTTATAAAATATATACTTTTTTCAAATTACATTTCTAAAGCACGTTCTATATTATTATCCATTAATAATTCAACCGGATTCTCTAAAGCTTCCTTAACAGCTACTAGGAAACCAACTGATTCTTTACCATCAATAATTCTGTGATCATAAGATAGCGCAACATACATTATTGGACGTATTTCTACCTTACCATCTACTGCAACTGGACGTTCTACAATATTGTGCATTCCTAAAATTCCACTTTGTGGAGGATTTATTATCGGTGTAGAAAGCATGCTTCCAAAAACACCACCGTTAGAAATT
>CBFHYD010000121.1:0-1489 GCA_965659975.1 Winogradskyella sp. | reverse complement strand
CTCTTTGCGCTGCTTTATGAAATTTAGATGATCACCAATTCGTTTTTTGCTTCGAAAAAGCATATAATTCTTCGCGTCTGATATCGTTGATTTTATTGAGATTTCGAAGGTGTTATCAATTTCATAACCGATACTATTGCGTTGTGATGTAATAGCCGCAATTGTTGATGTGCCTGTTCCTAAAAATGGATCTAAAATCACATCACCTTGTACAGAAAACATATTGATAAGTCGATATGGAATTTCAAACGGATAAGCAGCACTGCGGTTTCTTAAGGCTTTATCTTTAATAATCTGAGAAGCGCCTTTAACATCCCATAAGTCAGAAAACCATTGGTTGCGTTCTTCCCAAAAATAAGAGCTTCTATTTCGGTCCTCTTTTTCGGAGGCAGTTTTAAAAAGTCGTTTTTCACCTTTTCTAAACACCAAAATAAACTCATGCTCCAAAGTTACTTACGCACCAGGCGGCAACATGCCAGAACTCATAAATTTATTAGGAGCATTAGTTTGTTTACGCCATATGATATTTGGCATATTTTGAAAACCAGAATTAATACAGCCTTGTATAATTCGAGAGTGGTTTGGGAATAGCCTAAAATTCTTATCCAATGTTCTTGTAGCATCTCCAATATTGATACATGCAATGCTACCAGGTTTTAAAACTCTGTAACATTCGTTCCAAACCTTATCCAATTCTTGATGCATAAGCTCAAAAGAATGTTCGTGATTACCTTTTGAAAACGCTGATTTTATTTTTGGATTTTGATTGAAGAGTATTTCGTCCCACATCTCAATCATTGGATATGGTGGAGACGTCACGATTAAGTCAACACTATCGGATATAACTTTATCCATGTTTTGACCTTTGCCAAAAATAAGATGATGCTTTATCTTATTGGTATTCAAATTGGTGAGCAGGTAAAATGTTTTAAAAGCTAAATATACACTTTTAGCGCATTATCTTCTTCGGTTTCTTCGTGGTCTATCAGAACCTTTGAATCCTGATTTATCAATTCGTCTACCACGTCTTTCACTTTTGTTAGAGTTACTCGAAGCACTTCGCCTTGAACGTCTATCTCCAAGAGGTTTATCATCATCTTTTCGTCTGCCACGACCGCCTTTGCGACGTCCACCACCACGACCTGTATTCTCGCTTACTTCAACATTTACAAAACGACCATTGTATTTAAAATCTGTGAAAAAATCTAAAACCTTTTTCTCATTTTGTTTTTCGGTATTGAAAAACGAAAAGCTCTCTTTTACATCAACTTTAAATACATCATCTCTACCAAGCTCAAGGACCTCTTTTAAGAAGTCTTTTAGCGACATCCATGTGTAGCCATCTTTTCGACCAACATTGATAAAATAGCGCGTGTCATTACCAGAACGCTCTGCTGAACCTTCTCCAGAACCTGAAATGTTTAAGTCTTTAGATTTCTGGTAATAATTGAAGAATCGTGTAAACTCGACTGAGAAGAATTTTTTAATC
>CBFHYD010000120.1:0-1687 GCA_965659975.1 Winogradskyella sp. | reverse complement strand
CGCCGAGGATAATATATATCTTATATCAATAATAAAATTTCTATGAAAAAGAATTTAATGCTATGTTTAGCAGTTATGATGCTGTGTAATATTCAAGCACAAGACTTTACAGATGCTTTAAGATATTCTCAGGATAATATTAGTGGAACAGCACGTTTCAAAGCAATGGGTGGTGCATTTGGTGCACTTGGAGGAGATTTATCTGCTGTTAGCTTAAACCCAGCAAGTTCTTCAATTTTTAATAGTAGCAGAGGGTCTTTTACCGCAGGGAATACTTCGATAAATAATGACGTTAGTTACTTCGGCCCTTCAAGAAACTTTTCCGATGACAATATAAACCTCATGCAAGGTGGAGGAGTTTTTGTCTACGATGCTACTGGTAATAGTAGATGGAATAAGATAGCATTAGGTGTCAACTACGATAGAATTGGAAATTTCGATGATAATTGGGTCGCAGAAGGAGTAAATCCCAATTCTTCTATAGCGGATTATTTTACCGGTTTCGCGCAGGGATTGAGATTGGATGAAATCTCTGCTTTACCTGGGGAGACTTTAGCTTTTGCCTATGCAGATATTGGAAGTGTTTTTGGATTTGGAAATCAGCAAGCATTCTTAGGTTATGAATCTTTCATTACTGAGCCAGACTCTAACACGGATGATAATACTATTTATACTAATAATATTACGGGTGGTAATTATGATCAACGGTATGCCTTAGCTTCAACAGGTTATAATGGAAAAATGGCTTTTAATTTTTCTGCTCAATACGATGAGAGGTTAAATGTTGGTTTAAACGTAAATGCTCATTTTTTGAACTATGAACGTGTTAGAATTTTTGATGAGAGCAATTCTAATCCAAATTCTGTTGTAAGTGATGTTAGTTTTGATAACGCTATGTTTACTACGGGTAGTGGTGTGTCATTTCAATTAGGGACTATTTACAAATTGACTAACGAATTTAGGGTAGGTTTAGTTTATGATTCTCCAACGTGGTTAAGAATCAATGATGAAACTTCTCAATTCCTACAAACCTCAATTGTTGGAGATCCTAATCCAGTTGTAATTAATCCTAATTCAGTAAATATATTTCCAGAATACAGACTTAGAACACCAAGCAAGATTACAGGAAGTCTCGCTTATATATTCTCTAACAAAGGATTAATTAGTTTTGATTACTCTCGAAAGGATTTCAGCGAAATGACGTTTAGACCTACAAATGATCCTTTCTTTTCTTTTCAAAATGGAATAATTTCGGATTTGTTTGAAGTATCTAATACCTATAAATTAGGTGCTGAATATAGATATAACAGATTTAGTTTTAGAGGTGGATACCGTTTTGAAGAAAGTCCTTATAAAGATGATTTATTCGGAGGCGATTTAACTACGTATTCACTCGGGTTTGGATACAAAATCGGTGACTTTGCTATTGATTTGGCTTATGCACAGACGCAAAGAGAGCAGAGTAATTTCTTATTCTCAGAATCTAATGCGTTTAACCAAATAGCTCAATTAGACTCTAAACTGACTGATGTAGTCCTAACATTGACCTTTGGTATTTAATTTTTTGAATTAGTCTCGTAAGTAATTCGGTCTGATTACGACTGCAATAGCATAACATCAATTTTTATTTGTCACAACTGATTCTATTGAAAAAGTCGAAAGTTTTAAATTAAAGCATATTTATACA
>CBFHYD010000119.1:0-1735 GCA_965659975.1 Winogradskyella sp. | reverse complement strand
TGGTAAAACCATTACCGTTGCAGCACTGGTATGCACACGACCTTGAGTTTCTGTTTGCGGCACACGTTGTACACGATGTACCCCAGCTTCAAATTTCATTGTTCCGTATACATCCTCACCAGAAACTTCGAATATAATTTCCTTAAAACCTCCAGAAGTTCCATCACTTGTACTTACAACATCTACGCTCCAACCCTTAGTACTGCAATATTTACTATACATACGGTACAAATCACCAGCAAAAATACTTGCCTCATCACCACCAGTTCCTGCACGAACTTCTACCACCACATTCTTAGCGTCATCTGGGTCTTTAGGAATAAGTAAAAATCGGATATCGTCTTCTATCTGAGGTAATTGCTCTTTAGCTTCATCTAACTGCATCTTTGCCATCTCCACCATTTCAGCGTCTGATCCATCTGCAATTATTTCTTCAGCTTCGGAAATATTATCTAATAACTCTTTATAGATATCACCTTTGTCAACAATTTGTTTTAGGTCTTTATATTCTTTATTGAGTTTTATATAGCGCTTTTGATCGGCAATAATGTCTGGCTGAATAATTAAATCATTAACCTCATCAAAACGTTGTTTTACTATCTGTATTTTCTCTAACATCTATCGTCAAAATTGGTTGTAAAAATACGATAATTATTGAATTAATATCTGTGAACTTGGTGGTTATTGATACTAAAAAAGGAATGATTAGCGTTACATCTTAAAATGCATCGATTCCTCGCTATACTTGCATTCTACATAACATTTTTAGTGTGGTCATTTGTTATAAATAGCATTATCGCTTTTTTAAATCTGCAAATTGCTCCAGCATTAATTACCAAGCTTTTCTTGACAGTATTCGCTTGGTATTATGTTCACGAAACTAACGAAAAACGTAAGTTGACCTTTTATAAAAATTTAGGCATAACACCTATAAGACTGTTTTCTATCGTATTTATAATAGACAGTATAATAACCATCATATTCCTTACTATTTTTAGGGAATTCATTTAATAATAATGATTTTAGAAATTGACAATGTAGAACTTTACTTTAAGCACAAGCGCATTCTTAACGGCATATACCTCAAAGCAGAAACTGGAAAAGTTACTGGAATTTTGGGAAGTAACGGTATTGGAAAATCGTGTTTAATGGATATTATATTTGGTAATCTTAAACCAAAATATAAACTTATCCGCATCGACAGTAAGCCTATTCTAAAGCCGCTTTACCAGTCTAATCTGGTCTCCTATTTACCTCAGTATAATTTCATACCAAAATCATTAAAGATTAAAACCGCTTTTGATTGGTTCGGAATCGATTGGTCAAAATTTGCGAAGGATTTTAATGAATTTAAAAAGTACCAAAACACCAAATTTGGAAAACTATCCGGTGGCGAAAGACGTTGTATTGAAGTTTATATCACCTTACTCTGTAAGAAACCTATTCTTCTTATGGACGAACCATTTAATGGGATTTCTCCGCTAATCATTGAGCGTATTAAGTCTTTAATTTCTAAGCATAAGAGAAATAAACTTATAATCCTTTCTGATCATCGTTATGATGATGTTATTGAAATGACTGATGATCTGTATCTACTTAAAAACGGTTCAACCAAATTAATTAACAAGATTACTCAGCTCGAGAATTACGGTTATATTAATTTATAAAAAACATGTATTTTTAGGATTAAATACCTCGACAATGAGATTCCTTATCGCATGTTTACTATTGTTAC
>CBFHYD010000118.1:0-2056 GCA_965659975.1 Winogradskyella sp. | reverse complement strand
TAACTATTTGTAATGGTTTTTCAGATTGAGAAAACGCACTCGTCGTGAGTGCAAAAAAACTTAGTAGAATAAGTAGTTTTTTCATAATGTGTGTTTCAAAATAAATTGAGCTGCGTAAATTAATAAAATTTTAACAATAAGCGCTGCCGTTCGTCTAAGATATCTCAGTTTTAACTTTCTTATGTATAGAACATCCTAAGCTGCAAAACTCCTAACCCATTTAATAAAAAGAGGCTTTCTGGAAAGTAAATCATTCTGTCATTTCGAGCACTTCGACAGTACTCAGAGTAAACTAAAGTCGAGAAACGTAAGTTCAGCGTAGCTAAATATAACTATTGATTTTCATAGTGTTTCGACTACGATCAATGTGACAGTTCTTGGTTTTATTGACTTTTCAGACACTGTCCTATTGAAATTTTTGAATTAGCGTTTTAAAGAAAAATGGGCTCTAAATGTTTTGCGTTCGTCCGTAGTTGGTTCTCTAAATTCTAAAACAAACCAATAGTCGCTACTTGGCATTCGGTTACCATTATAGGTTCCATCCCAACCTTGACCTGTAGGTCCTATTTGTTTTAAGAGTTTACCATAACGATCGTGAATATAGATTATCGCGTCTGGTTGTGAATCAATGCCTTTAATCTGCCAAGTATCATTATTTCCATCACCATTAGGTGTAAAGAATTTTGGGTAATCTATAACGGTAATCATTCGAGAATCTATACCACATCCCAAAATATCTCTAACATATACAATATTATCACCACCAGTAACATTCTCAAATTCGCCACTAAGTTGATATGGTCCATTATTTAAACTAAATTCGTAAGTACTATTTCCTGAAGCGGTTGCAAGGATCATATTATTGCCATTAAAAGCCATAGAAGTTACTTCTACATCAAACACATCTGGTAATCCGCTTTCTATTACTAACGCGGTATCGGAATCCATACACATGGTAACCGCAGAGGTCGATGTATCTGTCACCTCAACCGTATACAGTCCACCTTGAGTTGGTATCAAACTTGCTCCTGTTTCGGTGGTTAGAATAGTTCCATCGAAACTCCACTTGAAATCATAATCTGCTTCTGATAATCCTGTATCTAAAACTGGTGGCACATCGACAACTGCTTCTGGACTACTCGAGAAACATAAAATGTATTCGTCTTCTAAATCAAAAATTGGTAAGAGATTAACCTGTAGTGTCAATTCGGACACCTCAAAACATTCATCTGGTCTTATATTATTGCTTACACGAGCGTAAATAACTTGTGAATTTATAGTCGCATTCTCATAAAGTAGTGGCAATCGATTTGGTAAATTATTGTTGAATGCATCATCAAAATTATCGAAGAAATCAATAGAAAAAGCAGTTGGATCTTGCCCGTTTAAAACTAGTGGCTCTATGGATTCTAAATCGAATTGTGTAAAACCATCATTGTCACCGACGAAGTCGCATTCCTCATACAAAATATCCTCAGCGTTGGCGCCTTCTTGTATTTCGATATTAAAGGTAATTGTGCTAATTGAACATCCTGTTGTATTGTTTGTTACAGCAACATAAATAGTTTGTGCTGGACTTACAGTATTTTCATAAGGACTGCTAAGAGCATCTACCAAATTATCTGCATCTTGCTGGGAATCATGATAGGTAACCGTGTAGTTAGTAGGATCATCTTGAATATTTAAAATTTCATCGGTCTTAGATTCGATATCAAATGGAAAAATGAAATTTGTATTATTCTCACATTCAAAAATATCTGCAACTACAATATCATCATTTGGCAACGGATTCACTGTAATATCAAAATCTACAATGGCAATACATCCAGTCATTACATCTTCTACTCTAACAAAAATGGTTTCTGTAGGATTGGTATTGTTATAAGTAGCTGGCGTGGTTATTTCATTAGCTGCTACATTATTAAGTGCATCATCATAACTCAAAAAGTAACTTGCAGTTAAGTTTGGTATGCTATTGAAAATAAAAGTTTCGTTTTGTGTTAAATCAAATTCTTCAGTCAAATCTCCCACAGTAATATCATCGCAGAGAATTAAA
>CBFHYD010000117.1:0-2140 GCA_965659975.1 Winogradskyella sp. | reverse complement strand
TGCCGTAGTATTGAGCATCGGTGGTGGTCCAGGATCATGAAAGACACGATAATTATCACCATCGCGCTGGTAGGTCGTAACATCAGTTTCCTGAAGGGCAAAACCATTAACATTTCCCCATTCAGGACTTAAAAACTCAGGAACATTTCCACTTACAACATTTCCGCCTTGATCTATAAACGTATCCAATCCTAAGGGACGCCATCTATTTGGATCGTCAGTTGGCACATTATTGCTAATTTCGAGGTCAAATGGTTCATTTGCAGGTTCATAATAGGCGTTGTCATAACCTGTAGCTTCTCTTGAACCATCTTGCAAACCATAATCTATCAAGGTTTGAGCAACATAATTACCGAATTCCGCAGCATCACCAGAAGTATAATTTATAGAAGTTAAAGTAGTGTCATATCCCAAACTTGCCATTAACAAATCCATTCGCTGTTGAGTGGCTGCTGCACCAGGCGAATTTTGGAATCTGTGTGATAGTAAGCGATACATGGCATAGCTAATTGCTTTTTTCACCGAGAGCTCATTAGATTCCAATGGTGTAAAATTGTCTAAAGTGCTTGAAAAGCCATGGACAGTATTACCCATTAAGTAAGGGGAAGCGTCGCTACTATTGTAGACTGCCCAAACATCATACATCGCTACGCTTGAGTGAAATAGGTTTCTCGCATGAATGGTTGGTCTCGCAAAATCTCCTCTAATTGCACTAAGAAGAACTTCATTCCACAATCTGGCTATAGATATATTCGCAGGTAAATTATTTGCAGATAATGTCACATCAACACTTTGCTCTTCACTAGAACAATTACTATCAGTTTCGGTTACCGAAACGCGACCTTGAGCTTCAATCTCCCATAATACAGTAATTGAACCTGTACCTTGACCGTTCATTATTTCTCCACCTTCTACATGCCACTCTGCTGTAGAACCCATTGCAATTGCATAGGAGTATGTTTCTACACTGTAATATGCTGCATTGGTATTACCTACTATTGGCTGTGCTGTTAAGTACGTACAAGAACCATCATCCAGAGTGGCTGCTGGATTATAATTACATGAATTAGGATCTATACAACCATAAACCTTCTGACTTGGTGTTATATTTTGGTTGGTAATTGCACTACCTTCCACAGCCTTAAATGTGGCATTGATTACTAAAGTACTATTATTAGAATCATAGGTTTCCACCAATCCTGATGGCCAAGTAATCTCGATTGAGGTGATACTTGTTTCATCATGTAAACCAAAATGAAGTGATTGTAAACTTTGTCCTAAAAATCCAACACCAGAATGGTATCTAACAATTGTTTCATTCGGCGTGACTATTTCTACTTTAGCTCCGATTGCATTTCTATTTGATGTAGTTCCTTCAAGATTGAGTTTAAACCAATTTTTGGCTGAAGTAATGTCATCAAAATTTAACATTGTATTTTCATACAGAAATAGACTACCATTACTATTTGTTACTAATAAATCTATATCGCCATCATTATCGTAATCGAAATCTATTGCTTCTACACTTACAGATTGTTCATTCAGACCTAAGGAAGCTGATATGTCTTCAAAATCGTTGTTACCTTCAGAGAATCTATTTCTGAAATAAAAATTCGGTTCATTACTACGCATTCCTATCTCGAAACCATTAGCAACAAATAAATCTTCATCTCCATCTAAATCGAAATCCGAAAAACAGACACCTTTTGACCATTGTGTATTATTCACACCTAAGGACGTTGCATTTTCGGTAAATGTGTTATCACCATCATTTGTGTACAATACATTGGCATCTACACCAGTTACAAAAATATCAAAGTGTCCATCGCCATTGTAATCACCAATTGCGACACCAGTTTCTCCATTTGTTGTATCTACTCCATAACTCGAAGCTTGATCAGAGAATGATGTCCCCATTGAATTAATAAAAAGCTCATTTGTTACGGCCAAATGGTTTGGCACCAACAGGTCCATTAAACCATCTGAATTAAAGTCGAATGGCAATGAAGAATAATTAGCCAAAGGTAAAGTTGCTTCAATCCCAGATGTGGAAGTCACTTTTGTAAATGAGTTACTTGTATCACCGTTATTTCTGTAAAGTTGGTTACTGCCACAAGTATTCCAATCGGTAATGTATACA
>CBFHYD010000116.1:0-2438 GCA_965659975.1 Winogradskyella sp. | reverse complement strand
GTTGTGGGTAAAGTCGTATCTGGACGAAAACAATAGGTAAAGCCTGTTCCAGGAGTTGTATTATTACTATCACCATCAATCCCACCTGTAGCCCAAGGAATACCAAAATTTGCAGAACCGTCATTTTGATCGTAAAGTCTAACTTCTTGACCATTTGGTGCAATAAGATCTATATTCAAATCACCACTAAAAGAGTGTTCTATATTTACACAAACACCCACTATTTCCCTTACATCAGTTATCGTTTGAGATGGGTCAAAACATTCTACAGCAACTGTAGTTTCATATGAGTCTCCTGTACTGGCAAAAATGTTATACCACTAATTGGTGGCGCACAATTGTCTGGTTTCAACACACCAATCACTTGTCCGGTAATCGTAGTACTTTCCCCTAAACATAATTCTTGATCTGTAGCTTCTGTACCAGTAAAATCAGGTTCATTACTAACTTGTATAACCTGTGTTATAAGATTGCTATTTGTACAACCTAATGGGTCGATATCTGTATTTGTATCCCTTATTGTTAGACGAACTATATAGGATCCAGGTGTATCGTATGAGAAGGTTGCTGTTTGGCCAGTAGCTGTATTTCCATCATCCAAATCCCATTCATACGTAGCACCTGTACCATCTTCTGAAAATATTGCGCTCGAATTTAATGTGATCGGTTCATTTGGACACACTCTTAAATAACCATTTGCATCTGGCAAAGGTGATGTGGAATCTAACTGGGCTGTGATGGTTTGGCATGATGTTAAGCATGCTATATTTGCTGCCCAACCACCTGCAACATTAGAATCATTAGAGGTAAATGTAAGCGTTAAACATCCGGTTGCGTTTGCTAATGTAGCTTGCACGAATCCAGGACTATTAGTACCAGAAAATTGCCCCAACTGAAATGCACTTGTGTCATCACCATTAAAAATCGTTAATATATCTACACCATCTTCTGTATTAAAATCTGTAAAATCTAAACTCATGAGTTCACCTGCAACATCTGGGCAAATGGTAATGGTAAAATTTTCGTCATTGGCATAATCACTGGACACACCACCAGAATCAAATAACACACCACTGCATTGATTGAAGGTTCCTGTTTGCATATTGATGTCCTGTGCGAATACAACTGAAACGAATAAAAGACAAAACTTAGTTAAATAAATTTTCATTTTAATTGCTTTCAGTTGTTATTGCGGTTTTATGATTATGTAATAATCCGTATCATCGACGTGATAGGTCTGATATGATTTTGAATAGAAGTTGAGCCTATATTTTAAGGAATTAAAGTTTTTTGGATTAAATCTCCTATCTCTTTTCAACTTTTTATTGAATACATCAAACAAAGGCACTTCAGACAGTTTTATCATTGCTTGTTTTTTAGGATGCGTAGTTACTTGTTTAATTTCTATTCTTTCACTTAGTAATTCCTTGATAAACGCAACTCTATACTCTCTTGAGTATATTTCCTGGTGAGTAAATTGACCGTAAACCGCATCAATTTGTTTTTTCTCTAAAGCGGTAAGTAGAGTTATAGTCTTATTTGCAAAATTCATTGCCGTTGAGGGATTTGTATTCTGCGCATTGCTAAATGAGGATAGTAGCAATGTAAAAACGATAAGAATACAATAGTAATTTTTGGACATAGATATTCTGGAATAAAGAATTAAATTACAAAAATTGGACATGCCTAAGTGAATATTCTTAAAATATTCACAATTATACATTTTATCTATATAACAGTTTTCAAATTAAATCTCCTACCTTCATTATGGTTCAATATTTGCATATCTTTGCATAGTGATTTTTAACAGGTTTAAAAAATGAAGTTAGACAACAATATAGATATTGATTTTATTGGCGATAACCACGTAGGGACATCAAGTGACACTCCGTTGAGAAAAGATGCTTTTGAAATGAGTGATAAAGACAAAATAGAGAGCATTCAAAACGATGTAGAACGTATTCTTAATACACTAGGATTAGACCTAACGGATGATAGCTTACGCGGTACACCAAAACGTGTGGCAAAAATGTTTGTCAATGAAATTTTTAGTGGT
Organism: Winogradskyella sp.; assembly: GCA_965659975.1. Classification (GTDB taxonomy): domain Bacteria; phylum Bacteroidota; class Bacteroidia; order Flavobacteriales; family Flavobacteriaceae; genus Winogradskyella. The sequence goes on along the minus strand of CBFHYD010000116.1, from coordinate 382 downwards.
TTAGATCCAAAGAATAAACCGGCTGCTTCGTCTTTCGATAATAAATATAAATACGGTGAAATGTTGGTTGAAAAAAACATCACCGTATACTCTACATGTGAGCACCACTTATTACCAATTGTTGGTAAGGCGCATGTTGCTTATATCTCAAAGGGTAAAGTCATTGGGCTTTCTAAAATGAATCGCATTGTTGAGTATTATGCAAAACGACCACAAGTACAAGAACGCTTAACCATTCAAATTGTAAAAGAATTACAAGAAGCACTTGGCACTGAGGATGTGGCATGTATTATAGATGCAAAACACCTATGTGTAAATTCTCGTGGTGTGAATGATGTTGCGAGTAGCACCGTCACTTCAGAATTTGGAGGTCAATTCAAAA
>CBFHYD010000115.1:0-2692 GCA_965659975.1 Winogradskyella sp. | reverse complement strand
ATGTTAGAGAACACATGGTACTCTGTAATTTCGCCAGAATCGTGCTCGTCTATATTGTGGAGAAGCTGGGAATACAAAGAACAAGCAGCAGATGCACTTAAGCTTACAGCAAAAGATATGAAGCGCATGAAATTAGTGGATCAAATCTTAAAAGAACCTTTAGGTGGTGCGCATAAGGATCGAGAAAAAACGTTTTTAACAGTTCGTGATGCTATTGTCAAGTCTTACGAAGAACTTAAAAACTTATCACCAAAAAAATTGGTAGAACAGCGAATGGATAAATATTCTGAAATGGGTGTTTATAAATAGGATGCCCTATAAACAAAGAATTTTTAAAACTGAAGTTTAATGGCTTCAGTTTTTTTTATGGCTGTTAACAATAAATGAATGTTATTAACAGTTCAATTGTTAACGAACTGTTGATGAATCAAAGTCAATGAAACTTTGTTTTCTTGTCGTTTTATTTAATTTCGTAAGCCTTGTGTAAATCTAATTTTCTTATATTGAAGAGATGGTTTTTACACCATTTTAATCCAGATAACTGACTAACTAATCAATGAAACAACCTAATCCAGTAAAAGGCTATAAAGTAGACAAGAGTTCCTTAATAAGCCTTGAAAAAGGGAAGATTCCGCCACAAGCCTTAGACCTAGAAGAAGTTGTGCTTGGCGCAATGATGATTGATAAAAAGGGTGTTGATGAGGTTATTGATATTCTTAGTCCAGAAGCATTTTACAAGGAAGGTCACAAGTACATATTTGAAGCTATTTTCAAGTTATTCGAAGGCAGTGAACCTATTGACTTATTAACAGTTTCTACTCAATTAAAGAAAGATGGGAAGTTAGGCCTAATAGGTGGTGATTTCTATCTTATAGGATTAACCCAGCGCGTGTCATCGTCGGCACATATTGAGTTTCATGCACGCATCATTCTTCAGAAATTTATTCAACGAAGCTTGATTAAAATTTCAAACGAAATAATAGAAGAGGCTTACGACGAAACAAAGGATGTTTTTGATTTGTTAGACAATGCTGAAGCAAAATTATATGAAGTTACACAAGGTAACGTCAAGAAGTCTACAGAATCTGCTCAGAGCTTGGTAATACAAGCAAAGAAAAAAATTGAAGAAATTTCCAATAAGGAAGGTCTTTCTGGAATTCCTTCAGGATTTGATAAGTTAGATAAGTTGACTTCTGGATGGCAACCGAGTGATTTGATAATTGTAGCTGCAAGACCTGGTATGGGTAAAACGGCTTTAACGTTGACAATGGCGAGGAACATTGCTGTAGAAAGTAATCAACCCGTTGCGTTTTTCTCATTAGAGATGTCTTCTGTACAATTAATTACACGTTTAATTTCGAGTGAAACTGGTTTGTCTTCAGAAAAATTGAGAACTGGTAAGCTTGAAAAACATGAGTGGGAACAGCTTAATGTTAAAGTAAAGACTTTGGAAAAAGCACCACTTTTTATAGATGACACGCCTTCGCTCTCGATATTCGACTTGCGTGCTAAAGCAAGACGTTTGGCTTCGCAATACGGTATCAAACTTATTGTTATTGATTACCTTCAATTAATGACGGCTGGTGGAAGTCAAAAAGGTGGAAATCGTGAACAAGAAATTTCAACCATTTCTCGTAATCTAAAGGCATTAGCTAAGGAATTAAATGTTCCAGTAATTGCCTTATCGCAGTTATCTCGTGCGGTAGAGACGCGTGGTGGTAGTAAGCGACCATTATTATCTGATTTAAGGGAATCTGGTGCCATTGAGCAAGATGCGGATATTGTTTCATTTATATACAGACCTGAGTATTACAAAATTGACGAATGGGATGATGAGGAGCGTTCGCCTACTGAAGGTCAAGCGGAATTTATAGTAGCTAAGCATAGAAATGGTGGTTTAGATAATATCCGACTTAAGTTCATCGGTCACTTAGGTAAGTTTGATAACCTTGATGAGTTCGACACACCATTTGGAGAGTTCCACTCTAAGATGAATGCTGCAGCTAATGACGATACCTTTAAACCGGATAATTTCCCATCGGCATCAGATGCTTTCGATTCGCCAGAAGATGATGGTGTACCTTTTTAATATTAAGTATTCTTTAATACATTTTCGCTAAGAGAAGAGATAACTTTGTTATTACAAACTAAAAGTTGATGTTAGAGCAGAGGCGAACTACAAATATTTTACTACTCATTATGGCAATTCCTTTGGTATTCTATCTACTAAAAGTGTTGTCTTTTATATTTATACCATTAATTTTCTCAATGTTTATAGCGCTTTTGTTTTTGCCTATAATGCGTTTTTTAGGAAGAAGAAAAGTCCCTAAATGGTTGAGTATTATTATTGTATTATTACTTGTTTCGGCTGGACTCAAAATAGGAATAGAATTAATTCAGCTTTCAAGCAGGCAAATTTTGGCCGATAACTCAAGTTTTATAGAAAAGGCTGAGCCTAAATTAGAAAGTATAAAATTATATATTCAAGAGGATTTTGGTATCGAGCTTCAATCTACTAAAGGTATGTTGACTCAGTTTGTACAATAAGAAAACATAGGTAATACATTTAGCTTTATTCGAAAGTTTTTGACCATGATACCTATAACTGCATTTTTTGTGGTTTTATGGTTGGCTGAATCAATTAATGTGCATAAACTCCTCAATAATACAATTTTGAAGCAAAGACATACAT
>CBFHYD010000114.1:0-3238 GCA_965659975.1 Winogradskyella sp. | reverse complement strand
CCTCGGTGGTGGTCGTACGGCTCAAGACAGTTTAACCGCACTTAATGCTTACGGGATTACTAAAGATTTAGCCTTATCCAATGGATTTCAATTGACCAAGCAATTCGACAATGATGTCTTGACTACTGGTTTCGAATACAACTATAGTAGTACAGAAGATGTTATTCAAGGCTATAACAGACTTGTAGATCAAGATGTTCATGCTACTGGATTATATGCCCAATATGAGTGGAAGCCTAATTCAAAGTTTACAGCGTTAATTGGCTCGCGATTAGATCATATTAATGTTAATGGCGATTATACAGTAAGTAACATTAATCGGTCTGTAGATATTTCCCAAACAACATTAAATCCAAGATTTACTCTGGCTTACGAGTTCACAGACGACCTTAAGTTTAGAGGTGGTTACGCACGTGGATTTCGAGCACCGCAAGCGTTTAACGAGGACCTTCATATTGCTTTAGTTGGAGGCGAACCATTATTCGTAATTCTGTCCAATGATTTGGAAGCAGAGTTTTCCAATGCATTTACAGGCTCATTGAATTTCACCAAGGAAATTAATACAACTCAAACCAATTTCTTACTCGAAGGATTTTATACAAGTTTAGAAGATCCTTTCATATTAGTTAGTACAGGTGTACAATTACCAAATGGGTCTATCATAGAGGAAGTGCGCAATGGCGAAGGTGCAAAGGTTTTTGGAGCTAATTTTGAAGTTGGTGTATCGCCTTCCAAAAAATGGTTGGTTCAGCGTGGTGGCACATTGCAATGCTCGGAGTACGACCAGCCGCAAGTTCTTTTTGAGGCCGATGGAAGCAACTCTAATGAGACAGATGTGTTAGTTTCTGAATTTGTAAGAAATCCAAATCTTTATGGTTACCTGAATACGAATTTTACACCAAGCGATAGATTTAATTTTTCTGTAACAGGAACATATACAAGTGAGATGGTTGTGCCATTAGTTGTGAGCGATTCGGGGTTTTTACAATTAAATGAAAGCAATCCATTTTTTGATATGAATATCAATGCCGAGGCTAATTTTGAAGTTTCAGATGACTTTAAATTAACGCTGAATGCAGGTGTGAAGAATTTGTTTAATAGCTTTCAGGATGATTTTCAAGTTGGAGCAACTCGCGATTCAGATTATGTGTATGGACCAGATTTACCAAGAACGGTTTTTGTTGGTATTAAAATCGGAAAATTGAATTAATGCGGAGATCTATTTACATCATATTGTTTTTATTTTCCTCTTTTGCAGTAGCTCAAGATATTGCTATTAATTGGTTATCGTTTGAGGATTTGGAGACAGAGCTTATTAAAGAACCAAAGAAAGTTCTTATTGAGTTTTATGCAGATTGGTGCGTGTATTGTAAAAAGATGGAACAATCTGTTTTTTCAAAATCTGAGATAAAGGCGCTTTTGGCCGAAGACTATTATGCGGTACGATTTAATGTTGAAACTAATGACACTATAGTTTTTGGAGGTAAAACATTTGTAAATAAGAATTCGGGTAAAAGGCGATTAGCATATCATGAAATACCTGAGTTACTCGCCGGACGAGAAAAGAGATCATTGGAGTTGCCAGCAACGGTTATTCTTGATGAAAACTTCGAAATTACAGATCGTTATTTCCGTTATATTCCGCCTAAGGAAATGCTTTCAATTTTAAAGAATTAAATCATGTCATTAACACTTACAGAAGAAAACTATTTAAAAGCCATCTACCATCTTTCGGAAGATGTAACTGTAGTAAGCACAAATGCCATTGCAGAAAAAATTGAAACTAAGGCATCTTCTGTAACGGATATGCTTAAAAAATTGGCGGATAAAAATTTGATTAGTTATATCAAGTACAAAGGTGTTTCTCTAACAACAACAGGTCGAAATACAGCTGTGAATATTGTTCGTAAGCATCGCCTTTGGGAAGTGTTTTTAGTTGAAAAGTTAAATTTTTCATGGGACGAAGTTCATGACGTTGCTGAGCAATTAGAGCACATAAAATCACCTAAATTAATTGAAGAATTGGATACGTTTTTAGGATATCCAACTCATGATCCGCATGGCGATCCAATTCCGAACTCTGCAGGTAAAATAAAAGAACGAAGTAAAATTGTTTTGTCAAAAGCTTTGGTTGGCAATAACTATAAATGTGTCGGAGTTTTGGATTCTTCTTCAGAATTTTTAAAATATTTGGACAAGCATCATATAGAGATTGGGACATTAATACATATCTTGAATCTTGAAGAGTTTGATCAATCAATGACTATGGAAATAGACAATAAAACGATGGTAATGTCTAAAGCTATTACCTCAAATATTTATGTAACAAAAGAATAAGTATGGAAAGTATTATACAATATTTCGAATCTATTGATCCTGTTTTAGGCGCATTATATGCTTCGTTATTTACTTGGGTCTTAACAGCATGTGGAGCTGCATTGGTTTTCTTTTTTAAGGGAATGAATCGTGCTCTGTTAGATGGTATGTTAGGCTTTACAGGAGGCGTAATGGTTGCTGCAAGTTTTTGGAGTTTATTGGCACCAGGAATTGAGATGAGTCCAGGAGAAGGGTTTGTAAAAGTTATACCTGCTGCAGTAGGATTTGCATTAGGTGCCTTATTTCTATATGGTTTAGATAAGATATTACCACATTTACACATCAACTTTCGCGAAGACGAAAAAGAAGGTGTAAAAACACCTTGGAGACGTACAACCCTTTTAGTATTGGCAATTACCTTGCATAATATTCCAGAAGGTTTAGCTGTTGGTGTATTATTTGGTGGTGTAGCTGCTGGTATTCCGGAAGCTACTATTGGTGGTGCAGTTGCATTAGCCTTGGGTATCGGAATCCAGAATTTCCCGGAAGGATTGGCGGTTTCGATGCCAATGCGAAGACAAGGTATTAGCAAATTCAAAAGTTTTTGGTATGGTCAATTATCGGCTATAGTAGAGCCAATAGCTGCTGTAATTGGGGCTTTAGCAGTTACTTTTTTCACACCAATTTTACCTTACGCCTTAGCTTTTGCAGCTGGCGCTATGATTTTTGTTGTTGTAGAAGAAGTAATTCCTGAAACTCAACGTGATAAATACACAGACATTGCTACGCTTGGATTTATTGGCGGCTTTATTGTCATGATGACTTTAGATGTTGCCCTTGGGTAATCACTTTTGTCACAGGTACAATTTTTGTAAGTCTTTAAACTAACAAAGTTTAAAAAATGAAAAATTTTTCAATATTA
>CBFHYD010000113.1:0-3587 GCA_965659975.1 Winogradskyella sp. | reverse complement strand
TAAAATATTATTCGATCAAGGATATATTTTAAGTTACAAATTCGATGATTCATCGGTACAAGGGACAATTAAAATTGCTCTTAAGTACAACAAAGACACAAAAGAGTCAGTAATCAAGAAAATTCAAAGAATCAGTACGCCAGGTTTACGTAAGTATGCTGGTGCTAACGAGATGCCAAGAATCCTTAACGGTTTAGGAATTGCAATTGTTTCTACTTCTCATGGAGTAATGACAGGTAAGCAAGCCCAAAGAGAAAACGTTGGTGGTGAGGTATTATGTTACGTATACTAAAAACAGGAAATTATGTCAAGAATAGGTAAAAGCCCAATTTCAATTCCTGAAGGTGTTACTGTAGATGTTAACAATAACACTGTTACTGTAAAAGGTAAATTAGGTGAGTTAACTCAAGAGTTCTCAGGTGTTGATATCAACATTGAAGATGCTACTATCACATTAGAGCGTCATTCAGAAATGAAAGAAAACAGATCAAAGCATGGTCTGTATAGAGCCTTAATCGCTAATATGATTGAGGGTGTGTCTAAAGGATTTACTAAAGAATTAGAATTGGTTGGTGTAGGTTATAGAGCCTCAAACCAAGGCCAAAAATTAGATTTAGCCTTAGGATTTTCACACAATATAGTAATGGATATTGCTCCAGAAGTTAAGATAGAAACAGTTTCTGAAAAAGGTAAAAATCCAATCGTAAAATTAACTTCTCATGACAAACAATTAGTAGGACAAGTTGCTGCTAAAATCCGTGGCTTCCGTAAGCCAGAGCCTTATAAAGGTAAAGGTGTTAAGTTTGTAGGTGAAGAAATTAGAAGAAAAGCAGGTAAATCAGCTTAATAGTTTAGTTATGGCATTAACAAAGAACGAAAGAAGACAAAGAATTAAAAACAGAATACGCAAGATTGTATCTGGTACTGAAGCCAGACCAAGATTGTCTGTTTTTAGAAGTAATAAAGAAATTTATGCTCAAATCGTAGATGACGTGACAGGTAAAACTATTGCTGCAGCATCTTCAAGAGATAAAGACGTAAGTGGTACAAAAGGTAATAAAACCGAAGTTGCTGCTTTAGTAGGTAAAGCAATTGCTGAGAAAGCATTAAAGGCTGGTGTAGAAACTATTTCTTTTGATAGAGGTGGTTACTTATATCACGGTAGAGTAAAATCATTAGCAGAAGGTGCTAGAGAAGCAGGACTTAAATTTTAAGACATTATGTATCAAAAATATAAAAACGCAGAGCTTGTAAAACCAGGAGGTTTAGAATTAAAAGACCGCTTGGTAGGTGTACAACGTGTTACTAAAGTAACTAAAGGTGGTAGAGCATTTGGTTTTTCTGCTATAGTTGTAGTAGGTGATGAGGCAGGTGTAGTTGGTCACGGATTAGGAAAATCTAAAGACGTAGCAACTGCAATTGCTAAAGCTGTGGAAGATGCTAAGAAAAACTTAGTTCGAATTCCAATCATCAAAGGAACATTACCTCACGAACAAAAAGGTAAATATGGTGGTGCAAGAGTAAATATTATTCCTGCTGCTCCTGGTACCGGAGTTATTGCTGGTGGTGCTGTTCGTACAGTATTAGAAGCAGTTGGTGTACATGACGTATTATCAAAATCTCAAGGTTCATCGAATCCTCATAACGTGGTAAAAGCTACTTTTGATGCATTATTGCAATTAAGAGATGCTAAAACCGTAGCGAGAGAAAGAGGTATTTCCCTTGAAAAAGTATTTAACGGTTAATCATTAGGATAACATGGCAAAGATTAAAGTAAAGAAAGTAAAGAGTGCTATAAACCGTACAAAAAGACAAAAGCTTACATTAGAAGCATTAGGTCTTAAGAGAATCGGACAAGTAGTAGAGCACGATGCCACACCAAATATCCTTGGTATGGTTAAGAAAGTTGAACATTTAGTTTCTGTAGAAGAAGCTTAAAAAATATAACTTAAAAATGGATTTAAGTAATTTAAAACCTGCAGAAGGTTCAGTAAAAAGAGAAGGTAAGCGCGTTGGTCGTGGTCAAGGTTCTGGTAAAGGCGGAACTGCAACTCGTGGACATAAAGGTGCCAAGTCACGTTCTGGTTATTCTAAAAAATTAGGATTCGAAGGTGGTCAAATGCCTTTACAAAGACGTGTACCTAAATTTGGTTTTACTAATATTAACCGTGTAGAATATCAAGGTGTAAACTTAGATACGTTACAAGAATTAGTAGAAGCTAAAAAAATTAAGGATACTGTAGATTTTGCAAAACTTGTAGATTTAGGATTAGCTGGTAAGAATGAATTGGTTAAAATCTTAGGTAGAGGAGAATTAAAAGCAAAATTAACAGTTAGAGCTCATAAATTTACTGCGTCAGCAAAAGCTGCTATTGAAGCTGCTGGTGGTGAAGCTGTAACTTTATAAGAATATAAGGATGAAATTAATAGAAACATTAAAAAACGTCTGGAAGATCACTGAGCTTAAAGACCGAATCATTTTAACTCTTGGGTTATTATTAGTATACCGTTTTGGAGCGCAAGTTGTACTGCCAGGAATAGACGCTTCACAATTAGGTGGCTTGCAAGATACTACTGATGGTGGAATCTTAGGGTTATTAAATGCTTTCACTGGAGGTGCATTTGCTAATGCCTCAGTATTTGCACTTGGTATTATGCCTTACATCTCTGCTTCTATTGTAGTTCAGTTGATGGGAATTGCTATTCCTTATCTTCAAAAACTACAAAAAGAAGGTGAAAGTGGACGTAAAAAGATTACACAAATCACACGTTGGTTAACTATTGGTATCTGTTTGGTGCAAGCACCTGGATACTTAGTAAGTTTACCAAGTTTGGGTATTCCAAGTAGTGCATTTTTATTAGGTCAAGGTGGTTTATTCTATTTTTCTTCCATAGTAATATTAGTTACTGGATGTATTTTCGCAATGTGGTTAGGTGAGAAAATCACTGATAAAGGAATTGGTAATGGTATCTCCTTGTTAATTATGGTTGGTATTATTGCTACGTTACCACAATCATTCTTATTAAATGCTGCATCACGTACAGAAGGAAATGGAGGATTTATGTTAATCCTTATAGAATTAGTTATTTGGTTCTTAATCATTTTAGCCTCAGTTTTATTAGTAATGGCTGTTCGTAAAATACAAGTACAATACGCAAGAAGAACTGCCTCTGGTGGTTATGAGAAGAATGTATTTGGTTCACGTCAGTTTTTACCATTAAAGTTGAATGCTTCTGGTGTAATGCCAATCATTTTTGCACAGGCAATTATGTTTGTTCCAGCATTATTAATCATTGTATTTACATATTTCTATACTGCGATCACAGTACCAACTAACAAAATGGCTGATGATCTAAAAAGAAGCGGTGGTTTCATTCCAGGTATTCGTCCAGGTACTGAGACGTCAGAATATTTAGATAAAATAATGTCGCAGATTACATTACCTGGTTCAATATTCTTGGCCTTAATTGCAATTTTTCCTGCTTTCGTTGTTAAGCTTATGGGAGTGCAACAAGGTTGGGCATTGTTCTTTGGAGGCACATCACTATTAATTATGGTAGGTGTAGCTATCGATACAATGCAACAG
>CBFHYD010000112.1:0-3647 GCA_965659975.1 Winogradskyella sp. | reverse complement strand
GCATTTTTATGTCACAAAGGATTAAATCATAATCTTTCTTTTTAATTTTTTCGATGCCAATAAGTCCATCTTCTGCCTCTTCTACGACGTACGTGTCACTTTCCTCGGACAGTATCTTAACCAATACACGACGTATTGCCGCTTCATCTTCTATTATGAGTATATTTTGCATATTAAATTTTAATTTTTATTCCTTACCTTAGGTAAAATGCGTTACGCTGGTTCAGTCTAAATACTTCATCGCGACCTTTAGTTCTCAAAACATTATTTAGTCTAAAAGTATAACCTGAATATAAATAGGCGACCAAATGTTTGGTTAAAAAATATTCATATCCTAAACCTCCAACAAAAACTGACAAGGATATATTATTTGCTGTTTGCCCATCTATAATTATTGGCCTTTGCAGATTTGCAAAATACCCATCCAAAGATACGAAGGTTTGTAATTGGCTTTTCTCACTAAAATAATACTTTATATTACTTTTAGGAATACCTGCATTGTAGGACCATTTATCATTTACTCGCCTATAATAACTTAAGAATGGTAATGGAAATGGAAATGGAATACCAGTTGTGGCATTGAATGTCGCTCCAAAAATCAACCTATACGGCCGTCTAATGTCTGTGGCTTTAGTCCTATCATTTATAAAGAACACACCTCCATTTATAAAAAAATCATCTCCTGTGTGATTTTGATTCCATGTTGTGGCTATACTAGGTGCGACATTAACACCAACTCTCCAGTTCTCCGAAGTTTTAAAAGTGTAACTTAGGTTTAAATCAACAATATTTAGTGCATCTAATCGCGATCTATCAAAAGGATATTCTTCTTGTAAATTAAGCAGAATACGTGCATATTCTACTCCAATAATAAAGTACGAGTTCTTTCCTGTTTTTATTGGGTAATTCGCAGATAATCTTAAACGCGTGTATTGATCTTCCGAGCGGCTGCTAGGTATAAAAGAATGTTCTAAGCGTTCTAAATCTGTTAATTGAGCATCAGAAGCGTGAAAATATAAAATACCAAAAACAAATAAGGAAATTCTAAGGCTATAAGTATGTTTGATTTTCATTGAAGGTAATAGATATTTTGATTTAGTATTTTATCCACTTGAACAATTCTTTATAACTCGGTTTTTTACCATACATCAATATGCCTACCCTATAAATTTTTGCAGCAAACCACACTGTGAACGAAAATGTTCCTATCAATAGAATTAGGCTTAATAATTGTTGCCACAGTGGCACACCAAACGGTATACGCATAAGCATAACTACTGGCGAGGTAAATGGTATAAAAGAGAATACCGTTGACACTGTCCCATGCGGATCGTCAATTACTGTAAATACACCTACATAGACTGCCAAAATTAGTGGCATTAAAATCGGCAACATGAATTGCTGCGTATCCGTTTCATTATCTACCGCAGCCCCAACTGCAGCATATAGAGAACTATACAATAAATATCCACATATAAAGAATAGTAAAAAGGCAATAATAAGATTTGTTAAGGGTAAGTTTTGAAAGGACTGAACAGCAATATCAATATCACTCTGCATGGATGGATTACTGATGGCTTGTTCCACCAACTGCTGTTGCGGTGTTTGTGAAGACAAAAGATCAACACCGAAAATGACTCCAATTATTGTTGTAAGTAAACCAAACAGAATGACCCAAATAGCAAATTGTGTAATTCCGGCTAATGATGTACCTATAATTTTACCCATCATCAATTGTATAGGCTTCACAGAAGAAATGATTACTTCAATAATTCGGCTTGTTTTTTCCTCGATAACACTTCGCATTATCATATTACCATATATAATAATGAACATGAACAATAAATAACCTGCAGCTCCGCCAAAAGCAAGTTTAAATACATTATCAATTTTGGAAGTTTTTTGACCATCAAAACTTTCTTGGGCGATATTAACTCGCATTCGAGAATTCTCTATTTGATTAATATCCAATCCGTTGGAGATAAGTTTTAACTCTCTGAGTTTTCGTTCTATTTTATTTTCTAAACCTGACATTATTGTCAGTGATGGTGTGTCTTCAGAATAGAAATTGATCGCTTTTGAAACTTCATCCAAGGAGCCATTTCCAATATGTAAAAGTCCATATTGTTCTTTGTCTTTCACTAAAGATTTTGCCTCATCTAATTGTGTGCCTTGTATATAGTTATACGTTGTATTCTCACTATCTATAAAGACACCATTAAATAATCCTGATTCATCTAAAATTGAAATCGTTCTCTTTTTATCGTTATTCAATTGAGTTAAATAAGCAACAACACTAATTAGGGCGACAAAGATCAGAGGACTGAGGAAAGTCATAATAATAAATGACTTATTCTTCACCTTAGAAAAGTACTCACGCTTTATAATTAATGGCAAATGATTCATACTTTAATTATTTTTTACTGTTTGTATAAAAATATCACTCGCCGATGGTACGACTTCTACAAAATGATGTATCTCCGCACGTGCCGTTAAAAAAGAAAGAAGTTCGTTTGGTGAGGTAGTCGAAGGAATTTTAATATTAAGTTTTACATCATCATATACATTCTTAAATGTTGCAGGCAGTACCTCAAACTTTTCCTTAATTGTATCTATTAATCCTTGACTATCTTTTGTAAGCAAACCAACTTCGAAAGTGTTTGATTTAAATTGACGTTTAATATCAACTAGATTACCATCCAAGATTTTGTTTGACTTATAAATCAAAGCAATATGATCACATAATTCTTCAACAGATTCCATTCGATGCGTAGAAAAAATTACGGTTGCGCCTTCTTCTCTAAGTTTAAGAATTTCATCCTTAATAAGATTGGCATTTATAGGATCAAAACCTGAAAATGGTTCATCAAAAATGAGTAATTTTGGTCTGTGCAAAACTGTTACAATAAATTGAATTTTCTGAGCTTGTCCCTTACTTAATTCTTGTATTTTTTTATTCCACCAATCGCCAATTTCTAATTTATTAAACCAAACTTTTAATTGCTTTTTGGCCTCTGTCTTGGACATTCCTTTGAGCTGTGCAAGATATAGTGCTTGCTCTCCAACTTTCATTGACTTATACAATCCACGCTCTTCCGGCAAATAACCTATATCCTTGACATGATGCGGCTGTAGTAACTCATTATCCAATAACACTTTGCCTTCATCTGGAATGGTTATTTGATTGATTATTCTTATAAATGTAGTTTTCCCTGCGCCATTTGGACCTAATAGACCGAATATACTGCCTTTAGGTACAGCTACAGAAACGCTATTAAGAGCTCTGAAATTTCCGAAATTTTTTGAAACCGAATCTACGACGAGTAGTTCTGACATTTAAAAACAATGAGTTAATAGTTGATAATCTTAAATATATTAAATGTAGAACTTTATTTGGTTTTAACTGCAAATTAATATCAAAAAGGAAGCCCTATAAAAACAAAACCCACCCTTATTAAAAATAAGGATGGGAAAAAATTGCTATGAAAAAGAAAAATTACCGCTAAATAGCGTTAGCGATAATTCAAATATACTGTTTTTTGTTTAACTCTGGTGTTTTTAAGAAAACATATCTTTTACTTTCTCAAAAAAAGATTTTTCACCGCTTTCAGGTTTTGGTTGAAAATGCTCATCTTCTCTCATAGATT
>CBFHYD010000111.1:0-3679 GCA_965659975.1 Winogradskyella sp. | reverse complement strand
TGTTAATGACTTTCAGAATAAATTTGAAAAGGATTGGCTTCAAGATTTAAGAAATCGTTTTAACGTGACTATTAATGAGAAGGTCTTTGAAGAATTAAAAAAACAATTAGGGCAATAGATTTTGAAGTTTAAGTTTCTATATTTTTTAGTGGCAGTTTTGTTTTTAAGTTGCGATTCTCTTTTTAAAAAGCAAGAGCCTGACGATGCAGTAGCACGTGTTAATGATAATTATCTTTACAGAGAGGATATCCAAAAAATTGTACCCGAAGGAGCATCAAAGGCAGATAGTACTTTAATTGTAGACAACTACATTAATAATTGGGCAAGTAGAATATTACTTTTTGAAAATTCCAAACTCAATTTACCAGAAGCTCAACAAGAAAATTATAACGATTTGGTCGATGAATATAAATCAGATTTGTATTCAAAAGCCTATATGGAGGCTTTGGTAAAGCGCTCCATTGACTCGGTTGTAAATAATGAAGAAGCAGCAGATACCTATGAGGCAAATAAGGAATCCTTTAAACTTAATGACGAATTATTAAAGTTACGTTACATAAGCTTACCTCAAAACGCTGTTAATTTAAGTGATATAAAATCCAAATTCAGAAGTTTTAAAAAAGAGGAGAAAGTTTTCTTAGACTCAATATCTGTTCAGTTTAATTCTTTTACCTTGAATGACTCTGTTTGGGTAAGAGCTTCTCAGGTATTAGAGAAGATACCACCAGCCAATCAAAGCAATAAAAATCAACTGTTAAAAAAATCTAATTTCCTACAACTCAAAGACTCATTAAACCTATATTTGATTCAAATTAATGATGTACTTTTGCGCAACGATTATGCGCCATTGGACTACGTGAGACCAACGGTTAATCAAATAATTTTAAATCGCCGTAAATTGGATTTAATAAAGGAGATTAAAAAAGAGATAATTAAAGATGCTAATAAAAATAAAGAATTTGAAGTCTATAAATAAACAGATTTTTACAGCTGTTCTAATGTTCATATATTTTTTAGGGTTTTCTCAAGAAATCATTAAGGAAGTAGAAAATAAGGATGATATAAAAGCGGCAAAGATTTCTGGTGGCAGGGTAAAAGCAGATGGAGTTGCTGCAGTCGTTGGAGATTACATAGTTTTAGCTTCTGATGTAGATCGTCGTAAAGCTCAGATAATTGCCGCTGGCGGAAACTTAGGCAAGATCACAGATTGCGAATTATTTGGAAGTATACTTGAGGAAAAATTATATGCGCATCAGGCCATACAAGATAGTATTGTAGTTAATGAGTTACAGATTAGGTCACAAATAGATCAACAAATGCAAGCAATCTTAGGTGAGTTTGGTGGATCAATGCAACGTATGTTGGACTTTTATAAAAAAGAGTCCGAAGATGCGTTACGTGAAGAAATTTATGAGATCAATAAAAATCAATCGCTGGCAGATCAAATGCAAAAGAAAGTGATTGCAGATATAGAAATAACGCCTGAAGAAGTTAGACAATTCTATAATGAACTAAAGAGAGATGGTTTACCAACATTTGGAACTGAGTTACAGCTTGCTAATATTGTAGTTATTCCAGAGGTGACAGAAGAATCCAAGCAAGCCACAATTAATAAATTAAAGGAATACAAAAGAGACGTGGAGGAAAACGGTGCAAACTTCACAACTAAAGTCCTGTTTTTTACAGATGATACAGCTTCGAAATCTACAGGAGGATTATACACACTTAACCGAAATCGTCCGCGAATGGTAAAAGAGTTTAGAGAAGTTGCTTTTTCACTTCAAGAAGGTGAAATATCTGATCCTTTTGAATCTCCGTTTGGATATCATATCATTTATCTTGAAAAAATACGAGGTCAGGAATATGATGTAAGACACATTTTACTTAGACCTGAAATAACTCCAGATGCAATAGAAGAAGCTCGTAAAACAATCGAGGACGTTCGGGCAAAAATACTGGATGGTTCTATTTCGTTCGAAGACGCTGCTAAGGAATTTAGTGACGAGGAACAATCCAGAAGTGAAGGCGGGAGACTTATTAACCCAGTGACCCAAGATTTTAATTTCGAATTAACAAAGATGGATCCGGATATTTACGCTCAAGTACAACCTCTTGCTGATAATGAACTAAGCGAGGTCATTCAAGATGGAGACCGTGAAAATCCTATAAAATTCAAGATCATAAAAATTACTAATCGTATAGATGAGCATGAGGCTGATTTTGCGAAAGACTATTTAAAAATAAAACGTTTGGCGCTTCAAAATAAGCACTTTGCAGAGTTCGGTAAGTGGCAAAAGGAGACTATAGAATCTACATACATCAAAGTCAATGGCGAATATCGAGAATGTGCGTTTGATGGTAACTGGTTAAAGAACAAATAATATGTCAGACGTCGCTGCAATAGAAATCTTCGTAAAGAAGTATAATGCACTTAAAGGAGAAATTGCTAAAGTTATTGTAGGTCAAGAATCGGTTATCGATCAGATTCTTATTTCCATTTTTTCAGGTGGTCACTCTTTATTAATAGGTGTACCAGGTCTTGCCAAGACCCTAATGGTAAATACGATTGCTCAGGCATTAGGATTAGACTTTAAACGTATTCAGTTTACTCCAGATTTAATGCCGAGTGATATTTTAGGTAGTGAAATTTTGGACGAAGACCGTCGCTTTAAATTTGTAAAAGGTCCAATTTTTGCGAACATCATTTTAGCAGACGAAATAAATCGGACGCCTCCAAAAACCCAAGCGGCACTATTGGAAGCAATGCAGGAAAGAGCAGTGACTGTTGCTGGTCATCAATATAAATTATCGATACCATATTTTGTTCTGGCAACCCAAAACCCAATTGAACAAGAAGGAACATATCCGTTACCAGAAGCTCAGTTAGATCGTTTTATGTTTGCTATAAATTTACAATATCCTACTTTTCAAGAAGAAGTAGAAGTTGTTAAGGCTACAACAAAAGACACAAATGTTACTGTAGATTCATTATTTACAGCACAAGAAATAATAGATTTTCAGAATGTAATCCGTCGTATTCCTGTAGCAGATAATGTTGTAGAATATGCTGTGCGAATGGTAAGTAAAACACGACCAAATTCTGATGCGGCTGCTGATTTAGTGAAAGAATATATTGATTGGGGTGCTGGACCAAGAGCGTCACAAAATTTAATTCTTGCGGCAAAAACATATGCTGCAACTAAAGGTAAATTCTCTCCAGATGCTGAAGATATCCAAGCGGTAGCAACATCAATTCTACGACATAGAATTATTAAAAATTACAAAGCCGAAGCTGAAGGCGTAACAGACGAAAAAATTATCGAAAGTTTGTTTTAATATTTAATGCTTTTATTAATTATATTTCTTTAGTCTTAAATTGTTAAATTATTAAATAGTTAACAATATTTCTTCAAATACTGCATTTTTAGTCATTAAAAATTCTTGTTTACTGAATTATTTTCAGTGATTATTCAATTCTGTTACATATTTTTAAAAACGCATTATAATTTGTAATTTTGCGAGACTAAAAATTCAATTAAAAACATACATATGGCATTTGATATCGATATGATAAAAAAGGTTTATGCTACTATGGCTGAGCGTGTTGATATGGCACGTGAAGTTACAGGTAAACCACTAACATTAGCAGAGAAAATCCTTTACAGTCATCTTTGGGAAG
>CBFHYD010000110.1:0-3787 GCA_965659975.1 Winogradskyella sp. | reverse complement strand
TATCAAGGTTTCTGCTGAAGATAAAGCAACAGGTAAAAAACAAGATATTCGTATCGAGGCGTCTTCTGGATTGACTGAAGAGGAAATCAATAGAATGAAAGCTGAAGCTGAAGCTAATGCAGATGCAGATGCTAAAGCAAAAGAAACTGCGGAAAAATTAAATCAGGCAGATGCCATGATTTTCCAAACTGAAAGTCAGCTTGAAGAATTTGGCGACAAATTATCAGATGATAAGAAAAAGCCAATTCAAGATGCACTTGAAGAATTGAAGAAAGCTTACGAGACTAAAGATATAGCTGTTATAGAACCAGCTTTAGAAAAGATCAACGAAGCTTGGAAAGTGGCGAGTGAAGAGATGTATAAAGCTCAAGCCGAAGCTCAAGGTGCAGGACAACCAGGACCAGATGCTGGTGCTCAAGGTCAACCTGCAGACGAATCTTCAGATGTAGAAGATGTTGATTTTGAAGAGGTAAAATAGATTTGTCATACTGAACTTGATTCAGCATCTCATAAAACAAAACGCAATCCAATACTGGGTTGCGTTTTTCTTTTTCCAATAATCTCAATGAATCATTTATATTTGAACTCTCCCAAAAAAGACAAACCCAATGAGAAAATTAAGTATTTTATTTGTCGTAATAGCCTTAACATTGAACAGTTGTTCAAGTAACGACGATTCTTCTGACACAAACGTTTCAATAGTAGGTACTTGGGAAATGACTTCCTTTGATGGTTCTGGAACAGGTACAACGACAATACAGATGTTACCTGTAACCTTCAATATCAATGCGAATTCATTTAATGAAAATTATCAACTTACATTCATAGAAAACCCGAATGAACTGATTTCCCAAGGTACTTTTGGTTTATCTATTGAGATTTCTGCACTTGGTCAAAGTATGACGGAAACTATCGATGATGCCGAAAGTTTGTTACCTATATCAGACACTGCTACAAGTGAATGGTCACTTACTGGGAATCAATTAACACTAATGGCTAATGGCGAAACAGTTAGTCTCACTGTCATGGAATTGACTGAAACCAATCTCACATTACTCGTGGCAATTGATGAGCAAGTCGATGCTAATGGCACTGTAGTGGATGCTCAACTTTCTGGTGAGATCGATTTTGTAAGAATGTAATTTTTATTACCCAATAGTCTATTGATAAGTAAAGACCATGAGTTTTTCTAAGAAGATAATTTCAAATTACCAACCCAAAAGACTTGCGGTTAAGCTCAATGCCAAGGGCGAACAATCAGTTGTAAAAGGTCATCCTTGGGTGTTTTCAAATAGTATCGTAAAGATTAATGATGATGCAAAAACTGGTGATTTAGCTATTGTTTTCAGTAAAAATAAAAACAAAGTTATTGGAATTGGATTGTATGATGCCAATTCACCAATACGAATAAAGATTATTCATAACGCTCAAGAAAAAGCTGAAATTAATGCGACATTTTTTCATAATAAAGTTGAATTAGCCAATGAAAAACGCGCATCACTTTTAGAGACTGATACCAATAGTTATCGCCTACTTTTTGGGGAGAATGATGGTTTTCCGAGTCTAATTGCAGACGTTTATGCTTCTGTATTAGTCGTTAAATTATATTCCGAAATATGGCTACCTCATTTAGAATCGATAATTAAAAGTCTGCAGAAGGTATCAAAAGCTGAAACGGTTGTGATTCGTTTAAGTCGTCAACTTCAAAATAGTTCTAATCATGATTTTAAAGATGGCGATGTCATTTTTGGAATCTTAGACAATGAGGTTGTTCAATTTGTTGAGCATGGAATTAACTTTTCGGCAAATGTGATAAAAGGTCATAAAACAGGCTATTTTTTAGATCATCGTGAAAACCGTAGGCGAGTAGGTGAATTGAGTACAGGTCAAACTGTTTTGGATGTGTTTTCCTATGCTGGAGGATTCTCGGTCCATGCCTTAGCTAATGGTGCTGATGAGGTCACAAGTTTAGATATAAGCAAGCAAGCTTTAGATATAGCACGAGAGAACGGAAAGCTTAATGCATATTCTGGTATTCATAAAACCATTTCCGGTGACGCCTTTGAAGAAATGCGTCAGCTTATAAAAAAAGGTAAAAGATATGATGTCGTTGTGATAGATCCGCCGAGTTTTGCAAAACAAAAATCCGAAATTGAATTAGCTAAGAAAAAATATGCACAATTGGCAGAATTAGGTTCTAAATTAACAGCTAAAAATGGACTACTTGTATTAGCATCTTGTTCGTCCAGAGTCCCTGCACAGTCCTTTTTCGACATCAATTCGAGAATACTAAACGAGCAGAAACGACCTTTCGAAATCTTTGATAAAACTCAACACGATATCGATCATCCAGTTTCTTTTCCTGAAGGTGCCTATCTTAAATGCGCATATTACCGGTTTTTAAACTAAAGTATTATGCGTGCATAGCATATTTTAGTATATTTGGTGAAAACTAAATAGACCATGCAAACCAAACTTACAGAGCTTTTAAATATCAAATATCCAATTATTCAAGCGCCAATGTTTTTGGTGTCCAATGTTGCTATGGTTACTGAGGCAATGAAAGCTGGAATTGCGGGATGTATTCCAGCACTTAACTATCGTACTTTAGACGAGCTTCGTGCCGCAATACGAGAATTGCATGCCAATAAAGTTGAAGGTGGCTCTTTTGGTTTTAATCTTATTGTGAATAAATCAAATCTAAAGTATAAAGGACAGTTAGAGGTATTGTGTGAGGAAGGATGCGATTTTATTATTACTTCCTTAGGTAGTCCAGAAGAAACTATTAATCAGGCTCATAAAGCAGGAATCAAAGTGTTTTGTGATGTTGTAGATTTGAAGTTTGCTAAAAAAGTGGAAGGATTGGGTGCAGATGCGGCAATCGCTGTAAACAACGAAGCTGGTGGGCATCGTGGAAATTTAACTCCGGAAGAGCTTACAGGATTATTAAGAGACGAACTTTCAATTCCAGTTATTTCTGCTGGTGGTGTTGGTTGCAAAGCCGATGTCGATAAGATGCTCAGTTATGGCGCAGAAGGCGTTTCTGTAGGAAGTCCATTTATTGCTTCAGTCGAAGCTGGTGTTACAGATGAGTATAAGCAAGCCTGTGTAGATTATGGAGCTAAGGATATTGTAATGACAGAACGCATTTCTGGTACGCCTTGTACCGTTATTAATACACCTTATGTTCAAAAAATTGGAACAAAACAAACAGCCATAGAGCGTATTTTAAATAAAAATCGAAAACTCAAAAAATGGGTAAAGATGATACGTTTCTCTATAGGTATGAAGGCTACTGAAAAAGCAGCAAAAAAGGCCACTTACAAAACTGTGTGGGTCGCTGGTCCAAGTATTGAACATACCAGAGCAATTTTGCCAGTTAAGGATATTGTTGCAAACCTTATTGTTTAAGAATTCTTTTTGTTTTTATATTTATAGAGGTCTATATTAGCCTCAATGGAAGAAAGCAAAATCTTTATAGTTATCCTATTAGCCTTAGGTGCAATACAAGGTGTTGTTTATGTCATCAATAAGCCCAAAACGGGTAGAACCAGCAAAGGCATTATATTTTTTATCAAAAATGATAAATGGTAATATAGTTCCACCATTATAACCATATATTGCAACTTGCACATAGTTTCGTAAATGTTCTGGTGAAGAGATATTTGATGGTGAGTAATGGATAAGGTCTTTTTCTTGAGCGATGTCCAAAAGATTTACATAGTTATCTAATGTCAGCAAAGACAACTTTACACGCTCATTTCCTAAGGCTGGAGAAATCATACTA
>CBFHYD010000109.1:0-3802 GCA_965659975.1 Winogradskyella sp. | reverse complement strand
TCTTCATTTGATATTTGTCTAAAACATCTCCGTTATTTACAAAGCCTATTTTTTGCTGTTCTTGACAAGCTGTAGCTAAAACTACAATGGCTAACAATTGGAATACTCTTTTCATTTGTATTTAAAATTAAATTTTAGCAAATGTAAAAAAGTTGATGGATAATCGGTACGAAAACTTGGTATTGGTTTTTTCTATAGCACTTCTGCCTATTAATAAAGAAGCTCTATTGAAAGCGCATGATTATTAAGGTATTTCTTTGCTCTCCAAGAATTGATCAACCCAAATACCAATATGACATTAAGAAAGTGTCTTAAACACTCTTATTTGAGGTTTTAAGCTTTTCGAAACAGTAAATTAGAGAAGAATATTCCATAGACGACTTTGCTTTGAGATTTGAACGTAATCCAACCCAAAAAGCCATAAACGGATTCATAAAACCGTTCTTATATTTTTCGGATAATAGACTCACATAAAATGAATCGAATTTCATTGGGTGTCTTGCAGACAATTTAAACCCGAATTTGTTAAACAGATCACTCATACCTGATTGAGAAAAATGCCAAAGGTGTCTTGGCACATCATAAGCCGCCCAAAAATTTTGATAGTATAAAGCATCATAACTTTTGTAATTAGGTACAGCAATTATCAATTTGCCATTTGGTTTTAAGAGCTTTTGAAATACCCGTATGTGATCTTCCAATTTTGGTAAATGTTCAAGTACATGCCAAAGTGTGATTACATCAAAACCTTGATCGCTAAATTCTAACAAAGCTGATATATCCTGTACAGAATCTCCTGTTTTTTCATTGGCAATTTTACGAGCGTTTACATCCGGCTCTACTCCAGAAACCACCCAATTATTTTCTCTTGCAACTTTTAAAAAATCACCTGTGCCACATCCAATATCTAACAGTTCCTTCCCGTCGAACCAAATGATAAACTTGTTCCAACAAATTTCTGCGAGAATCCGTGTGAGAAATGTAATCCTCACTCAAATAATAATTAGGCAAATCTTCATCCGCTGGCTGTGGATCAGTTTTTAAGATACCGTCGTATTCACTCTCAACAATTTGAAATGTTTCTTGAGAAACAGAATGGTCTTTTATGGAAAATGGCATTTTAATTTGCATTTATTGTTTCGGTGTTCCACGTGGAACAACTAACTTTTATCGTCCTAAATAAACTAATAAAACAGAAATATCAGCTGGTGACACACCGCTAATTCTAGATGCCTGAGACACGGTTACAGGTTGAATTTCTGACAACTTACCACGCGCTTCTAAACTCATTGATTGCAATCTTGAATAATCAAAATTCTTAGGGATTTTTACATTCTCTAAACGCTGCAATTTATCAGCATTGTTCTTTTCTTTTTCAATGTAACCTGCATACTTAACTTGAATTTCCGCCTGCTCTAAAACCTCAGAATCGAGGTTGTTTGTAGTTACATAACTATCTACAGAACTAACCTGTCGCATATCAGTCATCGTGATATTTGGACGCGCAAAGATTTTAAACATCTTATCCTGTTGCTTTACTAAAGCAGAGTTCTTATTATCTAAAACTGGATTAATCTCTTCCGGTTTAACACTAGTGTCTTTAAAGAACTGAACAAACGCATTAGATTGGGATTGTTTCTCTTCCATTCTTCGGAGTCTCTTTTCTGAAGCCAAACCAAGATCGTAACCTTTTGGTGTTAATCTAAAATCCGCATTATCTTGACGTAATAAGGTTCTATATTCAGCACGAGAAGTAAACATACGATAAGGCTCTTCCGTTCCTTTTGTAATTAAATCATCTATCAGAACTCCAATATAGGCTTCGTCTCTCCTTAGCGTGAATTCCTCCTTTTCCTGAACTTTTAAGCTCGCGTTTATACCAGCCATTAAGCCTTGAGAAGCGGCTTCTTCATAACCTGTGGTTCCGTTAATTTGTCCAGCAAAAAACAAACCATCAACTAACTTAGTTTCTAACGTATGCTTCAATTGTGTTGGTGGGAAATAATCATATTCAATCGCGTAACCTGGTCTAAAGAACTTTACATTTTCAAAACCAACAACTGAACGTAAGGCTTTGAACTGAACATCTTCGGGTAAGGATGTAGAGAACCCATTTACATACACTTCAACTGTATTCCACCCTTCTGGCTCTACAAACAATTGGTGTCTTTCTTTATCTGCAAAACGGTTAATCTTATCTTCTATCGACGGACAATACCTTGGGCCAACAGATTTAATTCTACCATTAAACATTGGTGATCTATCGAAGCCTTCACGCAGTAAATCATGCACCTCATTACTCGTGTAAGTCATATGACATGGCCTTTGTTCTTGTAAGGGTTTCGTGGTGTCTAAATATGAAAATTTCTCTGGGTTTTCATCTCCGGGTTGCTCTATCATTTTTGAGTAATCCAGAGAGCGCCCATCTACTCTCGGTGGTGTTCCGGTTTTCATTCTACCCGAATCAAAACCTAAGGCTATTAGTTCTTTGGTAATCCCTGTAGCAGCTCTTTCACCAGCACGACCACCGCCAAAATTCTTTTCGCCAATATGAATTAGACCATTTAAAAACGTACCATTAGTTAAAACAACCGCCTTGGCTTTTGCTTCAATTCCTAAAGACGTTTTTACTCCAACAATCTTATTCTTTTCTATGATCAAGCCAGACACCATTTCCTGATAGAAATCTAAATTTGGCGTATTCTCTAAAAGCAATCTCCAATCCTCAGCAAACCGCATTCGGTCACTCTGAACTCTCGGGCTCCACATCGCTGGACCTTTTGATTTATTTAGCATTTTAAACTGAATGGCAGAAGTGTCTGAAACAATACCGCTATAACCACCAAGCGCATCAATCTCTCTTACAATTTGCCCTTTTGCGATTCCACCCATAGCTGGGTTGCAAGACATTTGTGCAATATTTTGAAGATTCATTGTTATTAACAATGTCTTACTTCCCATATTAGCAGCTGCAGCTGCAGCCTCGCTTCCTGCATGACCAGCACCAACTACAATTACATCATAAACATCATTAAACATATACATCTGATTTGTTCCACGTGGAACAATTAATTTGTTTCATTTTTAGGATTTGCAAATATACTTTGGAAACACGGAACATTAAAGCAGTTCTTTGAGATAAAAGTCTTCCTTGGAACGCATTACAGCTTTTTCACTATCAGTTTTATCCTTATAACCACAGTAATGCAATACACCATGAAACATTACCCTGCGTAATTCATTTGTAAAGTCAGTCTCAAATTCTAAAGCATTTTCCCTAACCCTATCTATAGAAATATAAATATCGCCATGTAGTTCTTTTCCTAAAGCATAATCAAAGCTTATAATGTCCGTGTAAGTGTCATGACCAAGGAAATCGACATTGATTTGATGTAAATATTCATCCGAGCACAGGATGTAATTTATCTCTCCAAGCTTTCGATTCTCTCTGCTGATAAGCTCCTCAATCCTATGAGCCATATCTAACTCGTTGTCAATTTCAAAATCTAATTCGTAATGAAAGTTAATCATCTTTCTTCTTGAAATACTCTTGTAATTTCTTCTTTATCTGAGGGCGCAAAGGTAAGACTTGCCTATTTAAAATCTCAGTCGTATTGAAGTATTCTTTAGCAGTTGGTATGCTGCTCTTTCCGGTCGAATTATATTCTTTTCGATTCGTCTTTGATTCACGCTTTTCATCTTCTCCTTGTGTAAATGTTGCATTCTCTAATTTTAAAAGTTGATGCTGCAGATCCATCATTTTTTGAAGTGTCTGATTTGTAAAGCCCTTATTGATTAAATC
>CBFHYD010000108.1:0-3805 GCA_965659975.1 Winogradskyella sp. | reverse complement strand
ATGCATCGATTCCTCGCTATACTTGCATTCTACATAACATTTTTAGTGTGGTCATTTGTTATAAATAGCATTATCGCATGTTTACTATTGTTACTATTTGTCTCTTGCCAAGATGATAATGTGCAAAAGCCTTCTTTTTAATCGGTGATTGGGTAAGAACAAACAATTCTCCTGGTGAAATGACATACGAAAAATGGAAGTTAGATTTCACAGGAATTGGTTACACTCTGAAAGAAAAGGATACCACTTTCAAAGATATTTTAAGTATTATACATCAAGGAGATAGTCTCTATCTAAAAGTTGAAGGTATTAATAAAGACGCTACTGTATTTAAAATAACGAGCATTACAGAAAATACCTTCACTGCTGAAAATCCTACACATGATTTCCCAAAAGAAATAAAATATTGGTTGGTAAATGACACCCTAAAAGCCAAGGTCTCCAATAAAGATTTTTCAATTTATTTTAGTTTTGTAAAACAATAAGAATGAAAGAAACCAGAAAACTAAGCACCATAATATTTGCAGACATCGCTGGTTATACCGCAACGATGCAATAGGATGAACAAAAGGCACTCTCATACTTAAACGGATTCAAAAAGGTTTTACATGATGAAACCGAAAAATACGCCGGCCGTATCATTCAGTTCTTCGGGGATGGATGTTTACTTACTTTCGATAGTATTACTAATGCGGTGTATTGCGCTATAGAATTACAGAAAAAGTTTATTGACAATAACAATATTCCTGTAAGGGTTGGCATTCATTCTGGTGAAGTAATTTTTAAAGAAAATAATGTGTTTGGAGATGGCGTTAATATTGCTTCTCGTATAGAATCGTTAGGTATCCCTGGTGCAATTTTAGTATCTAAGGTAATACGTGATCAGTTAAAAAATAAAGGTGATGTCCTCTTAGTTTCTTTAGGCACTTTCCTAATTAAAAACGTTACTGAAGCTTTGGAGGTTTTTGCAGTTGCAAATTCTGGATTTGTAGTTCCAAAACGTGGCGAGATGCAAGGAAAATTGCAAAAGGGCAATTCAGTAAACAAAAAAGTGGTATTACCACTTATAGTGTTAGCAATACTGTTACTTAGTTTTTTTATTTGGACAAATTTCTTTTCTAACGACAATGCCACAAAAATATATGAAGTAAAATCAACTTTTGTTATCGATGATGAAACCATAGAATACAATACTTTAGTAAAATTACTTTTCAATGAAAATAAAGCGACTGGAGTATACATTAACGACATTGGAGAAAGAGGAATTATAAATGGTATGCTTAATAATACCAGTCTGGATTTGACCTTCAACTCAATTTTATTTGCTGGTGAGTGCGAATTTATAGGTATCATAGAAGAAGACAAATCTGCTTTTAAAGGTAAATACAGCTGTACCTATGACGAATTTGCCTCAACAAATGCAAAAGAAGTTTCAGAGGCCAATTTTGCACTCTTCACGGCAAAAGACAGCATTTATTTTGTGGAGAATTGATTTAGAATTGGTGACCTTTAATTAAGTCTTGTAAAACCAGATAAGTCATCAAAATTTAAAACCACTCCGACGCCCAAAAGTTGTTTCCATTGCAGTTTTGGACCTTCAATAACCGTAATCTCGTTTGTAATATCATTTTGAACAACCTCGTTTTTAATGTCGTCATCATAGCGCAAATGAGAACCTAAAATTGCACTGATATATTTGTTGACTCTAAAATCGAAATTCAATTCCCACTCGATATCTATATTTCCAAAATTGTTTAGATAATCACTATACAATCGAATAAGACTATTCAGTTTTACATTTTCAAGAATTTCATCTTGGTACTGATTGGTAACTAAAACCCCAAATTCTAATCGTGACCGTTCTCCAGCTTGTAGGATATTCCCTTGCATATCATAAATCGCTGGAGATACACCAAACGCACCTTGATTAGCAAGTGCATCATCTAAAACAAATGTTGCTTTTGTTGTCAGTGGCGATGCATAAAAAGATAATTTCTCGATGTATCGGCCATATTCCATACCAACACCTAAAAATAAATATCCAGGTGCCATAAATTTTGATATTGGCAGTGCATTAAAGTCATTAAACCCATTTGCAAATTGGGTATTAAAGCTAAACTTTGCAGAGTAAAACCAATTGCTGTCTGGGTTTTTCTCATATCCAAAATTTGAACTTATGCCTATAGCATCATCTGTTTTTCTAAAAGGTTGTTCTTCCTGCTTATTTATACCATATCGCAGGTTAAGTGCAGAATTCCAAAATAGATTTTCATTTCGGTAATTTGCTTTTGCAGTACCGCTAAATATGGCGCTTATAGAATTAGAACCTCCAGCATTCCAATTATTAAAAGATACTTGATTGAAATGAATTCCTATTTCCTTATTTGTGTTCCAACCATAATCGACTGAATTGTCTTCATCAGTCTTAAAAAATATATCATTTGGTTGTGCATGAGATAATAAAGTGCAAAAAACACAAAGAATACTAATTCTAAATATTTTCATTTTTAAAGAATAAAAAATTAATACTCGAACGTCCCGAAAGTACTTTTTATTGTTAATTTTTTGTCATTGCTTGCCTCTACTCTTCCGATAATTTGAGCATTAACATTGTACGATTTTGAAATAGCAATGATGTCCTCGGCAATTTGTGGATTTACATAAAGCTCCATGCGATGTCCACAGTTAAATACCTGATACATTTCTTTCCAATCGGTTTTAGACTGCTCTTGTATCAGTTCGAATAATGGAGGAACATTAAACATGTTATCCTTGATTATGTGAAGATTATCAACGAAATGTAAAATCTTTGTTTGTGCGCCACCACTGCAATGTATCATGCCATGAACCTTATCGGAACTATATTTTGATAGTATTTCTTTTATGATTGGTGCATAAGTACGTGTTGGTGAAAGCACCAATTTACCGGCATCTATTGGAGAATTTTCAACAGCATCAGTCAGTTTTGTATTGCCTGAATACACCAAATCATCCGGCACAGCCGCATCGAAGCTTTCAGGGTATTTTGCGGCTAAGTATTTATGGAAAACATCATGGCGCGCCGACGTCAATCCATTACTTCCCATACCACCATTATAGTCTTTTTCGTAGGTTGCTTGCCCAAAAGATTCCAATCCTACAATAACATCGCCTTCTTGTATATTGGCATTATCTATAACATCTTGGCGTCTCACACGAGCTATTACTGTGGAGTCAACAATTATGGTTCTAACTAAATCCCCAACATCTGCTGTTTCGCCACCTGTAGAATGAATAGTTACACCAAAGGATTTTAAATCCTCAATCAGTTCCTCAGTGCCATTAATAATAGCAGAAATGACTTCACCAGGTATTAAGTTTTTGTTACGCCCTATGGTAGAAGACAGCATAATATTATCAGTTGCTCCAACACATAACAAATCATCGATATTCATTATCAAGGCATCTTGAGCAATACCCTTCCAAACAGATAAATCACCTGTTTCTTTCCAATACATATAGGCTAATAAGGATTTTGTTCCTGCACCATCGGCATGCATGATAAGACAATAGTCATTGTCATTAGACAAATAATCTGGCACTATTTTACAAAACGCTTTAGGATATAAACCTTTATCTATATTCTTTATAGCATTATGAACATCTTCTTTTGAAGCTGAAACTCCGCGTTGGGCATAACGTTTACTAATATCTCCGCTCATATTTGGTTATTATCTGACACAAAAATAATTGATTAAATAGTATTTCAAATTATG
Organism: Winogradskyella sp.; assembly: GCA_965659975.1. GTDB lineage: Bacteria > Bacteroidota > Bacteroidia > Flavobacteriales > Flavobacteriaceae > Winogradskyella. Next base: position 50 of record CBFHYD010000108.1, on the reverse strand, counting down.
AAATACGAAAAGCTATATTTCAGTTGTAAATTTCGATAAATTAAATCACA
>CBFHYD010000107.1:0-3921 GCA_965659975.1 Winogradskyella sp. | reverse complement strand
TAATCTTTCTACCTCAAAGCCTACCGATTGCATGGCTCTACGTGCACTGCCCTTGGCAGAATATGTTGTTAATACACCACCAGGTGTTAAGGCACTAAACATAATATTAAAAATTGGTTCTTCCCATAATTCAGGTTGAACTCTCGATCCAAAAGCATCAAAATAAATTATGTCAAATTTTGAAATAGCATTGATATCATCGAAGAACTTTTTCTGCTTTTCTAAACTAAAGTTTGATGAGATTTGAATTTCAGATTCCCAATCAGAAGCGTGCATTAATTTGAATTCTGATGAATGCATTGCAGAAATTAATTCAGGATAATTTAATGCTGCAACCTCACTATTTGAAACTGGATAGGCTTCGACACCAGTGTAATTAATATTTACGTCTAATTCTTTTGACTTGAGTAGCGTTAAAAAAGCATTAAGGCCGGTACCAAAGCCTATTTCGAGAATATTAATTTTATTGCTTACTGATGTAGAATTATCACAGAAAAAAAGCAAACCATGCTTTATAAAAACATGATTTGCTTCGTTTATTGCACCATGAATAGAATGATACTGTTCATTCCATTCTTCTATATGGATGGTTTTTGAACCATCCGCTGTTGTTACAATTTTTCGTTTCACTATTTTTTTAGCAAAACACCATCAGCTACAAAAGACATTGTTATTTCTGGCTCTGTGATTTTTGCAATCTCTTCTGGAGATTTACCTGCATCTTCAGCATAATGCTTTAGATCATCTACAGACGTTTCACTCACATAAGCTTTCCCATTAACAACAACTTCTCCAGATGCATCCGTAGGAACAAAAAAACCGTAATCCTTAAAAGTTACTCTCACATCTTTATCATTACCCATGTCTAACTTCATCCAACATCCTTTCTTAGAACAAACGTCAGTAATTTTTCCCACCATTTTTGCATTTACCGTATCACCTACTTTCATGGCATCGTAATGTGCAAGCATTCTATCTGTAGTTAATGCGTCCTTATCGTTTATCATTTCTCCGTAACTGGTATAGGCAAGTTCTTCCGTTACTTGTTCTTGTTCTACTATTTCTTCTACAACCTCCGTTTTCTTTTCATTTTTGCAAGAAATCATTAAGGCTATGATAACCAATAGACTATAAAAATTTTTCATTATTCGTTATTTTTTTGTTAATAAAAAGTCTTACAAAATTAGTAAATTTTATGTTATTCTTAGCTTATTAAGCGGTACTGTTTATGTACTTTTGCAAAGCAAAAAAGCAGTAATACCTAATGAGCACAATGACAGTCAATGAAATCGATGTAGTAAAAGCGAATACTACCAAAATAAACGACGTAGATTTTGATAATCTTATGTTTGGTCGCGTTTTCACGGACCATATGTTTGTTTGCGATTTTAAAGATGGTCAATGGCAAAGACCACAAATAATGCCTTACCAACCATTGACTATTGAGCCATCTGCTCGAGTATTTCATTACGGACAGGCTGTTTTTGAAGGTATGAAAGCCTATAAAGATGAAGATGGTAAAATATTTTTGTTTAGACCTCAACAAAATTTTGAGCGTATAAATAAATCGTCTGCGAGAATGGCAATACCAGAATTTCCTAAAGAGTATTTTTTCAATGGTTTAGAGACCTTATTAAAATTAGATTCTAATTGGATAAAACCAGGTGTTGGAAATTCTCTTTACCTAAGGCCTTTTGTTATTGCAACAGAGCCTGCAATATCGGCTTCACCTGCAAATGAGTATCGTTTTATGATCATTTGCTCACCTGCAAAAGCATATTACAACGAACCTGTTAGAGTATTATTTGCAGAAAAATTTAGTCGTTCTGCCGATGGTGGTGTTGGTTTTGCAAAAACTGCAGGTAATTATGGTGCGCAATTTTATCCAACGAGTTTAGCACAGAAGAAAGGATTTCAGCAAATCATTTGGACCGACGCTAGTACACACGATTATTTAGAAGAAGCAGGTACAATGAATATCTTCTTTAGAATAAATGACAAGTTAATTACGGCACCTAACAACGATCGAATATTGGATGGTGTTACACGTAAAAGTGTTATTCAACTGGCTGAAGATTTAAACATAGAATGTGAAGTTAGACGCGTGAGCGTAAAAGAAATTAAGGAAGCTGCTGCAAATGGAAGTCTTAAAGAAATTTTTGGTACAGGTACCGCAGCCGTGATAAGTCCTGTTTCTGCTTTTGAACATGCCGGTGATATTTTTGAAATTCCTCAAGCTGAAAAAAGTTACTCAACGCTGTTTAAACAAGAGCTCATGAATATTCAGCACAATTTAGCTGAAGACAAACATAACTGGATTTACGAAGTAAAATAAAAAAAGCAGCTTTAAAGATGCTTTTTTTTATGACTCAAGAATATTTTTGATGTTTGGTTTAAAGTAATTTGGACCTTTTAAGACTTTACCATCTTCGCGATAAATAGGTTCTCCATTATCATCAAGCTTGCTCATGTTACTGCGTTGAATTTCTTCAAAAACTTCCTCTATTTTATACTGCAATCCATGCTCTATTATAGTACCGCATAATATATATAGCATATCTCCTAAGGCATCTGCAACTTCTACTAAATCATTATTATTTGCTGCCTCTAAGTATTCTTCATTTTCCTCACGCATTAGTTTGTAACGCAATTGATTTTTCTCCATTCCTAAATGTGCTTTTGGTGTTTCTCTATAACCAATTTTAAAAGCAGTGTGGAAAGCCTTTACAGCATCAATTTTATCTTGCATATTCTATAGTTTGTTAGTCTTGTAATTATTAAATTTGCATAAAAATAAGAAGATGTTTACGACTGGTCAACTCGTTTTTGGATTATTATTTTTCATTGCATTTGCGAGTGTTATTGCTATACAGTATCGTAAAGATTTAAAACTTCACAAAAAATATTATAAAGGCACTATCTGGATTCTTGTTGCCTTCATAGGGTTTATTGGGCTTATTGCAGCAGTCAAGTTTTTATTGATATAAATAAAATAAAAAATGTGACCAATCGGTCACCTTTATATTTAGACTAATCTGCCTTTCTAATTTTTGGTTGGTAAAAAACTGTAGGTCTTACTATATTCTAACATCTGTTCCGGGAAACCTGCTGGTTGAGTAACCTTTATTGCAGTAATTTCTCCATTATCATCCATTTCTGGAACTAATCCAGGATTTACAAAACCACTATAAGGTGCAGAAGTAAATTGTGCATTACGATCCAGTACTTCTTTATGAATAGCCTGATCTACCTTAACACCGTAACCTTCTACCAAAGCCTCAACTGCGGCATAGTCACCTTCGGACTTAATACGCTGAGTTTCTCTTAATAATTCACCAAATAACTCGTGCAATTTCGCATAGTCATTGATATTGAAATAGGTCTTACCATCACGTGTAACTTTCTCAATTACATTATCAACACCTTTTACCTGATTAACTTTCTTAGAATCTTGTTCATTAAAAATGACCTCAAAAGCTTCACCATCTAAATTAGAATTGGTTTCAGTATGAAGAGTTTTTAAATATTCAGAACTAAATTCAGGTTTTAATTTATCATTCGAATAATGGTGGTGTATTCCGTTACTAAACCAAACACGTTTAAGGTAAACTTCAAAAGCTTTCCAATCGTCTGAAGTCTTATCGCCTTCATAATTGGTATATACATTCTCTAAAGCTTTACGAATTACCAGATTGTGACGGTAGTTCTGATCCCACATAATATCACGTCCAGCTAATCCTGCTTGTGTAAGATAATAGACTAATTTTTGTTCCTTCAGAGTTAAATTATCCCATCCTGGAATTTGATAACGTAAAATTTTGATATCCGCAAATTACTCAACATTATAGTCAAATTCCGCTTCCTGAACCGTATTAACAACATCTTGCTCTTTCTCATTTCCGCATGAAAAAAAGATAAAAA
>CBFHYD010000106.1:0-4208 GCA_965659975.1 Winogradskyella sp. | reverse complement strand
AAATTCTTCAATCGGCGCACAACTACATATAAGATTTCTATCTCCATAAGCTTCATCAACTCTTCTAACCGTTGGCCAAAACTTGTTATCAACCACAAAATCTAATGGGTAAGCTGCTTTCTCTCTTGAATATGGTAATAACCACTCATCAGAAGTTAGCATTTGTAAAGTGTGAGGTGCATTTTTCAATACATTATTAGGTTCATCTTTTGATACGTGTTTGATTTCTTCTCTAATTGAAATCATCGCATCACAAAAACGATCCATCTCAGCTTTACTTTCACTTTCTGTCGGTTCAATCATCATCGTTCCAGCAACTGGGAATGAAACAGTAGGAGCATGGAATCCATAATCCATAAGTCGTTTTGCAATATCCACAACTTCTATACCTTGCTCTTTAAAGTCACGGCAATCGATAATCATTTCGTGTGCAGCACGACCATTCTCGCCAGTATATAACGTATCGTAATAACCTTCTAAGCGTTCTTTTATATAGTTCGCATTGAGGATGGCTACCTCTGTAGCTTCTTTTAAACCTTTTGCACCTAACATTTTTATGTATCCGTACGAAATAATACAAGCTAAAGCAGATCCGAAAGGTGCTGCAGAAATCGCTGATATTGATTGGTGACCACCTGATTTAATAATTGGGTTTCCGGGTAAAAATGGAACTAATTGCTCTGCAACACAAATAGGACCAACGCCAGGACCGCCACCACCATGAGGAATTGCAAAAGTCTTGTGTAAGTTAAGGTGACAAACATCTGCTCCAATATTACCAGGATTGGTAAGTCCAACTTGAGCATTCATATTAGCGCCATCCATATAAACTTGTCCACCATTATCATGAATTATCTGTGTAATTTCTTTAATCGCTGATTCGTAAACACCATGTGTAGATGGATACGTAATCATAAGTGCAGATAAGTTATCCTTATGTAGTTCTGCTTTTTCTTTTAAATCATCGACGTCAATATTTCCGTCATCAGATGCTTTTGTAACCACAACCTTCATTCCAGCCATAACTGCACTCGCAGGATTTGTTCCGTGAGCGGATGATGGGATTAAACAGATTTTTCTGTGATGATCACCACGAGACTCGTGGTAAGCTCTAATCACCATAAGTCCAGCAAACTCGCCTTGAGCACCAGAGTTTGGTTGTAACGATGTAGCTGCGAATCCTGTAATCTCAGTAAGTTGGTGTTCTAATTCATTAAGCATAAGTTTATAACCAGCGGCTTGATATACAGGTGCAAATGGATGCATATTACCCCAACTGCTCCAGCTTAATGGCAACATTTCAGAAGCTGCATTAAGTTTCATTGTACACGAACCTAATGATATCATACTGTGGTTTAAAGCTAAATCTTTACGCTCTAAACGTTTGATGTAGCGCATCAATTCTGTTTCAGAATGGTAAGAGTTAAAGACGTCATAGGTCAAGAATTCTGAAGCTCTTTGGTGTGATGTGGGAATCGTATGAGAACTTAATAATTCTGTTATTTTTTCAGTCTTGTTTTCAGTTACCGCTTCAAAAACTTCAACGATATCATTTAAGTCATCAATAGTAGTCGTTTCGTTTAGTGCTATTGTAACTGTGTTTGTATCTGGATAATAAAAATTAATTTGTCGTTTTTCAGCTTGATACTTAGTTTTTACGGCATCAGCTTTAATTTGAATTGTATCAAAATAGTGCGTATTAACTTGCTCTAACCCTAACTTTGATAGCGCACTTGCTAATGTATATGTTGAGCTTTGCACTTTGTTGGCAATAAACTCTAAACCTTTCGGTCCGTGATATACAGCATACATACCTGCCATAACAGCCAATAATACTTGAGCTGTACAAATGTTAGAAGTAGCTTTATCTCTTTTTATATGTTGCTCGCGTGTTTGTAAAGCCATACGCAAAGCACGGTTCCCGTTTGTGTCTCTCGTGACACCAATGATACGTCCAGGTACATCTCGTTTATAAGCTTCTTTTGTAGCAAAAAATGCAGCATGAGGACCACCGTAACCCATTGGAATACCAAATCGTTGTGTTGTACCAACAACGACATCTGCACCAAATTTACCAGGTGCCTCAAGTTTAATTAAGCTTAAAATATCTGCAGCAACAGCAACTTTTATATCTAACGCATTTGCATTTTCAATAAAACTTTTAATATCGGTTATTTGGCCATCTTTTCCTGGATACTGTAAAAGTGCACCAAAGAATTCGTCCGATAAATTGAATTCTGCCTCGTTTCCGATAACAAGTTCTATGCCGATTGGAATAGCACGAGTATGCAGTAAATCGATTGTTTGTGGTAAGACTAAATCTGAAACAAAGAATTTATTAACGCCAGCTTTTTTCTGAGGCCTTGATCTCACGGCAAACAATAATCCCATGGCTTCTGCGGCCGCTGTACTTTCATCGAGTAAAGAGGCGTTTGCTATTTCCATACCAGTAAGATCAATGACCATAGTCTGGTAGTTTAAGAGCGCTTCTAAGCGACCTTGTGCGATCTCTGCTTGGTAAGGTGTATAAGCAGTGTACCAACCTGGATTTTCAAGTATGTTTCTTTGAATAACTGCAGGTAGATTTGCAGGATGATATCCTAATCCGATGTAAGACTTAAATACTTTATTGAGCTTAGACAATTCATAAATATGACTTAGATATTCCTGTTCACTCATAGCTGGATCTAAATCCAAATCTTCTTTGAGTCTAATATCCGCAGGAACGGTCTCCGAAACTAATTGTTCAATGCTTGTAACTCCAATTGTATTTAACATGGTCTTTTGCTCTGCAGCGCCTGGTCCAATGTGTCGTAATGCGAAGGAAGTTGTGTCCATTATTTTTCTTTTTTAAGGCTGTTTTTTTTCAACACAAAAATACGTAATTGGCTATGTATTTTAGTTAAAGAACTTTAAAGTTTTTAACCGAATAATGAGCTTATTAACACTTTGGTTATTTTTACATTATGAAGGTGATTAAGTCCGTATTTAATTTTTACATCAATGCAAGTATTCACGTGGCTTTGGCTGTGTCTGCATTGACGTGGTTAACACTTATTTCCTTCGAATTGGACCTTGATTTCAACCTTATTTTATTTGTTTTTTTTGCGACAATTACCGGCTATAATTTTATCAAATATTTTGGTTTGGCAAAGTTTCACCATAGAAGCTTGGCGAAATGGCTAAAAATTATTCAAGTTTTTAGTGCTGTAGCTTTTATTTTGATGTGTTATTTCTTCTTGAAACTTGATGCATATTTAATGCTGTGGATTGGTGGTTTGGCTCTGGTAACATTTTTGTATGCGGTACCAATTCTTCCCAAGAAATATTTTTTGGATGAACAGCAGAATCTCAGACAAATAGGAGGTTTAAAGGTTTATATCATTGCATTGGTGTGGAGTTTAGTAACGGTATTATTGCCGGTATTAAATGAAGAGATGAAATTTGATACATCGATTTGGCTAAGCTTAATACAACGTTTTTGTTTTGTTATTGTATTGATGTTGCCTTTTGAAATTAGAGATCTGAATTACGATAGTTTGAAGTTGTCTACTATACCTCAGAAAATTGGAATAAAAAAGACCAAAACTTTAGGGGTTTTGGTCTTAATTGTTTTTCTAATTCTTGAATTTTTAAAATCAAACTCTAATTTTCAATCTTTAATTTCAATACTAATTACGAGTTTGATAACCTTCCTTTTTCTAATATTTTCATCTAAAAACCAATCAAAACATTACAGCTCTTTTTGGGTCGAAGCTATACCTATTTTTTGGTTTTTAACTATGCTTTTTTAATTCTGCTTCAAATACTTTTTGAAGAGACATCTTTTCATCTTCTTTTAAACAATCTGCCTCAGATATTTTTAATGCTGCAGTTAATTTATTATTACGCTTGGTATACGCACGCGTAATTCTGCACCATGATAATCTTATTTACCGTCATTATGACTTAAATGAGGAATTAAAGGAAAGCCATCGAAAAACGGAAAGTTAGCGTCTAAATAGACTATTTGTTGTTCATGTTTTTTTGAAGTTTCTATCAGAGAAGCCCTTAATTTTGGCGTTACATAATTCCGAAATGCCAATGGATAAAACCAATTAATTGGTCTAATTTCTTGTGAAAAGATAGGTAAACGTTCACGACCAAAAAAACTTGCTAGTGGTGGAATAAGAAGCAAGTTAAAAGTGAAATAGAGTAGAACAAACGAA
>CBFHYD010000105.1:0-4453 GCA_965659975.1 Winogradskyella sp. | reverse complement strand
TTGAAAGGTCGTATTTCATTATCACCTACATACGTTCCTACGAAGGCTAATAAAGCAGCGACACCAGCAGATGCACCTCTTAAATTACCGCCTGCACCAAAAAAATTTGTTGGCCATAAATTAGCTATTGCCATAAACAATAGGCCACCAATGATAATCCCTAAAAAATAGATATTTAGTACCATCTTAGCCCTAAAAAGATTCACCAATACCCGAGACAAATAATAGAGCATTAGCATATTAAACACGAGGTGTAAAAAACCTGCGTGAATAAATCCATAAGTAAAAATGGACCAAGGTTTCCAAATAAAGGCATCAAAATCCGCTGGTAAAACAAAATAGTTAATCAACCAACCCAACTTGAATGCTCCAAAAAGGATTGTTAGGGCAAAGATTATAATATTGATTACTATAATCTTACCAAAAACATTAAGGTTATTGTATTTATATTTTAGTTCATCTACTGTTCCCATTCCTCTAATTCCAACGGTATTTATCCATACTGTTTTTACGCCAGTACCACATAATTATAAAACCAATAATGGCACCTCCAACGTGAGCCATAAATGCTGTATTACTTGGGCTAAAAAACGATTGACCTGTAAACGCTGATATGACATCTAAGATTATTATTCCTGGTATAAAATATTTTGCTTTTATCGGAATCGGCAGAAAAATAAGCATGAGCTCTGCATTGGGATTCATCATTCCAAATGCAGCTAATATTCCCATAATACAACCTGATGCACCTACCATAGCACTTGTAGTAGTTACATTCATTTCAAATAAACTTCTAAAGTTCTCTTGAGTAATTGTTCCTTGAAAGCCTACTTCATTCAATAAAGGCGTCATACCTTTCTCCAATAATTCGCCACGTAAGTAATTGCCATCTCGAATGTCGAGATTTATAATTTTATGCAGTAATCCTTCTTCAAGGTCTAGGTTTGCAATGCCTTGTAAGGCTTGATAATAGTCATTGTAGTAATACCCTAACTGAAAAAGAAAAGCACCCATACCAGCCGAGAAATAAATGAATAAAAAGCGTTTGGTACCCAGTCGTCGTTCCACTGGTACTCCAAACATCCACAAAGCAAACATATTAAACAAGATGTGCATTCCATCACCATGCATAAACATGTGTGTTACTAATTGCCATGGCTTGAAAAGATCATTCGTAGGAAAAAACAAGGTAAATAACTGATCGAAAGTTTGACCACCACCAACAGTCATCTTCCCTACAAACATTAAAACGTTGATAATAATTAAGTGCTTTACTGCATCTGTTATTCCTAATCTCATAATGGTCTACATAAATTTCTTTTCGATATCATCGATACCAAGTGTTATGAATGTTGTTCTATTTGTAGGAGAAACCGATGGTTCTTTACAAGCAAATAAGCTATCGACAATATGTTCTTGCTCTTCTCTACTTAAAGCTTGACCAGTTTTAATAGATAAACTTTTTGCCATTGATTTTGCCATTAAATCTACAGGACTAAAATTCTGGTCTGGTACATCATTCTCTACATCCGCAATCAACTGCTCCAGAACAATGCTGACTTCACTTTCTGGAACTCCGCTTGGCACACCTGTTATGTGAATATTCTCATCATTAATTTCGGAAAATTCAAAACCTGCCGACTCCAAATCTTTCTGCAGTTGTTTTAGGATAGAAATCTCCGCTTTTGAATAACTGAGTGTCAACGGAAATAACAGTTGCTGCGTTATTGCTTCATTAAATGTCAGTTGATGTAGTAAACTTTCGTACAAAATACGTTGATGCGCTCTATTTTGATCAATAATAAGCATACCTGACTTTATAGTACTTACAATATACTTTTGTCTTAATTGAAACGTGGTTTTCTCATTGGCTACAGCGTCGGATGAAAATATTTGTTCTGTAGTTTCATCTTGCTCTAAATTAAACTCAGCATTCTGAAGTTTATTCGCGTTGGATTTTGACTCTAACCCAACATACAAACTTTCCCAATGTGCTGGCGACTTTAATTGCTTACCATAGTTGGCTTGCTTTGGCTTTGCTTTATCGGCAAATGGATTAAAATCACTATCAACCTGAATGGTTGGTGTTTGCCCAGCCTTGCCCTTATAGCTATATGGCGTATTAAGACTTGTATCACTTTCAAAATCTAATACTGGTGCAATGTTGAATTGCCCTAAACTATGCTTTACAGCAGAGCGTAAAATTGCATATAACGTATGCTCATCGTCAAACTTAATCTCCGTTTTTGTAGGATGTATATTAATATCAATAGTCTTAGGATCTACAGTAAGATTCAAAAAGTAACTTGGATGATAGCCGTCTTTTAAAAGACCTTCATATGCTGCATTAATAGCATGATTTAGATATGGACTTTTTACAAAGCGATTGTTCACAAAAAAGAACTGCTCAGTCTTTGTTTTCTTTGAAAATTCCGGTTTACCAACATATCCAGATACAGTCAAAACTTCGGTTGTTTCTTCGACAGGAACTAATTTTTCGTTTGTCTTATTTCCAAAAATATTGACAACACGTTGGCGATAATTGCTTGGATTAAGACTAAACAGTTCACTTCCATTATGAAACATAAAGAACCCGATATTTGGATGTGCTAAGGCTACACGATGAAATTCATCGGTAACATGCCTTAATTCTACAGTATTGGACTTTAAAAAGTTTCGTCGTGCTGGTATGTTAAAGAAGAGATTCTTTACTGCTACCGACGAGCCTTTCGGTGTTACAACTACTTCTTGAGACTTTACAGCACTACCTTCTATGATAATAAGCGTACCTAACTCATCATTTTCTTGTTTAGTCTTTAGCTCTACATGTGCAATAGCAGCGATACTTGCCAAAGCTTCTCCTCGAAAACCTTTGGTGTTTAGTTGAAATAAATCTTCGGCTGTTCTTATTTTGGAAGTGGCATGACGCTCAAAAGACAATCGTGCATCCATAGTGCTCATACCTTTACCATTGTCAATCACCTGAACAAGTGTTTTGCCAGCCTCTTTAAGTATTAATTTTATTTCTGTAGCACCAGCATCAATAGCATTCTCAAGCAATTCCTTTACTACTGAAGCAGGACGTTGAACGACCTCTCCTGCTGCAATTTGATTAGCAACATGGTCTGGTAACAGTTGAATGATATCTGACATTAGCTCTTGAAGAAAATTGAAAGGTCAAAGTCTATAATGAAGAGGAATACTAAAATTAAAATACCAATTATTATATAAACTCTTTTATTCACTGATTCGTCTTTGTTATACTTATAATCATCTAAAGCGTCGTTGAATTTCCCCTTAATGCCTTTCGCAGGATTTACAGTTTTACGATAATCATCGAACTTATGCTTTACTTCATAAGGACTTCCTTCACCTTTATAGAATCTTGGTGTATAATTATATCTTTTGTTCTTCTTTAATCTAAAAATTCCCATAATACCTCGGTTTTACATGTATCCATTTAGGATATACATTAAAATTAATACAGCGATTAACATCACAATCATTACTGGAAGCGATTTAAATCCTCGGCTTCGTCGACGATTTACTTGTTTTGCTTCTGACCACTTAGCCTCAAAACCTTCAGAAGGTTTCTCTTTTTCCGCCTTTTGAAATCTTGGTGTGTAATTAAATCTTTTGTTTTTTCGTTGTTTAAACACAATAGCTGAAGTAACCGTGATACCTTTCAAAAATACTTAAAATACAAGGAAAACTATAATGGTAACTCCTAAAAATTGTTAACAAATAAAATGCCAAAATAAGCTTTGGTTAACTTAAAATAGAAATGGTAAAATTTTATCTCTTAGTAACCAATACTGATACCGCGGCGACGAGAATTTTTACGAAGTTCAGCCATTTTTATAGCGGCGATTGCTGCTTCCCTACCCTTATTACCATGTTTCCCACCCGAACGATCGATTGACTGCTGGATATTATTATCTGTAAGAACACAGAAAATAACTGGGATGTCACTTTTTATGTTTAGGTCTTTAATGCCTTGGGTTACACCATCACAAACAAAATCGAAATGCTTAGTCTCACCTTGGATAACACAGCCTATTGCTATGACTGCGTCTACATTTTGCTCGAGCATTTTTTTGCTACCATAGATTAACTCAAAGCTTCCTGGAACATCCCAACGTGTAATGTTTTTATCTACAGCACCACAATCTTTGAGCGCCTCAACAGCACCATTAAAAAGACCTTCGGTGATGGTATCGTTCCACTCAGAAACAACAATCCCAAACCGAAAATCTTTCGCGTTTGGGATTATAGCTTTATCGTAATTTGATAAATTTTTATTTTCAGTAGCCATTCTTATAAGCTTGCAGATGCTTTTCCAATTAACACATCTATATTCTTACCGTCGTCAGAATTAGCATAGTCTGCCTTTATACGCTCAAAATAGTCTAATGCCTTTTGAGCATTACCTAACTTCATAGCTATAACACCT
>CBFHYD010000104.1:0-4617 GCA_965659975.1 Winogradskyella sp. | reverse complement strand
TATGAGTAGTCCTAATGAAGATGCTTTTGAGGATGATAATATTATCACAGAATTGCTAACACAAGTATTTCAATTTAGCAGACTGTATTGGAAATCATTAAAACCTCAAAACGTCCCAATAACTATTAAATACCCCGAAATGGTTGCTCAATTGGTACCACGTTTTCAAAGCGATATTAAAGATGAAGCAAAGAGTAAGTTGTGGTTTTTGTAATTACCTACTTAAAAAAATAAAAATTTATTAACAACTTATCCATTTTTATATTTTCTTTGTTACATAAGAGATGGGATATACATCTTTTTGGCTGAACACATTGAAAACTGTTTTTACGTTCGGTGTTTTGGGAATTAGGAAGTCAAACCCAAATATGGCTTATGGTGTAAGCCCCCGAAATTTAGAGCTAACTTCCGCTTTAAATTCCTCTTTTAAACATCAATTTATTTGTGTCGTCAGGCAGCAAATAAGAATTTGAGATTTCATTATTTATTTCGGAATTCAGATATAGTGTAAGCCACATTTACGCTACAATTTCTTAATTTTTTTCACATAAAATAATGAATACTCGATACATTGATTTGGTCAATCAAACTTTTGATTTTCCACAAGAAGAATTTGCTTTACAAGGCGACAAACTACTGTTTCATCAGATAGATTTGATGCAAATAATAGAACAGTATGGAACGCCTTTAAAATTCACATACCTACCGCAAATTTCAAACAACATTCAAAGAGCAAAACAATGGTTTGCTAATGCAATGCAAACTGTTGGCTATAAAGGTAATTATCACTATTGCTATTGTACCAAAAGTTCGCATTTTAAATTTGTAATTGATGAAGTCCTTAAAAATAAGGTTCATATAGAAACCTCATCGGCATTTGATATTGATATTGTTGAAGCCTTAAAAAAAGAAGGCAAAATAACAGACAATACCTTTGTTTTATGTAATGGATTTAAACGAGAGCAATACATTACCAACATTGCTCGGTTAATTAATAACGGACATCACAACTGCATTCCAATTATTGATAATTATGAAGAATTACCACTACTTACCAACGAGATTAACACCAAGTTTAAAGTAGGTATTCGTATTGCTTCGGAAGAAGAACCAAAGTTTGAATTTTATACTTCTCGGTTGGGGATTGGCTATAAAAACATCGTACGCTTTTATAATGAGCAAATTAAAGATAATTCACAAGTTGAATTAAAAATGCTTCATTTCTTTATCAATACAGGCATTAGAGATACTGCTTATTATTGGAATGAATTGTTGAAATGCTTAAAGGTGTACATCAATCTAAAAAAAGTATGCCCTACGTTAGATAGCCTTAATATTGGTGGCGGTTTCCCAATTAAAAATTCGTTAGCATTTGACTTTGATTATCAGTATTTAGTTGAAGAAATCGTCAACCAAATTCAAACGGCTTGCACTGAAGCCAATGTTGATGCGCCTGATATTTTTACTGAATTTGGCAGTTTTACCGTTGGCGAAAGTGGCGGAATGATATACGAAGTATTGTATCAAAAACAACAAAACGACCGTGAAAAGTGGAATATGATAAACGCATCGTTTATTACCACACTAACCGATTCTTGGGCAATTAATAAACGTTTTGTAATGCTTCCAATTAACCGATGGAATGACTCTTACGAGCGTGTGTTATTAGGTGGGCTTACTTGCGATAGCGATGATTATTACAATAGTGAGCAACACATCAACGCTATTTATTTACCAAAATACAACACCAATAAACCTCTATATATAGGTTTTTTCAATACAGGAGCATATCAAGAAACTTTAGGCGGTTATGGTGGTTTACAACATTGCTTAATTCCTGCGCCTAAACATATTATTATTAATAAAGATGAAAACCAAAATACAACCACCCAATTATTTAGACCTCAACAAACCAATACCGATTTTTTAAAGATTTTAGGGTATGAAGTTGAAAGCGAAGAATTGGTAACAAATCATAATACATTAAAAACATCTCATTATTAAAATGAATACAAATAAAACATTTGCTGGTATTCCAGAAGAATATGCAACATCAGATAAATCAGAAATAGTATTACTATCTGTACCATATGATGGCACAAGTACGTGGCAAAAAGGTGCAGATAAAGGTTTTGATGCCTTTTTAGAAGCATCAGAAAATATGGAACTCTACGATATAGAAACCGATAGCGAAGTGTATAAGCAAGGTATTTATATGCCCGAACCTATTACTGAAAACAGTTCGCCCGAAGCAATGGTAGAAGCCGTGCATCAAGCCGTTAAAAAATACATTAACCGCAATAAGTTTGTTACCATTTTTGGAGGCGAGCATTCCATTTCTATTGGCACAATTAGAGCCTTTAATGAGCATTTTAACAACTTAACGGTGTTGCATTTAGATGCGCACGCCGATTTACGAAAAGAGTATGAGGGTTCTACCTGTAATCACGCTTGTGCAGTTTATGAAGCCAGCCAAAGCACAAATCTCATTCAAGTAGGCATTCGTTCTATGGATATTTCAGAAAAAAATATTGTCGAAAGAAACAAAGTGTACTATGCACAAGAAATGATTTATGATGATTATTGGATGGATAGTGCCATAGACCAAATGACGGAAAACGTCTTTGTCACTTTAGATTTAGATGTGCTAGACCCATCCATAATGTCAAGTACTGGCACACCCGAACCAGGTGGTTTATTTTGGAACGAAACATTAGAGTTTCTTAAAAGAGTTTTTGAAGAAAAAAATGTAGTAGGGTTTGATATTGTAGAACTCTGTCCTAATCCTAATAATAAAGCGCCAGATTTTTTAGCGGCAAAACTCTACTACAAAATGTTGAGTTACAAATTTAATAACGAAGATGACAATGAAAACTTCGATGATGATTATAATGAAGATATAGATTCGCCTTTTAAAAAACTATCAAAATTTAAGGATAATGACGACTATTAATCAAGGACATATTTCTCAATTTATAGAAAACCACTTTTTACATTTTAATGCTGCAAGTTTAGTAGATGCAGCCAAAGGCTATAAAGCACAACTAGCTAATGGTTCAAAAATGTTAGTATCATTGGCAGGTGCAATGAGTACGGCAGAAATAGGTAAAATTTTTGCTGAAATCATAAGGCAAGATAAAGTCCATATCATTTCCTGTACAGGCGCAAACCTCGAAGAAGATATTATGAATTTAGTAGCGCATAGTCATTACAAGCGTGTGCCAAATTACAGAGATTTAACACCACAAGACGAATGGGATTTACTTTTAAAAGGATTGAACCGAGTAACAGACACGTGTATTCCCGAAGAAGAAGCCTTTAGACGCTTGCAGAAACATATTTTTAAGATTTGGAAAGAAGCCGAAGAAGAAGGCGAACGTTATTTCCCTCACGAGTTTATGTATAAACTTTTATTGTCAGGCGTTTTAGAAGAACACTACGAAATTGATATTAAAAATTCTTGGATGTATGCCGCAGCAGAAAAAAACTTACCAATGGTAGTGCCAGGGTGGGAAGATAGCACAATGGGTAACATTTTTGCTTCTTATGTGCTTAAAGGAGAATTAAAAGCAAGTACAATGAAATCGGGTATTGAATATATGATCTTCCTTGCCGATTGGTACACTAACAATTCTGAAAATGGGATTGGCTTCTTTCAAATTGGTGGTGGTATTGCAGGCGATTTCCCTATTTGTGTCGTGCCAATGCTCTATCAAGATATGGAACGTGAAGATACACCCTTTTGGAATTATTTCTGTCAAATAAGCGATAGCACTACGAGTTATGGTTCGTATTCAGGTGCAGTACCTAACGAAAAAATAACTTGGGGAAAATTGGATATCGACACCCCGAAATTTATCATAGAAAGTGATGCAACCATTGTCGCACCATTAATTTTTGCTTACCTGTTAAATATGTAATGATGAAATGAGCCACAACATTAATTTAATATTTTCAGAAATGTGTTGGCGAATTCCATCTGACAACTAAAAAAAATAAAACTATCAGATGAAACGAATAATAGTAGATTACAACAAACTCAATACTGAAATTTTAGACCTATTAATAGAAAAATTCCCTGATGGTTATGGTGATAATGACATTATTTCATTCAGAAATGCAAAAGGCGAACAAATAGAGGCTGTTGAAATTAGAACAGATGAAGTCATCTATTTGGTAAAGATTGGCAAAAAACTACAACAAGCCATTGAAGAACACGAAGAAGATAACTTTAATGATGATAATGATTATTCGCCTACAGATGATTTAAGTTTTGATTTAGATTAAGAAATGGCAGTTAAGAAGAAAAAACGTCAAAAGTCTGGACTATTAATAGTAAACGATGCTAACATTTTAGTATTCAAAAAAATAGGTGTCAAAAAAAGGTACGTTTTGGCAGGTGGCTTTCTTAAAAATAAAGAAACCCCTGAAAATGCATTAATAAGAGAAGTTGAAGAAGAAACGGGAATAGTGCTAAACCCACAGGAATTTCATTATATAGCCTCGCATACATCTTTTAAAGACAAGGAAATACTAACCAAGCATTATTTTGTTTTGCCATCTCTAATTCACAAGTTTGAAAATAAGGAAACCCATAAATTTCAAGCATTAGAATTG
>CBFHYD010000103.1:0-4641 GCA_965659975.1 Winogradskyella sp. | reverse complement strand
AAATATTCAAGCATCCTTTAATCAAGATAACGGAACAGGACGTGTTATAAATATTTCGGGAGCTGGATTTTTACACGCCTATGATTATTTAGGAAGATGGTTGAACGCGGTACCAAGGAGCATAACGCAACATATAGAAACCAGTTTTCCAGGCAGACCAAGCCGAGGCGGATCGGATAACGCCTCTTTCTTAGCTGCTGGTGCACCAGCATTTAATTTAAGTGCTTTAAACTGGTCGTATTGGAATTATACATGGCATACAAACCGGGATACTTACGATAAAGTTGTTTTTGACGATTTACGAAATAATGCTATTCTTACAGCGATATTGGCATATATGGCATCTAAAGATCCTGAAAGAGCCTCGCGCGAGAAAATAGTAATGCCAATTAACCCAGGAACTGGAGAACAACGCCAGTGGCCTGCGCAAAGATCACCAAATAGAAGAGGTGGACTTGGTAATTAGTTTAGAACTTCCAAACAATAAAAAAAGCCTTCTGAATTAGAAGGCTTTTTTTATTGTTTCACTGATTCATAGGTAAAAGCATTTGCAACCTCTTGAAATAAATTGAATTAAGATTCATAAGGCCTTACCGTACAATTGTTCAATATATACATGTATTCTCCGTCTTCCTTTATTAAATATAATGTGCCTGTGACTGTCACTATATCGTCTGTTTTAAATTTGGACTTTTCGTTCTCAAACTCCCCAAGTTCAATGACTGTTTCTGGGCCAACACCTGTGCAAAAAAAGCAATTTTCAAAAGGAAATCTCGATAGAAAGAACCAAATAGAGTCAGCGCCTAAGTCCAAAAAATAGCCTCTTATGGTTACTTTTTTGCCTTCCAGATCTTTTAGAGATATTGTTTTTGTCTTGTCACCTTGAGGAGTTGAAATCACATCGTTAAAGGCAGAACCTACTAGTTTATCTTCAGTTTTGTCAGCAAGATATTCTTTGCGATATATAGTCGTAAGTTCTTTCCACGTTATTTTCTTTTGACTGAATACAGCAGTACAAGAAAATGCAAAAAACAAAAGAAACAATACCGATTTAACTTTCATGACTAATTATTTTAGAAATATCCATTTTAAATATTGGACGAATAGCTATTAACGTTGCAAAAATAATGATCACAAGGATAAGAATAAGTAATTCTAAGATATCCTTATGATATTCCAATAAATAGATTTGTTGCTTATAGGTATCCTTAATTAAGGAAAATATAGTTTGTAAACCAACGGTAGCCAATACAATTCCCAAGACAAAACTAACACAGCCTACAATCAATCCTTCAGAAAATACTAATAAAACTAACCTCTTTCTGGTGGCACCATAAGTTCTCATCAAAGCCAATTCTTTAGCTCTTTCTTTTACCATTCTATATAAACTTACAAACATACTTATAGCTGAAACAAACAAAATAGAAAGCGCAATCCATGTAATAGCTTTTGTACCTATGGCTGTAGATTTAAATAGCTTATCAAGCTGATATTTCGGTAACGCCGCTTGAAAAGGCGTATTTTCATTGATTCGTCTTGGCAGAAACAGTAAACCTCTTTTGTTTTTAAAAGTTATTAATAATGCTGTAATATCTTCATTGTCGTGATTATGGCTTTCGTTGCTTTGCTCATCGTCGTGCTCATGCAAATGCCATATACTATTTAAATTGGTTAAGATTAACCTATCAATTACATTTTGTGTAGGTTTTAAAATACCAACGACTTTTAATGCGTGATTGTCATGACTTTCAATTGCATTTTCAATCATCCCATGAGAGCTGAAAAAAGTATCACCAAGGTTTAGATTTAAGTTTTCTGCAACAGCACGCCCTAAAACCACCTCATATGTTTTATAGAACATGGATCCAGTTTCTATGCTAGTTTTATGCAAATCGGCAAATCCTGACGTGGTACCAACTATTTTATAACCTTTATAATTATCACCTATTGCAATCGGAATGGCATTACCAACAAACTTGTTTTCCGCAATCTTTTTTGCTTCATTATATGGGATGTTTCCAGTAGGATTGTCAATATGTAAAACGGTAGAAAGCACCAATTGTAAAGGGCTTCCTTTGGCACCAACAACCATATCAATGCCGTTTAAATTTTGCTGTAATTGAGTTTCAAAAATTTTGTTCAGTTGCTTTACTCCCAGTAGGAGCCCAATACTCAAAGAAAGTATTAAGACCGTTAAAAGGGTTTGTAACGGTTTGGCAATAATGTTCTTATAACTAAGCGTTACTAAATTCATAAAACAATAGTATTAGCAAATGAATTTTTTACACGCTGATCATGCGTAATGATAATTAAGTTAGCATTAGACTTTTTGGCTTGACTTTTCAATAAATTAATGACCAAGTCAGAATTATCATCATCTAAACTTGATGTAGGTTCATCCGCAAGAATAATATCAGGCTTATGAATAACACCTAAAGCAATCCCTAAACGTTGCATTTGCCCTGTGCTTAACGTATGAGGTTTTTGGTGTTTTACAGAATATAAGTCTAATTGATGTAATATAGTATCTATCGCTTCTTTTTTATCGGAAATTCCACTGAAGTATAATCTGGCCTGTAAATTATCGTAAACGTTTAATGAAGAAATTGCAGAGGTGTTTTGAAAAACAATACCAATGTGTTTGCCTCTAAACGTATCTAATTTTTTATTACTTAAACTAGCAATATCACTGTCGTTAATAACAATTGACCCACTATCAGGGCTTAAAATTCCGGCTAATAAATGTAAAAGTGTCGTCTTACCAATGCCCGATTTACCTAAAATTAATAACGAGGTATCATTGGATAACTCGATATCTGGGAAATTAAAATTAGATTCTTTTGTGTAAGAAAAATTTACACCGGCTGTTTTAAGCATAAAGACTAAATTAGAATACAAATATATTAAGTTCCAATGTCTTTGATAAGAATGAGAATTAGTGCTCGAATTCTGATTCTACTTTTAACTATCAGATTGTATGGTAAGTTCTAAATAGTTTTATCATGAGTTTTATATATAATTACTTAAATCCAAATCATTAATAGCTCCATGCGATGCATGCGCAACCACTACTCCATTTCGGATAACTATCAGTTGCGGTGATTGATGCATCACCTGAAATTTATACCCAACTTCATTAGAGACATCCCTAAAATTCAACAAATCCAAATAATACAAGTCGGCATTTGTATTTAGATCATACATATCCACAAATTGGTTTAAGACCATTCGGCTGATTCCACAGCGCGTCGAATGCTTAAAAATCAATTGGGTTTTCGCTTTAGATTTTTCTTCAATCGTATCTAATTGCTTTATATCAACCAAATTTTGCCAAGGCAAAACTTTCTCTTCTTTTGGTTCTTGATCGGTGTTGAATAACTTCTTAAAAAAACTCATAATTATAATTCCTTTTTAGATAAGTAGAAAATAAAAAATTGGCTCATTAAAAGACATAAAGTCAGTGTTTACAAGCCTTTAACCGACATTTTGTCGCTTACCACTATCCTATTTTCCTTTGGTAGGATAATTGAAATACAGGTAAACGAAAAAGAAAATTAATCGTAATAATTTGCCATGTGCGAATCAAAAATATAAATATGAATTTTAATAATTAT
Organism: Winogradskyella sp.; assembly: GCA_965659975.1. Classification (GTDB taxonomy): domain Bacteria; phylum Bacteroidota; class Bacteroidia; order Flavobacteriales; family Flavobacteriaceae; genus Winogradskyella. The sequence goes on along the minus strand of CBFHYD010000103.1, from coordinate 1,027 downwards.
ACAATCAAATCACAAGAAGCCATACAACAGGCGCAGCAATTAGTGCAGAGTTATGGGCATCAACAAATTGAGAACGAACACCTTTTTAAAGGCATACTAAATGTCGATGAAAATGTGCTTCCGTTTTTAATTAAGAAACTTAATGTTAATCTCAGTTTATTAGAGCAGATTTTAGACAAAGAATTGCAAAGCTTTGCCAAAGTATCTGGAACAGATATTATGCTTTCTCGTGAAGCTGGAAAAACACTAAATGAAGCATCATTGATTGCCAAAAAAATGAACGATGATTTTATTTCTATTGAGCATCTGTTCTTAGCAATTTTTAAATCTAAAAGCAAAATTGCTCAGATTTTAAAAGATCAAGGTGTTACTGAAAAAACATTACAAGCAAGAATTGAGGAACTTCGTAAAGGTGACCGCGTAACATCGCAAAGCCAAGAAGACACTTATAATTCCTTAAACAAATACGCCAAGAATCTTAATCAATTGGCACAAGATGGCAAGTTAGATCCAGTTATAGGCCGAGATGAGGAAATTCGTAGAATCCTTCAGATTTTATCTCGAAGAACTAAGAATAACCCAATATTGGTTGGTGAGCCAGGAACAGGTAAAACCGCAATTGCAGAAGGATTGGCACACCGAATAATAGATGGTGACGTTCCAGAAAATCTTAAAGACAAACAAATATTTGCTTTGGATATGGGAGCGCTTATCGCTGGTGCCAAATTTAAAGGTGAATTCGAAGAGCGTCTTAAAGCAGTCATTAAAGAGGTAACCACAAGTGATGGTGATATTGTTCTCTTCATTGACGAGATACACACCTTAGTTGGCGCTGGTGGTGGCCAAGGCGCTATGGATGCAGCAAATATCCTTAAGCCAGCATTGGCTCGTGGTGAGTTGCGTGCGATTGGTGCAACAACTTTAGATGAATATCAAAAATATTTTGAGCAAGACAAAGCCTTAGAGCGTCGTTTCCAGAAAGTGACGGTGAACGAACCAGATACAGAGAGTGCTATATCGATACTTC
>CBFHYD010000102.1:0-4708 GCA_965659975.1 Winogradskyella sp. | reverse complement strand
TTATCCTTAATGTTTCTACCAATACCTGATTGCGCTTGTATGCGTACGTTATTACCAATAGTGATGTGACCTACTATACCAACTTGCCCGCCTATCTGGCAATTCTCTCCAATTTTTGTAGAACCAGCAACACCAGTTTGAGCCGCGATCACGGTATTCTTACCAATTTCAACATTGTGAGCAATTTGAATTTGATTATCTAATTTGACACCTTTTCTTATAATCGTTGAACCTAAAGTGGCTCTGTCAATTGTTGTGCCAGCACCGATATCTACATTATCTTCTAAAATAACATTCCCTATTTGAGGTACTTTAGAATACTCACCATTTTCATTTGGTGCAAATCCAAACCCATCAGCTCCAATTATAGCACCTGAATTGATAACACAGTTATTACCAATTATACATTCTGAATATATTTTACCTCCAGAGAAGACTATGGTGTTATCACCAACAGTAACGTTATCTCCTACATAAGAATTAGGAAAGATCTTTACGTTGTTACCCAAAGTGACATTATCACCGATATATGAGAAAGCACCTATATAAGGATTCTCTCCGACTTGAGCTGAATCTGACACAAATGATGGTGATTCTATTCCTGTTTTGTTGAGCTTTATTTGGTTATAGTATTCTAATAATTTGGTAAAAGCTTTGTAAGCGTCGTCTACTTTTATAAGTGTAGTTGATAATTCTTGCTCAGCTTCAAAATCGGCATTTACTATAGTTATAGAAGCCTTTGTAGAATAGATATAAGGTTTGTATTTAGGATTGGCTAAAAACGTTAAAGAACCTTCTTTTCCTTCTTCTATTTTAGATAATGTGGATACCTCGATTTCAGGGTCGCCAATGACTTCACCTTCTAAAATACCCGCGATTTGTGCTGCTGAAAATTTCAAATGTTTTGTTTAAACTTTTGGTTGGTTTGGCAAAAATAGAAAAAATGTATTACAATTTGTTTTTAGGGTAACAGATATAGTGTTTAGTTATGGTCTGACCAAGATTTGCGGTATTTAACTCAGCAAAAGCATTTGGTATAGGCTTTACCCTTCCATTTTTGAACAATATATTTATTGGGCCGCCATCTTTATCATAGGCTTTATTAGATACTTTACCAGTAAACACAAAATAATCCGTCTCATCATTAGAGACATCATATTTCTTGATAAGCTTGTCTTTATGCTTCTGAAGTGTATCTAGTTTTATTGGTTTACTTTTCAGCTTAATACTTAATAAATCTCTATTTATGATCATATCACAGAGATTTCTCAACACAAAATCCTCATGGTGCTGCCAAGCCTTCATGGCAGATACAACATCATAATCATCTAATTGAGAAAATATAGATAAACTTTCATCATTGAAATTTGATGCACTAATATCATTTTCTAAAAAGTAGCTCAATGGTTTACTCGCCTCAAGTTTACTTCCACTTTTAACCAATTCTTTAGCGCGTTTCAAAACGCGAATAAGCAACTGTTCGGCTACTAAGCCAGTTTTATGCAAATAAACCTGCCAGTACATAAAGCGACGCGCAATCAAAAACTTCTCAATGCTGTAAATGCCTTTTTCTTCAATAACGAGTTCGTCGTTTCTCACATTCAGCATATTTATCAGTCGTTCACTATTAATGTTTCCTTCTGCAACACCAGTGTAAAAACTATCACGCTTTAAATAGTCCGATCGATCCATATCCAACTGGCTAGAAATAAGCTGACACATAAACTTGCGCTTATATTCACCTCTAAAAATTTCAATCGCTAAGGTTAAAGTTCCGTTAAATTCAGCATTAAGACTTTCCATAAATCGCAGTGAAATTTCCTCATGAGAAATCCCATCAACGATACTATGTTCCATAGCGTGAGAAAATGGACCATGACCAACGTCATGTAATAAAATAGCAATCATCAATGCAGTTTCTTCCTTATCAGAAATGCTAACTCCTTTAAAACGAAGCACATTGACAGCCTTTTGCATTAAAAACACACAACCTAAGGCATGATGGAATCTTGTATGGTGTGCACCTGGATATACCAAATAAGACATTCCCATCTGAGAAATTCTACGCAATCTTTGGAAATATTTATGCTGAATTAAATCGAAAACCAACTCATTTGGTATTGTAATAAAACCGTAAATTGGATCGTTAAATATTTTTAGTTTGTTACTCGGCAATCGCTATAATCTTTAATAATTAAGAAACAAATATACATGAACACCATAAATATCCTTTGGGTCGATGACGAAATAGATCTTTTAAAACCTCATATTTTATTCCTTGAAAAGAAAGATTACGAAGTTACAAAGTGTCAAAGCGGTACTGAAGCTTTAGAGATTCTAAGTGATACCAATTTTGATATCGTCTTTTTAGATGAAAATATGCCTGGTCTCACAGGTTTAGAAACCTTATCTGAAATTAAGGAACGTCGACCAAATCTTCCAGTTGTGATGATTACAAAAAGTGAAGAGGAATATATTATGGAAGAAGCTATTGGAAGTAAGATTGCTGATTATTTGATAAAACCAGTAAATCCAAACCAGATATTATTGAGTTTAAAGAAAAATTTAGATCACAGCCGTTTGGTCTCCGAAAAAACGACCTCTAACTATCAGCAAGAATTCAGGAAGATCACGATGGATCTATCAATGGTGAATTCACATGAAGAATGGGCAGAATTGTATCAGAAGTTGATTTATTGGGAATTAGAGCTTGAAGATATTGAAGATGTTGGTATGACTGAAATTTTAGAATCTCAGAAAACCGAGGCAAATTCGCAATTTGGGAAGTTTATTGAAAAAAATTACGCCGATTGGTTTCAACCAGATTCCGATGGACCATTAATGTCTCATAATTTATTTAAGGAAAAAGTTGTTCCTGAGTTAAGTGATAAGCAACCGACTTTATTAGTAGTTATAGATAATCTACGTTATGATCAATGGCGTGCTTTTGAGCCGATAGTCAATAATTATTACAAGAAATCCTCTGAGATGTCTTTTTACAGCATCTTACCTACGGCTACTCAATATGCTCGAAATGCTATATTTTCTGGACTAATGCCAGCCGATATGGAGCAACTCTATCCGCAATATTGGAAAAATGACACGGACGAAGGTGGCAAAAACCTGCATGAGGATGATTTTCTTCGCGAACAATTAAAAAGCTTAGGGCTATCGCATTTAAAGTATGAATATTACAAAATCACGAGTCTTAAATCTGGAAAAAAACTGGTTGATAATTTTAGAAGTCTTAAGGATAATGATCTTAATGTTGTTGTTTACAATTTTGTAGATATGCTTTCACATTCAAAAACCGAAATGGAAGTCATTAAAGAATTAGCGAGTAACGACAAGGCATATCGCTCATTAACTCAAAGTTGGTTTAAGAACTCTCCATTATTAGAGATGATACAGCAGGCGCAGCAGTTAGGATTTAAACTCATTCTCACAACGGATCACGGAACCATAAATGTCTCAGCGCCTACTAAGGTAATTGGAGATCGTGATACTAGTCTTAATTTAAGGTATAAAACAGGTCGAAGCTTAACTTATGAAGACAAGGACGTTTTAGCTATAGAGAACCCCAAATCGGTGCATTTACCGGCTATAACGATGAGCAGTTCCTTTATTTTCGCTAAAAATGACTTGTTTTTAGCCTATCCAAATAACTTTAATCACTACGTGAGTTACTATAGGAATACGTACCAACATGGTGGGGTGTCGTTAGAAGAAATGATCATTCCGTTTGTTGTTTTAGATCCCAAATAACTCCTTATAATGCATAAATATCCGACGAAATGCATTTTTTCTTAGGTTTTCTGATAAAAATTATATAGTATTGCATTGTATAATTAATTAGAAAATGTCAGAAATAAGTTATACATATCAACTTAAAGACATTAAGTCTGTTGCCAATAAGCTAATAGAACAAATTGATTCTAAAGTTGTTTTGGTTAATGGTTATATGGGTGCTGGTAAAACAACACTTATTACAGCGTTGGTTGAAGCTTTAGGTAGTACTGATGCTGTAAGTAGCCCAACATTTTCCATTGTTAACGAATATGTTATTCCAAATAATGTTATCTATCATTTTGATTTCTATCGATTAGAAAACTCAGAAGAAGCACTCAATTTTGGCGTAGAAGATTATTTATACACTAATAATTGGATTTTTATAGAATGGTCAGAACGTATTAAAGACTTAATTCCTGAAGATCATTGTATAATTGATATTTCAATTATTAATAGTAACGAAAGATCCCTCAAATTAACCATAAATAAGAATCATTTAACCGAATATATGCCTATGAACAGTAGCAAATAGCATTCATATTACCACCAATTAGTTTTAAGAGTACGGAATAACCGTAAGCCAATTGCGGAAAAACCGTATTTCAAATCTCAATATTCATCGGATTTTAACATCGGTGCATTTTAGAAGCTCATCAATCGGCCGTTAATTTGCATCATAATTAATTAATTAATTAAATCCCTTGAATTATTAAAAGTAAGAAACTAATTTTAGCTATTGCTATCTTCGGTGGAATGTTATTTACTGCGCAGGCAACTAACATCATTGATTTAGATGGACAAGCTAAAACAGAAATCAAAAAGAAAAAACGTAAACTCGTTCAAGGAGGATGATAAAAAGTTGAGTAGAAGCGCTGTTATAGGCTCTATAGTTGCTACTTTAATCGCTTTAACTCCTTTT
>CBFHYD010000101.1:0-4727 GCA_965659975.1 Winogradskyella sp. | reverse complement strand
ACTCAATGGCAATCAGACCATGATTGTAATGACTGATTTCTTGCTCAAACAATGGAAAAAAGCAAATAGACTAACTGGAAAAGAATTCATAGGTTCAACAATAGTATCTACATCGATGATGTCTGTTTTAGCAAATGCCTACAATACAGAAATTAAAATTGGGCTAACAGGGTTTAAGTGGATTGCCAAAATGATAAAAGATTTCCCTGAGCTCGATTTTATTGGAGGTGGCGAAGAAAGTTTTGGGTTTATGGTTGGTGATTTTGTGAGAGATAAAGATGCGGTGACCTCGACCTTATTGGCTTGCGAGATTGCTGCACAAGCAAAAGCGAATGGCAGCTCTTGCTTTAAAGAATTGATTCGTTTGTATATAGAACATGGTTTTTATAAAGAACGTTTGGTATCCTTAACTAAAAAAGGCATTGAAGGTGCTAATGAAATAAAACAAATGATGATTGATGCCAGAGAAAACCCAATCAAGGAAATAGCTGGTGAAAAGGTCGTCCTTATAGAAGACTATCAATTATCTGTTTCTAAGAATATACAAACTCATGAAACATCAAATATTGACGTTCCAAAATCTAACGTGTTGATTTACTCCACAGAAAATGGAAGTAAGATCGCGCTTAGACCAAGTGGTACAGAGCCTAAAATAAAATTCTACATAAGCGTTAATACCACGCTTGACAATATGACTGATTTTGATAAAACGGAGCAATTGTTGGAAAGTAAGATAGATACCATCTTAAACGATATGAAAATTTAGATGAACTATTTTAAGCAAATAATTCGCTTTGCTATACCATACAAAATGTATGGTGTCCTTAATATTATCTGTAATATTTTTTATGCTCTTTTTAGTGCACTTTCCTTTATTGCCTTAATTCCAATGTTGGATGTGCTTTTCAAAAAAGAACAAGATTGTTTAGGAGATAAAGAAGCCGTTAAAGAACCTGTATGGAATGGTATTATTAACGCTATGGATTATTATAAGCAGTTCATGGCTTATAAAGTAGACCAAACTGCAGGAGATGACGCTTCAAAAGCACTGATAATTGTAATAGCCTTGGTTATTGTTCTATTCTTTCTCAAGAATCTCTTTAACTATCTGGCAATGTATTTTATTACATTCCTTCGTAATGGTGTCTTAAGAGATTTAAGAGATGCTATATTTCATAAAATCACGGAATTACCTATTTCATATTATTCCGAGAAACGTAAAGGAGATACGATAGCAAGAATCTCAAATGATGTTCAGGAGATACAATATTCATTCTTATCAATTCTTGAGCTAATTATTAGAGAACCACTGACAATTGTATTCACAATAATAATGATGCTTTTAATTAGTGCAAAACTGACATTATTCGTTTTCATTTTTATTCCTATTTCAGGATTTATTATTTCACGAATAGGGAAATCCTTGAAAAAACAGTCAGACAATGTACAAAAGGAACAAGGTACATTCTTATCTATCATAGAGGAAACACTTGGAGGATTAAAAGTGATCAAAGGTTTTAATGCAGAACATACCTTTCTGGGTAAATTTAAATCGTCTACGCAACGCTTTTATAATTTTTCGAACTCCTTACTCAATCGTCAAAATTTAGCATCACCAACAAGTGAATTTTTAGGAATCACGGTTATTGCAATCTTGCTTTGGTATGGTGGTCGCATGGTATTAATTGATGGTACGCTTGATGGCAGTTCATTTATCGCATATATGGGTTTAGCCTATAATATATTAACACCAGCAAAAGCTATCAGTAAAGCAAGTTACAGCGTTAAAAAAGGAAATGCAGCAGCTGAGCGTGTATTGGAAATACTCAATACAGAATCTCCATTAAAAGATGCGCCAAACGCCAAAACAAAGAATGATTTTGCGACGTCTATCGAATTAAAAGATATCTCCTTTAAATACGAAGAAGATCTTGTGCTAAAGAATTTTTCACTATCCGTACCTAAAGGCAAAAGTGTTGCTTTAGTTGGTCAATCTGGAAGTGGAAAAAGTACCATCGCCAACTTGGTCACGCGTTTTTATGATGTTAATGAAGGTAACATCCTAATTGATGTTGAGAATATAAAAGACTTGACAAAATCATCATTACGTTCTTTAATGGGATTGGTAACACAAGACTCAATCTTGTTTAACGACACCGTAAAAAACAATGTCCTCATTGGTAATGAAAATGCTTCGGATGCAGATGTTGAAGAAGCGCTAAAAATTGCCAATGCTTGGGAGTTTGTAAAAGATCTGCCAAATGGTATTAATACTAATATCGGTGACGCTGGTGGTAAATTGTCTGGTGGACAGAAGCAACGTCTAAGTATTGCCCGTGCCGTACTCAAAAATCCACCAATCATGATTTTGGACGAAGCAACATCGGCCTTAGATACCGAAAGCGAGCGCTTGGTGCAGGTGGCTTTAGAAAACATGATGAAAAACAGAACATCTATCGTTATTGCCCATAGATTATCTACCATCCAAAACGCTGATCAAATTGTGGTCATGTCCAAAGGTGAAATTGCAGAACAAGGTACACATACCGAATTGCTCAGTAAAAATGGTGATTACAAAAAGCTCGTGGAGATGCAGAGTTTTGACTGATTTATGATCTTATTAATTCAAGATTAAACCTTTTCTAATTACCTTAGTCAAAGCAACAAACCAAATCACAACTTGACAAACGAATTAGACTTAATCGCTAGACTAAAAAGTGATGCTACAAAAGAAAGTGCCTTTAGAGAACTCATGAGTCTCTACAAGGAGCGTCTATATTGGCACATTCGAAAAATTGTATTAAGTCACGACGATGCCGATGATGTGTTGCAAAATACGTTTATAAAAGTGTTTAGAAGTATAGATAAATTTAAGGGTGATAGTAAATTATACTCGTGGATGTATCGCATCGCAACCAACGAGAGTATCACTCATATAAATAAAAATGCAAAACGATTACGAATAACGAGTAAAGAGGTTCGTAATAATGCATTGAATAATTTAACTGCAGATGTCTATTTTGAAGGTGACGCTATTCAACTTAAATTACAACAAGCCATAGCAACATTGCCACAAAAACAAAAATTAGTCTTCAATATGAAGTATTTTGATAATATGAAATACAAGGATATTTCAGAAATATTAGAGACAAGTGAAGGTGCCTTAAAAACCTCCTATCGTTTGGCAATAAAAAAGATTGAAACATTTTTAACATCGGATTAAACCTTTTAACCAAAATAAAGTCTAAACAATTAGAAACCATTAAAAGTGGACAACAAGAAACTAAATAAAAACATTCCGTCAGGCTTTAAAGTGCCCAAAGGTTACTTCGATTCTTTTGAAGATAAACTTATGGAGCAACTAAAAAGCGAATCGACTTTTGAGGTTTCAGAACCAGGTTTTAAAGTTCCTGAAAACTATTTAGATTCTATTGAGAATAGTGTTTTTGAAAAACTCAATGAAAAGAAAGAAACACCAGTAATTTCTATTTTTAGAAGTAAAAAATTATACTTTATCTCAGGAATTGCTGCTTCGTTACTACTGTTATTTGCTGTATTTATTAATTCATCAAATACAACCGAAGAGTTATCTTTCGAAATGGTAGAAAACTACTTTATCAATAGTGACTTAGATACTTATGAGTTAGCAGAGTTGTTAACCGATGTAGAGATTTTAGTAGAGGATTTCTCCATTGCCGAAATCGACTATAACGAAGAAAATTTAGAGGACTATCTTATTGATAACGCCGATATTGAATTAATTTTAGAATAACATATAACATGAAAAAGATAATTACACTTACACTATTATTTGTTGGGCTTTTAAGTTTTGCCCAGCCACCAAGAGGTGGAAAAATGCGCGAGCGTATTAAAGCTCAAAAAACCGCATTTATTACCGAAAAGCTAAATTTCAGTAGCGAAGAGGCTGCAGTATTCTGGCCTGTTTACAATAAATACGATGAGCAAATCGAGAAAAAGAGAGAAGCTATTCGTGAATTAAAAAACAAAATTAGACGTACTGAAAATCTTTCAGAAAGTGAAGCCAATAACATTATTGAACAATACATCAATAATGAAAGTGACATGATTGCTTCAAGAGGAGAAATGTTGCGTGAATTAAAGAAAGTAATTCCAGCAACTAAGGTTATTAAACTTCAGGTTGTAGAAGATCAGTTTAATCGAAAACTTTTAGAGCAATTAAAAAAGTTCAGAGATCGCAGAAAAAATTAAGAAAGAGCCGAAAGGCTCTTTTTTATTTAAAAATCAATTTAGAGATACGTCCATTTCCCGCTGCATAAGCAATAGAATCATTTAAAAATCGAATAGTATAAAATCCTTCGTCGCTAAGGTGCTTCCAGGTTTCTCCAGTATCATTACTATAATCAATTCCTTTAAAACCTACGGCGACTAATTCTTTTGCATTTCTATTTGGCACGTATTTAACACAACTGCGATAACCTGGTGATTTGCCATTTGCAACAACTTCCCATGTTTTACCACCATCAGCCGTTCTAATCTTATTATCAACAGCATCATCTGGTTTGGTGTAATCACCTCCAATTGCAAATCCATTATTCTCATCGTAAAAGTCTATAGAATACATTCCGGTAGTTTCCTTTCCTTGTATAATTGGTGTGTTATAAACCTTCCATGATTTGCCTTTATCAGGAGAGAATAAAATACGACTCGATTTTCCTCCAGTAGCTACCCAGGTTTTGTCACCGACA
>CBFHYD010000100.1:0-4767 GCA_965659975.1 Winogradskyella sp. | reverse complement strand
AATACAATTGGATGAGTTGAGAGATTACCGATTTTACAAAGAAGATATGTTACACCCAAATGATTTGGCAGTGACCTACATTTGGGAGCGTTTTGTGAGTGTTTGGATGGTAGATTTGGTAAAGGATACAATGAAAAATGTAGACATCATCCAAAAAGGACTCGCTCACAAACCTTTTAATCCAGAATCTAAAGCACATGAACAATTTTTGAAGAACTTGGATTTAAAAATAGATAGGATAGGGGCAAAATATCCCTTTATTAAATTCTAAGGTTTAGCTTATCGGTCTTTTTAGGCGCTCCTTAACCATTTCAAAATTCTTCTTAGTTTTACGCTCCCATCTGTAAATATTGGCCTTGCCATATTTCTTCTTTGGTTTATTCGCTTTTCTATTTAAAATATTAGTCCAGTAAAAACGTTTCCTGTTAATCAATCGGTCTGTTTCCAGATTCGTATCTAAATCATCTAAAGCACTCAATGCACTAATAGAAACATTATAAATATTGTCGTTAATTGAATTAAGGAGTAGAGGTATTGCAGTTGTATCATTAATATCTGCTAAAGCTTGAGCTGCTAATGGTCTAATTTTATAATTCCCATTAATCAATACATATCTTAATTTTTTGGCATCAAACTTCCTAGTCCAACCATTCAGAATTTTTTTATTTGGTTGAAGTAATTTGAGTTTTATAAGTATGAATGTAATACGACCTAACATAGTATTAATAAGTCGCATTTTGTAACAAAATGTTACACAAAAAGCACGCTATTACAGGCAAACACTGTCAGGCACCAAAACGGAATAATCACCATTATTTCTTATAACATCTCTTACAATTGAAGATGAAATATACGAGGTCTTAGCTGCTGTTAATAAAAAGACTGTTTCAATTTTTGATAGTTTTCTATTGGTATGTGCAATGGCTTTTTCAAACTCAAAATCTGCCGGGTTTCGAAGTCCTCGAAGTATAAATTTTGCATCAACCGATTCGCAGTAATCTATAGTTAAACCTTCATAGGTTGTCACTTTTACTTTCGGTTGGTTTTTAAAAGCCTCCTCAATAAACTGCTTACGTTGTTCTAAAGAGAACATGTATTTTTTATCTGCATTTACGCCAATGGCAATAATCACTTCATCAAATAACTTGACTCCACGCTCAATAATGTCGTAATGTCCTAAAGTAATTGGGTCAAATGATCCTGGAAATACAGCTCTTTTCATATTACTTATTAAGTATTAATAGAAGTTATCTAATACAAAGATAAGCAGGATTATTCATCCCGCTCAATTTTATATATAACTTCATCCGTGTAGAGCTGTTTAATATCAGCAATAGTCGAACCATAAGTGTTTTCATCCTGGTTGTAATTCGAATCCTTATTAATATCACTAACACCACTTCTTTTATTAGTTTCAAAATCATTAGCCACTATAAAAACACTATCGTTTTCAATGGCAATAACCTTAGCTGATGTATAATAACTTGACGAAGATCCTTCCATATGGTAAATATCACCAACTTTTGGCGCATCGAGATAAATAGCTTCGTTTTCTTTGTCCTTAGCATTTGCATATAAAGCCCAAGAAACAAAAGCAAGAATGATAAATAAGCCCGCAAAATGCTTTAGAGGTATACCGCAATGTCTTTCTATTTCAAAATTTTGTTGAATTTGTTGAGGTAATTCCTCTAGTTTAAAGGTTGTTTTACAGCTATTACATTCCAGAACAGTCGTTTTTCCCAATGGGAAAACAGGTATCCAATACAGATAGGCATATCTACCAAAAACTGTATAATTCATTGATGTAATCTCGCCACATGCTGGACAAGTGACATTGTTTAGTACGCCTTCTTTAAGTCTTGAGGCATTTGTTCCATAAAAAATCATGTAGGAGGTTGATTGAGTTAGTTAGTAGCGTCTAAGATAAAAATTATTTTATCATAGCTTCTTCGATTGCATTACTAAACAATTCCTCGAGCGAGATACCAGCTGCTTGTGCCTGTTGCGGCAAAATACTCTCTTTGGTAAGACCAGGTACCGTATTGATTTCTAATAGAAAAGGCTCATCATTTTTAAAAATGAATTCACTGCGACTAAATCCTTTCATCTTTAAAATCTCATAGACTTTTTTAGCCTCTCTAGTAATTTTAGTTTCATAATCTTTTGAAATACGTGCAGGCGTTATTTCTTGAGACTTGCCTTCGTACTTGGCCTGATAATCAAAGAAATCATTCTCCGAAATAATTTCGGTAATAGGTAGAACTTTAGTTTCGCCCTTGTAAGAAATAACACCAACTGAAACCTCGACACCATCTAAAAACTGTTCGATAATAATCTCATCATCTTCTTTGAACGATATCTCAATTGCAGCTTTAAGGTCTTCCTTTTTATACACTTTAGAGACGCCAAAACTGCTTCCAGCTTTATTGGCTTTTACAAAACATGGTAGCCCAACTTTTCTAATAATGGCATCTTCATCGATGGTATTACCTTCATTAAGGTAGTAACTTTCGGCAGTCTTTATACCGTACGGTTTTAAGGTGGCTAATAAGTCACGCTTATTGAAGGTTAACGCGGCTTGGTACATGCTACAACTTGTGTGAGGAATGCCCAATAATTCAAAATAACCTTGCATATAGCCATCTTCTCCCGGCGAACCATGAATGGCATTAAAAACACAATCGAATGTTATTTTTTTACCATTTAAGTTTACTGAAAAATTCGATCTATCCACCGGTGTTTCCCTACCATCATCAGCAACATATACCCATTTGCCTTTGAAAATATGAATCGCAAATGGTGTGTATAACTTACGATTAAGAGTCTCATAAACCACAGCGCCACTTTTAAGCGATATCTGATATTCGCTTGAGTAGCCACCCATAATTATTGCAATATTTTTAGACATAATAATCGATATAATTTGAAGTTTTGTAAATGTATCAATAATTTTATTTCAACATTAATAATCGTTTTACAATTTATATACGTAGATAAAAAGTAAATCGATTTCGGCAAGACTCTGCTATTTTCATTAGTTTTGCTACCTATTGTTAAGACATATGAGTTTAGTAAAATTCCTCACAAGTAAGACATTCTTCAAACAATTAGCACTTGCAGTGGTTGCAATTGTAGTGTTTAGTTTTTTATTATTAAAGTGGTTAGACATAACTACAAATAATGGTGATTTTGTGACTGTACCTGATTTGAAAGGTAAATCCTTAGAAACCGTAAAAATTGAGTTGGACGATTTGGATTTGGTGATGCAGGTACAAGATTCTTCAAATTTTAATCCAAATTACCCAAAATACTCAGTAATTGAGCAAGATCCAATTGCTGGTAAAAATGTTAAGGAAAACCGTAAAATATATCTTACACTTAATCCTTCAGGATATCGAAAAGTTGAGGTGCCAGATGTCATAAGAAGTACGTTTAGACAGGCAAAACCAACCTTAGAAGCACTTGGTTTTCAGGTTGGTGAGAAAACTTACATCGATAATATAGGTAAGGATGTTGTCTTAGGTATGAAGCATAATGGTAAAACTATTAATGCTGGTGTTAAGCTACCGTATACGACCAAAATAGATTTGGTGTTAGGTAATGGTAACCGACCAACTTCAAACTAAAATATGGATACGACTCCGGAATTTCCTCAAGAGGATTCACTTTATGAGCATTACCGTTTTGTTGTAGAAAAGGGACAGCAATCGCTGCGTATTGATAAATATCTCATGAACTTTATCGAAAATGTAACCCGAAATAAAATTCAGGCTGGAGCACGCGACGGAAATATTTTTGTGAATGGCGTTACCGTAAAATCAAATTACAAGGTGAAACCAAATGATGTTATAACGGTTAAGTTTGAACATCCACCGCATGAGCACCTTCTTGTTGGAGAAGACATTCCTATAGACATAGTTTATGAGGATAATGATTTATTGGTCGTAAACAAACCTGCTGGAATGGTGGTGCATCCAGGTCATGGTAACTATTCAGGAACCTTAATTAACGGACTCATATATCATTTTGAAAACTTACCAAAGAATTCAAGTGATCGTCCAGGATTGGTACATCGAATAGATAAAGATACGAGTGGTTTATTGGTAGTGGCCAAAACTGAAAATGCAATGAACCATTTGTCTAACCAGTTTGCAGAAAAAACATCGGAGCGCGAATATTTGGCTATTGTTTGGGGCAATGTGGTTGAAGATGAAGGAACAATTGAAGGCAATATTGGACGTCACCCTAAAAATAGATTACAAAACACTGTTTTTGAAGGTGAGGATGCTCACAAAGGAAAACCTGCAGTGACTCATTTCAAGGTTATTGAGCGATTGGGATATGTAACTTTGATTAGTTGCCGCTTGGAAACCGGACGTACACACCAAATTCGTGTGCATATGAAGCATATTGGACACACCTTATTCAATGATGAGCGTTATGGTGGTGAGAAAATATTAAAAGGCACAACCTTTACCAAATACAAGCAATTTGTGGAGAACGCTTTTAAGGTTTTGCCGCGACAGGCATTACATGCAAAAACTTTGGGTTTTGAACATCCAACTACTGGCAAATTCTTGCGCTTTACCACTGAGATTCCTGAGGATATGAATTCATGTATTGAAAAATGGCGTTCTTATGCCAAGCATATTTCGGAATAGAATTCTTCTATAATATTATAAAAACATTAAGTCATTAAAGTTTTTCAAAAGGCTGTAGGATCGTATTTTTGTAGTACAAAATTTCCATTCTAAATTAAATAGAAAC
>CBFHYD010000099.1:0-4819 GCA_965659975.1 Winogradskyella sp. | reverse complement strand
ATCTCTACCAATGCTACCCTCAATATAATTTTCTTTGTCATATTCATTGTTTTTGCCTTTTCATTTTTTGGATATTTTGAATTGACTTTGCCACAATCTTGGAGTGCGAAAATGGATAACAAAGCAAATAAAATAGGTGGTGTGATTGGGATATTTTTTATGGCATTGACTTTAGCGATTGTGTCTTTTTCTTGTACTGGTCCAATTTTAGGTGGATTATTAGGAAGTAGCTTAGCTTCGGATGCAAGTGCCACACAATTGACTATGGGAATGAGTGGTTTTGGTTTGGCTTTGGCATTACCATTTACCTTATTTGCCATGTTCCCAAAATGGTTAAACTCTTTACCAAAATCTGGTGGATGGCTTAATACTGTGAAAGTTGTTTTGGGATTCATCGAGTTGGCATTAGCACTTAAGTTCTTATCAAATGCCGATTTGGTCGAACATTGGGGATTACTAAAGCGTGAAGTATTTATTGGACTTTGGATAATTATTGGTCTTGGACTGATTTTATATCTGTTTGGAAAAATTAAATTTCCGCATGATGGACCATTGCAAAAATTAGGTAAAGGCAGAATTACAACTGGGATATTGGTTGTTGCCTTTGTCATTTATTTAATACCTGGACTTACAAATACAAAACATGCTAATTTGAAGTTGCTCAGTGGTTTTCCACCGCCAATGTTCTATAGTTTATATGATAAGGCAAGTGAATGTCCTTTAGATCTTAACTGCAGTAAAGATTGGGATGAAGGATTGGCAAAAGCCAAAGCAGAAAATAAACCTATACTTTTAGATTTTACAGGTTGGGCGTGTGTGAATTGTAGAAAGATGGAAGAACAAGTTTGGAGTACTTCCGAAGTCTATGATATTCTTAGTGAGCAATATGTGATAATCTCACTTTATGTCGATGACAAAAAAGAATTACCGACAGAAGAGCAATTTGATTACCTACGTGCAAATGGTTCGGTAAAGCAGATTGAAACTGTAGGTGATAAATGGGCAACGTTACAAACTATTAATTTCAAGAATAATTCTCAGCCCTATTATGCCTTACTAAATCATGATTTGGAACTCTTAAACACCACCAACGCCTACGAGCCGAATGCAGATGCCTATTTCGAGTGGTTAAATACAGGTTTGGAGAATTTCAACAAGAAGAAGTCAGTTTCTGATTTTAAGTTTGGGGATTAAACTTCAAAATAAACGTCTTCAAAAGGAACTCTAAAACGTGGTTCATAGATACCTTTGTCCTCTCTGATACCGCAACCAATCACCATATTAATTTCAGCACCTCTTGGTAATCCCAAGGTTTTTTTTACTCTGAGTGTATCACTGCCTTCCATTGGACATGTATCGTAACCGATTGCGGCCATACTTGTCATAAAATTCTGTGCCGCTAAACCAGCACTTTTATGAGCAACAATGCGCATATCACTCGAGCGTGTTTGTCTATAAATGGGTCTAAATAGTCCCAAAAGTTGAAATACCAAATTGAATTGCTAAGAAGTTTGCAATAATAGCAATGATTAAGATAAAGATACCAATGGTAAAAAGTCTAAACATAGTGATAGGTTAGGAGCTGCATGACAGCATGGAACAGCCAAGCTTATGTCTTGCCCATTCTGGTCGTTTTGCAAACCATTTTTCTTTTTCTGGTTGTTCGTCATATGGTTTTTTTAATAACATAAATAACTCATCGATTAAACTATAATCACCTTTGTTGGCATTATCAATTGCCAATTGTGCCATGTAATTGCGTAAAACATATTTAGGGTTTACAGCATTCATTTTTTCTTTCCTTTTAGTATCAGAAAGCGATTCTTTTTCTAATCTCAACTGATAATTCCTAAACCATTCACTCCAATTTCCTTTTATCCCATCATTTAATTGATCAGTTTTGTAAAATGAATCTTCAATAAGTTCTAATCCGTCAATACTGCCATCTTTTTTAAACTTACTCAATAGTCTGAAGAAAATAGTCATATCAGTTTCTGTAATATGTAAGTTGTCTTCTAAACTTTCAATTAGCTTTTTGTCCGTATCTTCATTTTCAAACAGGCCTATTTTGGATTTCATCATTACTAAGGACTCATAGTCAAATCCAGTTTTGTAAGCTTCCAATATTTTTTCAAGTGGTGCTGCATCTTCAATCAATGGATAAAGTGCATTGGCCAATCGATACAGATTCCAAAGTCCAATATTAGGTTGATTTCCGTAGCGATACCTTTTGTATTGTGTATCGGTAGTATTTGGTGTCCAACCAAAATTAAAATCATCAAGCCAACCGTATGGTCCATAATCTATAGTTAATCCAAGAATGGACATATTATCTGTGTTCATCACACCATGCACAAATCCAACGCGTTGCCAATGGACAATCATATCCAAAGTTCTTTGCATCACTTCATTAAAGAACGCTACATAAGTTTCCTTTGAAGGTTTACCTAAATGTGAATAATGATGTTTGATTGTAAAATCTACTAATATCTTCAGCGTTTCAATATCATTTCGCGCTGCAAAGATTTCATAATTACCAAAGCGTAAAAATGATGGTGAAACCCTACTTACGATTGCACCTTTTTCATAGGCTTCATTACCATCGTAAAGCATATCACGTAACACATCATCACCTGTTAAAGCCAATGATAATGCACGAGTGGTAGGAATGCTTAAATGACGCATAGCTTCGCTACACAAGTACTCTCGTATGCTTGAACGTAACACTGCTAATCCATCACCACGACGAGAATACGGTGTTTCTCCAGCACCTTTAAGCTGTACGGTCCAACTTTTATCTTGGTGTTCAATTTCAAAAAGATTTATAGCGCGTCCATCACCTAATTGTCCTGCCCAATTTCCAAATTGATGACCGCCATAACACATCGCATAAGGTTTACTATCGGATAAGATTTTGTTTCCAGTCATTACCTTTAAGAAATCTGCTGACTGTAAATCATTATTGGAAAGCCCCAAGTCTTGTGCAAGGTCCTTCGATGTATGAATAAGTTCAGGAGAAGAAGTTGCCTTTGGTTTTACAAAACTGAAACAAGCTTTCTCCACCTGACGTCTATAATTTTCTGAAATGACATCTGCCGGCAATTCTGAGATGAAACGATATGTTTGCTTCAGATTCATTTTAGTTTATCAGCGTGTAACTTCCGTAGTTTTGACATTTTTGGATTTATGACATATGTGCAATAGCCATAGTCAGGGTTTCTTTCGTAAAAATCTTGATGTTCTTTTTCAGCTTCAAAAAATTCATCTAACTCGGCAATCTCAGTGACGATTTTATTTTCGAAATGCGGATTAAGCTCTTTAATTATGGCTTCGGCAATTTCTTTTTGCTCGTCATCGTGATAATAGATCACAGATCGGTATTGTGTCCCACGATCTGCACCTTGCTGGTTTAATGTTGTTGGGTCGTGTGTGGTCATAAAAATCAAAATAATATCAGCATAGCTGATACTATTTTCATCGTAGGTAATTTGAACAACCTCGGCATGTCCAGTAAGTCCAGAACACACTTCACGATAGGTAGGACGTCCAGGAACATTTCCGCCAGAATAGCCAGACATTACTTTTTCCACACCTCTAACTTCTTGGAAGACGGCTTCTGTGCACCAAAAGCAACCGCCGCCAACTGTAGCTAATTTCAAGTTCTTATTCATTGACCTCTACTTTTTCTAAAACCATAGATTCTGAATTAATGCAATAACGCAACCCACTTGGTTCTGGACCATCAGGAAAGACATGACCTAGATGTCCATCACAAGTATTGCACATCACTTCAACACGTACCATGCCGTAAGAGGTGTCTTTTTCGTATTTAATGGCATTTTCTTTTATCGGTTGGGTAAAACTTGGCCAACCAGTTCCGGAACTGAATTTTATGGTAGAGTCGAAAAGCAGAGTGCCACAGCAAACACAGTTGTACTTACCTTGATCATAAATGGTACATAGCGCACCACTGTGAGGCGCTTCTGTTCCTTTAAGTCTTGTTATACGGTATTGCTCAGGAGTCAGTTGAGCCTTCCATTCTGCATCAGTTTTTTCGACGTGTCTATCTGGTTTTGGATTTGCATTAACGGCAAAATCGATGACATTTTTCCAATTTAGCATAGCTTTTTCTTTTATGTAAAGATAAGCATAAGCATAGAGTTGTCGATGTTAGGAAAAACATAAAAAGAACACTAGTCTTAGTTGAAGAAGAGATGAGATGAACGTCATTTTTTCCAAGTACCACCATACTTGTAATTTGGATTGTCTGGCTTAACCTCCAAAAGGCAGTTCTTACAAACAAAAACCCATTCTTTAGGTTGTTTGTATTGAATGCGATACATCGTAGATGCTTCGGAATTACAAATATGACATTGTTTTAGTCTCATACTATTGTGAAAAAAGCACCTTAAAAAGGTGCTTTTTGATGTGGAGTCAAGAGGAGTGAAGTCGAACTATTTTGTTGATGATTTGACAGCATTAAATGGTATGAACTAATAATTAAATGGAAAATAATAATTCATAATTAAAGAGTTTGAAAGTAAGTGACCAGTTATCCTTACTGAAACATGTTTCAAATATTAAATTAACCCAACATTGATAATCTTCATAATAAAGCATGGTATCTTCTATAAAATAAAATTTTAATGCGAGATTTAAAGACATCATAATATTGAAAAATAAATATGAAGTTAAAATCGTGAACAAGACAAATTTTATAATTTTTAAAACACTCATTTTTATCCATCTGCAAATGGCGTAGAAGAAGTAAATTATCATTGGAATACTCATCCCAGTTATAACAGTGGTACCTGCTGGA
>CBFHYD010000098.1:0-4995 GCA_965659975.1 Winogradskyella sp. | reverse complement strand
AAGTTGATTTAAAGCATGCAAATAATACGAGTAGTGAGGTATTTAATTTTCTTGAATCTGTATCTAATAAATATGGTATTGGATTCTGGAAGCCAGGTGCAGGTATTATCCATCAAGTAGTATTAGAGAACTATGCATTTCCTGGTGGTATGATGATCGGTACAGATTCTCATACAGTTAACGCAGGAGGTTTAGGTATGGTTGCAATCGGTGTTGGAGGTGCAGATGCTGTCGATGTGATGGCGGGTATGCCTTGGGAATTAAAATTCCCAAAATTAATAGGGGTTAGGTTAACCGGTAAATTATCAGGTTGGACAGCACCTAAAGATGTAATTTTAAAAGTAGCTGAGATCTTAACAGTAAAAGGTGGTACTGGCGCAATAGTCGAGTATTTTGGACCAGGTGCAACGGCAATGTCTTGTACAGGTAAAGGTACCATATGTAATATGGGAGCCGAAATTGGAGCAACAACATCAACTTTTGGTTACGATGATTCTATGGAGCGCTATCTAAGAGCAACCGATAGAGAAGATGTGGCAGATGCAGCAAATAAAGTGAAGCAACATTTAACTGCCGATCCTGAAGTTTATCAAAGCCCTGAGCAATACTTCGACCAAGTTATAGATATTAATCTTTCTGAGTTAGGTCCTTTACTTAACGGGCCATTTACGCCAGATTTATCTACGACTGTAGGAAAAGAAATGACGGAAAAAGCAAAGGCAAATGATTGGCCTATGCAAGTAGAATGGGGATTGATAGGGTCTTGTACAAATTCATCTTACGAGGATTTATCACGTGCATCTTCGATTGCGCAGCAAGCACTGGATAAAGGATTAAAGACAAAAGCTGAATTCGGTATCAATCCAGGTTCAGAACAAGTAAGATATACTGCGGAAAGAGATGGTATTTTGGAGGTATTCGAAAAGTTAGATGCAAAAATATTCACTAACGCTTGTGGTCCTTGTATAGGACAATGGGCTAGATATAGTGATCCTAAAAATGCACCTAAGAACAGTATAGTACACTCTTTCAATAGAAACTTTGCAAAGCGTGCAGATGGAAACCCAAATACTCACGCGTTCGTGGCTTCACCGGAGTTAACGGCCGCAATAGCTATAGCAGGACGATTGGATTTTAATCCAATGACAGATAAACTTATAAACGAAAATGGAGAAGAGGTAATGTTAGACGAACCAACTGGTTGGGAATTACCTCCAAAAGGATTTGATGTTAAAGATAATGGTTATTTGGAGCCTGTTGCTGATGGTAGTGGAATTAATATTGATGTTAATCCATCTTCTGAGCGCTTGCAATTATTGACGCCATTTAAGCCAATCGGTGACAAAATCGAAGGTGCTAAATTATTGATTAAGGCATATGGTAAGTGTACGACCGATCATATTTCAATGGCAGGTCCATGGTTACGTTTCCGTGGACATTTAGATAATATTGCAAATAATACACTTATCGGTGCAGTCAACGCATTCAACAAAAAGACAAACTTTGTTAAGAATCAATTGACTGGCGAATATGGTGGTGTGCCAGATACACAAAGAGAATATAAGAAAAATGGAATTTGGTCAGTAGTTATTGGAGACCATAATTATGGTGAAGGATCATCTCGTGAGCACGCAGCTATGCAGCCACGTCATTTGGGTGTTGCAGCAGTAATTGTAAAGTCTTTTGCAAGAATTCATGAAACAAACCTTAAGAAGCAAGGTATGTTGGGGTTAACATTTGCAAATGAATCTGACTACGATTTAATACAGGAAGATGATACATTCAACTTCTTGGATTTAAATGAGTTTGCAGCTGGAAAACAGTTAAATGTTGAAGTTGTTCATGCAGATGGTAGTAAGGATGTGATTGCATTGAACCATACATATAATGATTCTCAAATAGAATGGTATAATGAGGGATCTGCTCTTAACTTAATTAAAAAGCAGAATGCCTAAATCTTAATTGATATTTATAAATAATCAAAAAAGCACTGAGTAATTACAGTGCTTTTTTTGTTAACTGCCATATCAATATATATGACCAAAAAAAGTCTTTCATTAATATGAAAGACTTTACTATATGTTTTTAAAAGTAATTGTTATAAAGCAGCTACATGCTTCACTAACTTCGATTTTAAATTACCTGCTTTGTTAGCATGAATAACATTTTTCTTTGCTAACTTATCAATCATTGACACAACTGACGGTAACATTGCTTGCGCTTCTTTTGCATCAGTAATTTCACGTAACCTTTTTATAGCATTACGTGTTGTTTTATGTTGATATCTGTTAAGCACACGTTTTTTGTCGTTACTTCTTATTCTCTTTAATGCTGACTTATGATTTGCCATTACTTTTCTATTAAAAAATTGTAGCCCGTAGGGGAATCGAACCCCTCTTACCAGGATGAAAACCTGGCGTCCTAGCCGATAGACGAACGGGCCATTATTTCAATTATGAAAAACTATGTTTCTCATAGCGGATGCAAAAATACAACTATTTTTAAATGATGCAACAACAAATTAAACTTTTTTAAAAAAATTAATATGCCTTTGCAAATAGTACACGTTGCTGTGATGGTTTTCCACTAAATACGCACGTTCCATCAACCTTTTCGCTATTATATGGGATACATCTAATTGTTGCTTTTGTAAGCTCTTTTATTTTGTTTTCAGTCTCAATAGTCCCATCCCAATGAGCAGATATAAAACCAGTTTTATTTTCTAATACAGTTTTAAATTCTTCGAAACTATCAACCTCTGTAATATGATCGTTACGAAATTTTAACGCTTTCTGGAAAAGATCTTTTTGTATGCTTACTAACAAGTCCTTAATCTTCTTATCTATTCCTTCGATTGATACGATTTCTTTAGTAAGAGTATCGCGTCTGGCTAATTCCACAGTCCCGTTTTCTAAATCTTTCGGTCCAATCGCAATTCTAAGTGGTACACCTTGTAATTCATGTTGTGCAAATTTAGCGCCAGGTCTAAAAGTATCTCTACTATCAAATTTAACAGAGATATTCTGGTTTGCTAATTGGGTTTTTAATTTATCAACGACCTCTTTTATTGCATCAAACTGTTCATCGTTTTTATAAATAGGTACAATTACAACTTGGAATGGTGCCAGATTAGGTGGTAATACTAATCCATTATCATCACTATGGGTCATAATTAAAGCTCCCATTAAACGTGTAGAAACTCCCCAAGATGTTGCCCAAACATGCTCTAACTTTCCTTCTTTACTTGCAAATTTCACATCAAACGCTTTTGCAAAATTCTGACCTAAAAAGTGTGAGGTTCCTGCTTGTAGAGCTTTTCCATCTTGCATGAGTGCTTCTATACAATGAGTATCTACAGCACCAGCGAAACGCTCACTTTCGGTTTTAACACCTTTAATAACAGGTATTGCCATAAAGTTTTCTACAAATTCTGCATATAAATTATTCATTTGTTCAGTTTCAGCGATGGCCTCTGCTTCAGTGGCGTGTGCAGTATGTCCTTCCTGCCACAGAAATTCGGCAGTTCTAAGAAACAATCGTGTTCTCATCTCCCAGCGAACCACATTCGCCCATTGATTAATTAGAATAGGTAAGTCTCTATAACTTTGGATCCAGTTTTTGTATGTGTTCCATATTATGGCTTCACTCGTTGGTCTTACAACTAACTCTTCCTCTAATCGTGCTTCTGGATCTACTCTTAATTTACCTTTTTTGTCCGGATCATTTTGAAGTCTATAATGGGTTACGACAGCACATTCTTTAGCAAATCCTTTAGCATTTTTTTCTTCTGCTTCAAATAAACTTTTAGGGACAAATAATGGAAAATAAGCATTAACATGACCTGTTGCTTTAAACATTTTATCAAGTTCGGCCTGCATTTTTTCCCATATCGCATAACCATAGGGTTTAATAACCATACAACCTCTAACCGCAGAGTTTTCAGCTAAATCAGCCTTGACAACCAGTTCGTTATACCATTTCGAATAATCTTCGGATCTTATTGTAAGATTTTTACCCATTACATGTATTTTGGCACAAATATTGTGTTTTTGTTAAATAAAAAAATAGTAGGGCAAAACTAACTATTTTTGTAATGTTCAACAATTTAAATCCTCATAGAAATGCGATTTACTTTTACTTTCAAAAAATTCAAAATGCCTGTATTGGCTTTAGGAGTTACATTTTTACTAACATCTTGCGGAGCCTATCAATATGTAGGTTACGATAATGATGGTATTTATAGTTCGGATGAGGTCGTTGTTGATACGGATGAGGCATCAACAAATAGAACGAATGATAATTATTATGTTAATTATTTTGGTGAAATAGCAGCTGATGCCGAGTTAGCTCAAGAAGAATCTGGAGAAATATTTACGGATATTGATTCTTACTCAAGTGATAATCCTGCTGGGAATGAGGTTGAAATTATTGAGGACTATGGTGGATGGGGTCAAGTTAATGACCAAGTTACTATAAATTACTACAATACCGGCTGGAACAATTGGGGTTGGGGATGGAATGATCCTTGGTTATGGAATGGAGGCTTCGGTTGGGGTTGGAATGCTGGCTTTGGCTGGGGTTGGAACAATTGGAGATGGAATAGATGGGGTATCGGTTTTGGGTGGAATAATTGGGGTTGGAGTAATTTTGGCTGGAGAGGTCCTGGTTTAGGAGGCTGGCGTGTTGGCGTTGGATATGGTTGGAACAATCCTTATTCTTTCCCTTATTGGAACAACGGTTTTGGTTATTACGGAAATAACTTGGCCTATAATAGGAGTAGACGTGGTGTTAGCAATAGATCAATTGCTAATGTTGGACGCAGTCGACTTTCAAATAGAATTGGCAATATTAGTAGAAGAAGTGGCAATTACGGTACTAGCAGAGGTACTTCGTCAAGACCATCACGTGGTACAACAACTCGTCCGTCAAGAGGAATTGTAGGACCATCAAGAGGAACGACAACTCGACCATCTAGAGGTAATACAACAAGACCTT
>CBFHYD010000097.1:0-5483 GCA_965659975.1 Winogradskyella sp. | reverse complement strand
ATTTCAAATGATTAAGTCTTTAAGTAACGACGAACATGAGGTAATCACATCCATTTGCGTTACTACTACAGAAAAGCAAATAGTTAGAGACACCATTACCAGTGTAACCTTTAGACATCTCACTGACGAAGAAATTTGGTATTATATAAAGAATTTCAAACCTTTTGACAAAGCTGGTGCATATGGTATTCAAGAATGGATTGGCGCAATCGGAATTACAAATATCAAAGGCTCTTTTAACAACGTTGTTGGCCTACCAACTCACCTTCTCTACGAAACGTTAAAAGACTTTACTTCAGCAGTTTAAGTTCGTAACTTTACATTAAAAATTGAGAGTATGAATAAAGCAATAAAAAGCATCATCCTTTTTGCAGTTCTTATCTGTGGATTGCTACTTGCATTATCCTGCAAGGAAAATACAACAGAAACCAACATTGCTGAAAATATAACAGTTGAAAAGTCCGCTCCAGAGAGTACATTACCAACGCAACCCTTAAGCAAAGAATTCAATGACTATTGGTATGCAGGCAATGCGGAAATAACGAGTTACAAATTAGAACAAGCACGCTATGGCGAGATGCGTGAAGGAACTGCTGTAATGGTTTTTGTTACTGAAGACTTTTTACCAGAAGTACAAGTTAAAGCAGATGGATACAGTAGGGAGAACATTAAAGTTTTAAAACTCAATGCGACGAAAAACTTTAACACAGGTATTTATCCGTACTCAATCATGCAGAGCACATATTTCCCTGCAGGTAATAACAAGCACGCAATCAAAATTTCGACTTCCGTTCAGGAATGGTGTGGTCAGGTATATGCACAGCTCAATAATAGAGAGCAGTTTGAGGTTATGTCGCATTCCTACTTTCAGTCCGAAGCTGATGAAAATTTTAAATTAAACAAAACATGGACTGAGAATGAATTATGGACAAAACTTAGAGTAGATCCTAAGTCACTGCCTACTGGAGAAATTGAAGTGATTCCATCCTTAGAATACACACGTCTAAAGCACGTACCTATTAAAGCATATAAAGCAACAGCCAAGTTTAATGATGGTAACTATACTTTAAACTATCCTGAATTAAAGCGAGAATTATCAATAGAATTTAATTCTGAATTTCCCCATGAGATAAATGCTTGGAAAGAATCTTTGGTAAGTGGTTATGGTTCAAACGCCAAAACATTAACTACAAAAGCAACTAAAATAAAGACCATAAAATCAGCCTATTGGAACAAGAATTCTAACGCAGATGCAGGTCTACGAACAGAATTGGGTTTAGACTAAACTAAGTATATTTGTTGTATCTAATTACAACTATTTTCGATGTCAGAATTTATGTCCACTTACAAAACTGAAATTTTATATTCAGTTATTCTTCTTATAATCTTACTCATCATAAGAGGATTTATTGTGATTACCGTAAAACAAATCGGTAAAAAAAGTGGAACTACTGAAGCAAGAGCCAATCTCATTGGCCGTTATGTAACGGTAACATTGTTAATAATAGGTTTATTAATAGAAGGCTACATTCTCGGTGTAGAAACTGGAGATATCCTAGTCGTATTTTCCTCAGTTTTTGCCGTAATAGGTATCGGTTTGTTTGCCATCTGGTCAATTCTCAGCAATGTTACTTCTGGTGTAATAATGTTTTTCTCCTTTCCTTACAAGGTTGGAGATAAAATAAAAATCCATGATAAAGACTTCCCAATTGAAGCAATTATAGAGGACATAAGAGCATTTCAGCTAATTCTTCGTGAAGAAAGTGGAGATTTAGTTACTTATCCAAATAACCTTATTCTACAAAAACCCGTAACTTTAGTGCAGAAAGATGCATTGAGTGATATCAAGGACGACAGTTCCATTTTGTAACTTTAATCATGCAGAAACGAAAAAAACGTACTAAAGAAGCCGAAGAATATATAGGTCAAGTACCTGGTACACTCATTTATACCGGTAAAAAATCGGATAAAGACTTCCATGTTGAATGTTTTGACTAAACTAAAGATACTTTAGAAGAATCTATTCTTTTAAACATCGAAGAAGCTGCAGGTTATAAAGATACAGATTCTGTAACATGGATTAACATTGACGGACTCAAGCACACTGACAAAATTGAAAATATTGGTAAGCAGTACAATCTTCATCCTTTAGTTTTAGAGGATATTGTTAATACATCACAACGTCCTAAAATAGATGATTACGAAGATTATTTATTCTTGGTTCTAAAGATGCTATACTACGATGAAAACGAAGAAATAGTGATCGAAAAGGTGAGTATGGTTTTAGGAAAAATTACGACATCAGTATATCTCGATAAGTTAAGGATAACTTAAATTCATTCTCAAAAAAATTGAATTTCAAGTGGATGTTTTATTTATTAATCGTAATATTGCAATAAATTAAATTGTAATCATGGGTGTTACTAAAAGTGAAATTTTCACAGATGCACAGAACGAAATTGCCACGTTGGCAAAGGCTTTTGCCCATCCTGCACGAGTTGCAATTCTTCATCAATTATTTAAAACAGATACTTGTATTTGCGGTGATTTAGTTGAAGAAATCGGCTTGGCTCAAGCTACGATTTCTCAGCATCTTAAGGAATTAAAATCTATAGGTGTAATAAAGGGTACAATAGAAGGAACAAGTGTATGCTATTGCATTGATACTCATAATTGGAATGAAATGAAATCAATTTTTTCCAATTTTTTTAATCAAAACTATTTAAAAAATAATTGTTGTTAAGCTATGATACTTTCAGAAATAAAAAAACATTTAAAGGAATTAGACCAAATAGAATTTAAACTTCCAAATGGAAATTTAGTACCAGCACATTTTCATGTGACTGAAGTAGGAAAAATATCGAAAACTTTCATTGATTGTGGTGGTACACTACGCCAAGAAAGTGTGATTAATTTTCAACTGTGGGAAGCGGATGACTATGATCATAGACTTCATCCTGAAAAACTTCTAAATATTATTGAATTATCAGAGGCAAAATTAGGGCTTCGCGATGTAGAAATTGAAGTGGAATACCAAGCAGAGACCATCGGAAAATATCATTTGGATTACGATAACGGAAGCTTTCTTCTCTTTAGTACCAAGACTGATTGTTTGGCAAAAGACAATTGTGGAATTCCAACATTGAAACCGAAATTAAAATTGTCTGAATTACAAAGTACTAATAACGCATGCTGCTCACCAGAATCTAGTTGTTGCTAATCTACCTATTATGATTTTTTCAAAACTTAACTCACTCATCAATGAATTAAAAGTCTCTGACATTGTATCAGATAGACATGAATATCTTAATAAATTAGTTGAATTCATTCAAGAGAAAAGAGACAAAAAGGAGCTTATAAATCTCAATTTTATTTGTACTCATAACTCAAGACGTAGCCATTTATCACAAATATGGGCACAAACCATGGCGTCATTTTACAACTTAGAAAATGTTTTTTGTTATTCTGGTGGTACCGAGGCGACAGCCATGTATCAAGGCGTAGAGAAAACATTGGTGAATCAAGGATTTGAGATTAATCGTTTGACTGGTGATAAAAACCCGATTTACGCCATTAAATTTTCAGGTGATCATCATCCAATTGTTGCATTTTCTAAAACTTTTGATGATGCTTTTAACCCAAATAAGAATTTTGCAGCAATAATGACCTGTAGTCATGCCGATGAGAATTGCCCATTTATAATTGGAGCTGAGAAACGATTACCAATCCGTTATGAAGACCCGAAGGCATTCGATGATACGCCAATTCAGATGGAAAAGTACGAAGAACGGAGCCTTCAAGTCGCAACAGAAATGAAGTACATATTTTCTAAGATTAAATAAATATGAAAAGAGAAGTTAGTGAATTAATAGGAACTTTTGCCATGGTATTCTGCGGATGTGGTGCTATGACCATAAATGAAATTACTAATGGATCTATAGGTCATGTAGGTATTGCGATAACTTGGGGACTTATAGTGATGTCAATGATTTATGCTTTTTGTGAAATTTCTGGAGCACATTTTAATCCAGCTGTTACTATTGGTTTTGCCATCGCAAAAAAGTTTGGCTGGTGTGATGTACCTAAATACATTATCGCGCAAAGTATTGGAGCATTTATAGCAGTTTTTTTATTGTGGTTTTTATTTCCTGAAAGCAACAGCTTTGGTCATACATATCCAGCTGAAGGATTTGCTCCTATTAAGGCCTTTGCTTTAGAATTGTTATTGACATTCTTCTTAATGGTAGTTATAATTAATGTATCTACCGGTAGCAAAGAAATTGGCACAATGGCTGCCATAGCAGTAGGCGCAGTAATTTTATTAGAAGCCATGTTTGCTGGTCCTATGACGAAGGCTTCTATGAATCCAGTCAGGTCGCTCGCACCCGCAATTATTTCTGGAAACTTAACTCATATATGGCTGTATCTTACAGCACCAATAATAGGTGCATCGTTAGCAGTGTTAAGCTGCAAATGGGTCAAAAATACTGCCTGTTGTGACTAGAACTGTTAAGGTTAAAAGTTCGTTGTTAAATTTTGTTTAACATTTATCTTAAATAGTTAAACATTTTGTATCTTTACATCGGAATAGAGATACAATGGCCAAGAAAAAAAATATTAACAATCAAGACATCATAGGTTATTACATGGAATATGTTTTAACACATGACGCGGAACCAAAGTCTGTATATGCATTTGCAAAGTACAACAATTTTGAAGAAGCCAAATTCTATGAATATTTCAATTCATTTCAGGCTTTAGAGGAATCTGTTTTTGAAGTGTTGTTTGAAAATACCATTTCTATTTTGCATAAAAGTGAAGATTACAAATCCTTTGATGCAAAAAATAAACTACTAAGTTTCTATTTCACGTTTTTCGAAAATTTGACTGCAAACAGAAGTTATGTGGTTTATGCTTTAGAGCATGAGAAAAACAATATGAAATCCCTGCGTAAATTGGCGAAACTTAAGAAGCATTTTACCAACTACATTGCAATGCTCAATATCGAAACGCTTGATCTTAAGAACGATAAACTTAAAAAAATTAGAAAACGAAGCCTTAAGGAAACGGCTTGGTTACAACTTTTAGTGACTATCAAGTTTTGGTTAGAGGACACTTCTACATCGTTCGAAAAAACAGATGTATTTATTGAAAAATCCGTCAGAGCAAGTTTTGATTTAATCAACACAACACCATTACATAGCCTTATAGATTTCGGTAAATTTTTAATTACCGAAAAAATGCACATGAACTAAAAGTTATCAATGAAGACGATAGATAGCATACCAATTTCTAAAATTTCAAGAGCCACAAAATTAGTTTCAACAGGTGCTAAGGTTGGTGTTAATTACCTTAAGTATTACGGTGACAAACTCGTTAATTCTGAAGAAGATGCTAAGGAAAGGCTAAATCAGAATAATGCTGAAGATATTTATGATAGCTTAAAAAAGCTCAAAGGTAGTGCGCTCAAAGTAGCGCAGATG
>CBFHYD010000096.1:0-5524 GCA_965659975.1 Winogradskyella sp. | reverse complement strand
CGAAATATTGCTCTTAATTTTATTTATAATAATTCTAAATAATGGATTATTCACTAATGATTTTATATATTTTTAGGCATGGAATTTGATTATCTTTGAGAAACACAAGCCAATAAAGCGTTATGACAAAAAATATCATTTGTTTTCTTTTCGGAATCTTAATTTTCAACACAGGTTTTTCGCAAGCAGTTGAAATTTTACCGCCAGATTTTATAAAAACTATAACATTTAAAGGACAAACAAATCAAGGTCAATTACCAATTCTTAGATTAGGTGATCCTTTTACCTTAGAGTTTGATGCTGTAAATGGTAATGAAGAAGATTTTTATTATAAAATTGAGCATTTCGATTTTGATTGGCAGCCATCTCAGTTGGTTAAGGGCGAATATCTTAGAGGTGTAGATAATGTTCGCATATTGACCTATCTCAATTCTGAAAATACATTTCAAATTTACTCACATTATGATTTAAGAATACCTAATATTCAAACAAAAGGGTTACTTAAATCTGGAAATTACATGATCACTATTTACGATGATTATGACGAAATTATGTTTTCGCGCAAGTTTATGGTTGTTGAAGATTTGGTCACTGTCGGCGTTCAACCAAAACGCACTCGAAATTTTGAAACCATAAATGAAAAGCAAATCGTTAATTTTCAAATCAACTCAAATGGATTGGTCCTTAATAATCCATTGGAAACGATAAAAACTATGGTTATTCAGAATAACAATCTAAAAACAGCGATTACTAATTTAAAACCTCAGTATATAACAGGACAGTCATTCGTATATAGATACGATGAAGAAGCTTCTTTTTGGGCCGGAAATGAATATTTGAACTTCGAAACTAAAAATGAACGCGCCGCTAATTTAGGTATTCAATTTATTGATCTTCAAGATTTATACCATAGTTACCTATTTAAACAAATACCGCGCAGAGAAAGACCGTATGCGTGGAATCCAGATATTAATGGTAACTTCTTAATTAACGCCATCGATGTGAGTAATATTGATATCGAAGCAGATTATACCTTGGTTCATTTTTACTTGTTAGAGAATGAGGTAACAGACAGAGATGTTCATGTCTTTGGAAACTTTAATAATTTTGAAATTGAGGACATGACGCGCATGACGTATAATAGAGAAGCTGGAAGATACGAGTGTATCATCAAATTGAAACAAGGCTTTTACAACTACAAATTTGTAACCGTAGATTACAGCGGAAATATTGATGAAGGTGCTATTTCCGGAAACTTCTGGCAAACCGAAAACAACTACAAAGTTTTGGTCTATTACAGGGATTTAGGAGCCAGATATGACAGACTTATTGGCATTGGCGAAGCATTTTCTGAGAGAATTAGTAACTAAACTGCGTATCCTTAATTTTCTCTTCTTTTTGTAAGTATATTAGTACCTTTAAGACATAATCTATATACTTATTCAAAATTACAGATGCATAAAGACATTCAGTTATTTTCAGAATTATGTGATTTTCTATTAGAAGAAGAACGCAAAAATCCAGTACCCCAACCTATACCTACATCTACACTATTTCAGAAGTTAGATTTATCTCTTAATAATGAAGGTCAGATAAATGAAGAGCTTATAGAAAACTTAAAAGCAATTATAAAGCATACACCTTAAACAGCTTCAAAATCTTTTTTTAATCAACTCTTCGGTGGTCGTATTGGAAAAGCAGCACTTGGAGATTTATTAGCTGTAATGCTTAATAATAGTATGTACACTTATAAGGTTGCAGGTCCGCAGGTAGGTATAGAAAAAGAGGTCATAAAAAATATTTGTTCTCTCGCTGGTTACCCAGAAAATAGTGATGGCACGTTAGCTCCCGGTGGCTCAATGACTAATTTTATGGCATTGCTTATGGCAAGAGACAGAAAGTTTCCCGAAATACGTGAAAAAGGCATCTCACAGAAACTTGTTATGTATACCTCAGAAGCCTCTCACTATTCAATGTCTAAAAACGCTATGTTTTCCGGAATTGCAAAGAATAATGTGAGATATATTAACACCAATGATAGAGGTGAAATGGACATCCAGCACTTGGAATGTACCATCAGAGAAGATATTAAAAACGGTTATGTCCCTTTTTTTTGTCAATGCAACAGCTGGAACAACAGTCTTAGGAGTATTTGATGATATTTTGGCCATAAGTAAAATTTGTAAATCCTATAATCTTTGGCTTCACGTCGATGGCGCCTATTGTGGCAGTGTCATATTTAGCAATGAATATAAACATTTGGTAAATGGTCTTGCGTATTCAGATTCCTTTAGCATTAATGGACATAAAATGTTAGGTACTCCATTAGGTTGCTCCATAATTATCACAAAAGATTCTGCTCAATTACACCATTCATTTAGCAATGAAGCAGATTACCTTTACCAAACGGATGGAGACGATTACAATCTTGGCAAAACATCATTACAATGTGGCAGAAGGAATGACGCATTGAAATTATGGACATTATGGAAATCTATTGGAACTGATGGCTTAGAAAAAATCGTAAATCATCAATTTGAATTGGCTCAAATAGCCAGAGACTATATTAGAACCAATCCTGACTACAAACTTTACAGTGAAGACGATTCTATCTCTGTATGTTTCAATTACAAAGATATTCCTGCACGGACTTTATGTACCACCTTATATGAAGATGCAGAACTTATGGTAGGCTTTGGAAAGTTCAGAGAAACAGAATTTGTGCGTATGGTAACCATCAATTCAGTGTTAGAAAAGGAGGATATTTTCAACTTTTTTGAGTCTATAGAAACCCATGTTGCGAAGAAACTTGACCACAGCATAACATTGTAAAAAACATCCTATAGTTGACTCAAAAATTTTGTATCTTCGTTTCGAACAAAAAGCAATGGTACAACAAGTTACAAGCGGAATTAAAATCTCCGTAAATACACATTTCGAAGGGACATTTTATAAGAATTATAAAATAAACTACGCGTTTGCTTATGAAATAACAATTGAAAATCAGAGCAAAGATGTTGTACAACTTAATTCCCGTTATTGGAAAATAAAAGATGCCTTGAATAATATAGAGGTTGTACGAGGGGAAGGTGTTATAGGTCAGAAACCAATTTTAAAACCTGGTGAATCTCACACCTACAGTTCCGGATGTTTATTGGCGTCTCCGTTTGGAAGTATGCACGGCTACTACAATATGATAAACTTTTCTAACTCTAAAAAATTTAAAGTTTACGTTCCATCATTCAAGCTCAGCGCACCTTTTTCTCTTAATTAACTTTAGTACCTCTTAAGGTATTTGAACAAGTAGCGTTGGCCGTTTTGTTCAATATTAAAAAAGCCACAGTTAGAATAGTGTACAAACTTGTATTCCATTGACATATCAAAATCTGATTTGTCGATTTCATAAATTGCATCGCAATCGATATGACCATAAGGAGAAATTCTTCTGAAACGGTAATCAGTTTCATGGCCCAAATCATACAACTCAAACCATGCTCCTGCTGCAATACCACTTAACCATTGTGCATCACCTTTCTTTTCTTCGTTATGCTTTTCTTCTAAGGTACCAACTAAACTTGGTCGATAACCTTTCAAGGTATCTAAAAATAGTCTCCTGTTTTCTTTACCAACCGAACTTTTAAATTCGTTAATTTGGCCTTTATCCGTAACCCGATAAACATAATTTTCGGTATCAGCGATAACGACATTCCCAATAGTACTCGGAGTAAACCATTTTGATCGAACTAGCTTTTGTCTGATATCATTATCTGTTACTGAAGCTATCAAAGCATCTGTTACAAAACGTGCGCAATTACATGCTTGTTTTTTAAAAGCGGCATATCTAATAAAACCTTTATTTTGCTCACTAGTAATGTGTTGTCTCGCCATGTCATAGTTGACCTGACTACAGATTGATGCATACAAATCGCCATCACCATGAGTAAGTTTAGGATGTATTGATAAAAACTCTAAAATCTCATTCAGATTCATGATTTTATCATCCTCAATTACAGCTTTAATAGGGAAATCCAATTCAAAATCTGTTTGTCGACCTCTAACACGACCATAAGGTTCTGGAGTGATATATCTACCAAAATCGTGATACTCTAAAATGCCTGTATTCTTGTCAATTAAAACTAATGCGGCATGACCTGCACGAACGTGATTTTTATTCCCAATAAATAGAAATCTCAGAAACTTTGAATACCATTCTTCGGCATGAGATACAATGGTGTCGGGGTAAGCCATTGTTATGATAAAAGCATCATTTTTTGTCATAGAATATCTAATTATTGATATGGTAGTACTTTCACCTATCAGCTTACAAATTAAAGCAATATTTAGGTTTTCATTATGATAGCCAATTTATATTTGTGTGATTATTATTGTAATTTTGCGCTTCAGAAAAAACAATATTCAAACTTAAACAATATACTATGGCTAACGGATTCTTTAACGTACCAGTTGCAATAAATGAACCAGTAAAATCTTATGCGCCCGGTTCATCAGAACGTGAAGCAGTTGCAGAAGCTTACAAAACAATGTTTAACAGTAAAGTTGATGTTCCCTTATATATTAATGGAAAAGACGTTAAGACTGGTAATACAAGAACTATGTCACCACCTCATGATCACAATCACATTGTTGGTGAATATCATTTAGCCGAAAAACAACATGTTGAAGACGCAATTGCCACAGCCTTGGAAGCACGTAAATCTTGGTCGCAAATGCCTTGGCAACAACGTGCTAGTATTTTTTTAAAGGCGGCAGAATTGATTGCTGGCCCTTACCGAGCCAAAATTAATGCCGCTACAATGATTGCACAGTCAAAGACTATACATCAGGCAGAGATTGATGCCGCTTGTGAGTTTATAGATTTCTTAAGATTTAATGTACAGTTTATGACTGACATTTATATGGACCAACCAGAAAGCACAAGTGATGCTTGGAATAGAGTTGAGTATCGTCCTTTAGAAGGATTCACCTACGCTGTAACGCCATTCAATTTTACTGCTATTGCTGGAAACCTTCCATCTTGTATGGCACTTATGGGAAATGTGGTTGTTTGGAAACCAAGTGATAGTCAGATTTATTCTGCCAAAATAATAATGGATGTATTTAAAGAAGCTGGTGTGCCAGACGGTGTTATAAACGTGGTCTTTGGTGATCCTGTAATGATTACCGAAACAGTGTTGGCAAGTCCAGATTTTTCAGGTTTACATTTCACCGGTTCCACATTTGTTTTCAAAGAATTATGGAAGCAAATCGGAAACAACATCCATAATTATAAAACATACCCAAGAATTGTAGGTGAAACTGGAGGTAAGGACTTTATCATTGCTCATAAATCTGCAGTACCAAAACAAGTTGCAACAGCGATAACTCGAGGTGCTTTTGAATTTCAGGGACAAAAGTGTTCTGCTGCATCGAGAGCTTACATCCCAAATAATATCTGGGAAGAGGTAAAAACATATTTATTGGAAGATCTAAAATCTTTTAAAATGGGTTCTCCTGAAGATATGAG
>CBFHYD010000095.1:0-5854 GCA_965659975.1 Winogradskyella sp. | reverse complement strand
CATTTGATGTAAAAGCATGGCGTCAAAAATGTTATGATGCTATGAATGACGATTTTAATACACCTACTTTGATAGCCCATTTATTTGATGCAGTGAAGTATATAAATCAAATCAAAGACAACAAAGCATCAATTTCCAAAGAAGATTTGGACTTACTAACTGAAAACATAGATGTGTTTGTTTTTGATATCCTTGGATTGGTGAAGCAACATAATGTTAGTAAAAGTACGGACAAACTCAATGCTGCACTTGAATTATTGATACAACTTCGCAAAGAGGCACGGCAAAATAAAGATTTTGCTTTATCGGATCAGATCAGAGACGAGCTGGCTAAATCTGGTATTACACTTAAGGATGGTCGTGAAGGCACAAACTATTCTATAAACTAACAGCCTCTCCTAAATCCTCTACAAAGGACAGGACTTTTTGTTGATGAAAAAAATACTCATATATCCGTTTCTTTTCCTAATCAAGGTATATCAGACTTTAATTTCGCCTTTTACTCCTGCAACCTGCCGTTATCAACCCACATGTTCGGCGTACACAAAGGAAGCACTTGAAGTTCATGGTTTATTTAGAGGCGGTCGATTGGCCATTAAACGTATCTTTAGTTGTCATCCTTTTGGTGGCAAGGGTTATGACCCTGTACCTCCAAAAGAAGACAAATAGTTTTAAAATTTAAGAACTCTGGATAAGCGCTAAAGTTTTATATTTACGCTTTAAAATAACACACCTTTATGTACAGTTTACAAATCGTTTGGGACCCTATTAAATTTATTGATCTTGGTTTTTTTAAACTTCACTTTTACAGCTTAATGTGGATCACTGCATTTCTTTTGGGCTTCCGTATTATGAAACGTATTTATAAAAATGAAGACCAATCCGAAGACTCTTTGGATTCGTTGTTCATTTATTCTGTTTTGGGGATAATGTTGGGTGCACGTTTAGGTCATGTTATTTTTTACCAACCGGACTTAATCACAGATGATTTCTTTAGTATTTTCTTACCATTTAAATTTAAAGGTGGTTTTGCATTTACCGGATTCCAAGGATTAGCAAGTCATGGTGCAGCGATTGCTATGATTATCTCGATGTATCTGTATAATAAAAAAGTACTTCAAAAATCTGTGCTTTGGATATTGGATCGTGTTGTAGTACCTGTGGCTTTGGGTGCCGTATTTGTGCGAATTGGTAATTTTATCAATTCCGAAATTATAGGAAAGCCAACGGGAACTGATTATGGTGTAGTATTTACACAACTTAACGAAACTGCACCAAGACATCCGTCGCAATTATATGAAGCGTTCTGTTATGTATTTGTGTTTCTAATTCTATTTTTTACCTATTGGAAAACAAAAAAATCTGAAAAGCCAGGGTTTTTATTTGGTGCATTTTTAGTATTGCTTTGGACAGTACGTTTCTTTGTAGAATTTTCTAAGGAGCCACAAAATGGTGAGTACTTGGCTGATGCTATCGGTAATGTTCTTAATAATGGACAAATTTTAAGTATCCCATTTATTATTATTGGGCTCTATTTTATGTTTTTGTATAAGCCGAAACATAAATAAGTACAGCTTCGCATTCTTAAAATATAGATTAGAGAATCCAATATGTTAGAATAAAAAAAGAATGAAAACTATTGCAGACAGATCACATATCTCCGAATGACTTATACCTCTTGTAGATATTAAGATTTTGGTTTAAAATAATATTGTTTTTTATCGAAATTTTAATGCATCATAATATCAATTAAAATTCTATATCTTTATATGGCTTGGATGGGCAGTTATTGGTGTCAACAAATTCTAATAGCCTTAATATCGAAGGTTTTGGAATTGGCTTATATTTACTGAGAATCGAAACGGACCAAGGCACCTTGGTCAAAAAAATAATTAAAAACTAAAATTTATCAATATGAAATTACTTAAACGTTTTTCACTCTTTCTCGCAACTCTATTTTTCTTGAGCTCATTTTCTGGTGATAGTGATCCATCATTTGTGGGGAAATGGCAAGGACAAGATCAAAGTGACATCGGATTTTTAACCTTATATCCAGATGGCTATGCGTCTTTTGAATTTGAAGGACAAACCATGGGCGGCAAATCCTATGTTCATCAGGGAAGAAAGGCAGCTATGACATATACCGTTGATACGTCAAGAAACCCTCATCCAATCGATTTTATCATCACGGATAAAGAACAAGATCGTGAATTAGGAAGATTGAGAGGAATTATAAACATGACATCAAACGATGAAATGCAAATGGCTTTAACTTTTGGAGGAAACTCAGGTAGACCAACTGATTTCTCCGAAGATGCAATAGTCTTTGAGCGCTATAAAGATTAACAAGCCAAACTTACAAGCATAAAAAAATCCCGAACAGATGTTCGGGATTTTTTTTAAGATTCTTCGTCAAGCACTTCGACAAGCTCAGTGTGACAAAGAAGATTTATGCTTTTGCTTCATCCTCTTCTACTTTCTTTTTCTTAAGTGATTCTGCCGCATCACCAGTCTTAGCTGTATCGTACATGATTGGCGTTGCAATAAACAACGATGAGTATGTACCAACTAATACACCAACGATTAAGGCAAATAAGAATCCTTTAAGTGAATCTGCACCCAAGAAGAACATTGCTAATAACACCACTAATGTTGTTAGAGAGGTATTTAATGTTCTACTTAATGTACTATTTAAAGACGCATTAATGGTTTGTCCAAATTCCCATTTCGTGTGCTCGTTTAAGAACTCTCTAATTCTATCGAAAACAACCACGGTATCGTTAAGCGAGTAACCAATTACGGTAAGAATCGCTGCAATAAATGCTTGGTCTATTTCCATACTAAATGGCATAAACTTCCATGTAATTGAGAAAATACCTAATACAATTAATACATCATGGAATACAGCTGCAACCGCACCAAGTGAGAATTGCCAACGCTTAAAACGTATTAAAATATATAGGAACACAACCACTAACGATCCAAGGATTGCCCAAACAGATGACTTCTGAATATCATCGGCAATGGTTGGACTTACTTTACTCGATAACATTTTACCAATCTTAGCATCACCCGAACCGTCTAAGAATTCTTGATACGTCATTCCATCTGGTAAATATTGTGTTAATGCTTCGAATAACTTTGCTTGGATTTCTTCATCTGCTTCAGCAGAGTTATCCTCTACTCTATATTTAGTCGAAATCTTTAATTGATTATCAGATCCGATAGTTTTTACCTCTGCACTACCAAATACAGAAGGATCGTTTAAAGTACTTGATACTTCTTCAGTACTCACTGCTTGAGCGAAACGCACTTGATAGGTACGTCCTCCAACAAAGTCAATACCAGCATCTAATTTATTTGTAAATAAGGATCCGATACCTGCAGCAATAATTACAAATGAAATTACATAAGCAATCTTACGCTTACCTAAGAAATCGATATTTACATTTTGTAAAAAGCCTTTAGTAATTACTGTAGAGAAATCTATTTTTCCACCGCGGTTTACATACCAATCAATTAATAATCTTGTGATAAAGATCGCCGTGAATAACGATGTTAAAATACCGATGATTAATGTTGTTGCGAAACCTTTGATTGGTCCAGTACCAAATACAAATAATATAATCGCTGTAAGACCTGTGGTAATATTCGCATCTAAGATGGAAGATAATGCATTTGCAAAACCATCTTTAATCGCTAATTTCTGGTCTTTCCCTTTGTAAATTTCTTCACGGATACGCTCAAATATAAGTACGTTAGCATCTACCGATATACCAATAGTTAAAACAATACCGGCAATTCCAGGTAAGGTTAATACTGCACCTAATCCAGCTAATACACCGAAGATTAAAAGGATGTTTAATAATAATGCAACGTCTGCGAAAGTGCCACCTTTACCGTAATAGAAAATCATCCATAACAATACAAAGCCTAATGCCAATGCAAATGAAATCATTCCGGCATCAATAGCTTCTTGTCCTAATGATGGACCAACCTCATCTGCTTGAATAATCTCTGCAGATGCTGGTAATTTACCTGCACGTAATACGTTTGCTAAATCTGTTGCTTCTTCAAGGCTGAATGATCCTGAAATTTCAGAGTTACCACCAGGAATTGGTCCAGTA
This sequence comes from Winogradskyella sp., assembly GCA_965659975.1. Taxonomy (GTDB): domain Bacteria; phylum Bacteroidota; class Bacteroidia; order Flavobacteriales; family Flavobacteriaceae; genus Winogradskyella. The sequence goes on along the minus strand of CBFHYD010000095.1, from coordinate 1,727 downwards.
CTAACACCTGGTGCAGAATACACGATATTATCCAGTACAATAGCAATGTTTCCTCTTGTGTCGTAAGCTACTTTAGTCATAGCTTCCCAGATTTTCGCACCTTTTGTATTCATCTGCATACTTACAGATGGACGATTAAACTGATCATAAGATTGTCTTGCATCTGTAATTACTGCTCCACTTAACTGCGGCTTATTTTCTCTATTTCCTTTTAAACCATATAGTTCTACAACTTCAGCATCTTCATCCGCTGGTTTACCCCAAGCAAATTGTGTATAACGCTGTTCAGCTGGTAAAAGATCACGGTTAGCTTCTAACATTGCTAACACTTTGTCCTTGTCTTTTGCTGAAAAATATCCGATTACTGGACCACCTTGTCCTAAACTTTGAAGACCTAATGGATTTACATCTTCAGCAACTGCTGTAGAATCACTTTCTATTTCATCTGTAAGGTTATCTAATAGACTTGAAGTTGTGTCTATTTCTTCTTCGGCATCAGCAACTTCACCTTCTGCAACATCTGCCTCTGCCTCTTCATTGCTCGCCTTTTGAGCTTCGATTAATCGCTGGTTTACTTGTAATAAATAACCTGCTAAATCTTGGGTAGTATAAGTTTCCCAAAACTGTAATTGTGCTGTCTTTGTGATGATATCTACAACACGTTCTCTATCACGAGCACCTGGTAATTCTATGAGAATACGACCAGAGTTACCTAATCTTTGGATGTTTGGAGACGTCACACCAAAACCATCGATACGATTACGTAATACTTCAAAAGCAGAAACGATAGATTCGTCTACCTTTCTGTTTAATACTGACTTTACTTCGTCATCAGATTTACTAAAGTCAATCTCTTCTTCTAAAAGTCTATTCGCAAAAATATCTGGCGATGCTAACTTTGTATCACCTTTTATTTCATCGAAAGCTGCATAGAATGACTCCAAGTAAGAATCTTGAGAATCTTTCTGTAACTCATCTGCTTTTTCTAAGGCTTGATTAAATACTGGGTCTTTACTATTATTTGCTAATCCTTTTAGGATGTCTTTAATAGAAATCTGAATGATGGCGTTAATACCACCTTTAAGATCCAGACCAAGGTTCATAGCATTGTCCTTAACTTCTGTGTAGGTAAACTGCTTAAGACCTAACATGTTATAGACTTCTTGATTGTTCAATGAGTCTAAATAACGTAGTTCCGCAGTTGTTGCTTGATTACTATCGTCCGGATAGGTTGATGTCGCAAATTGTTTTGCTTCTTTTTCAATCTGATTGGCTTTGAATGTAAATGATAATTGGTAGATACTTACCAATCCAAATAACAGCGCAAACAGTTTTATTAATCCTTTGTTTTGCATGGGTTTTTGGTTTTATGCTGATTTTATTTCAGCATTATTTTAATTGAAATTTAAATTTGAAAAATCTATCATTCTGAATTCAATTCAGACTATAGAATAGATATTGAAATAAGATGCTGAAACAAGTTCAGCATGACAAATACTGTTGGGTAGTTTTAAGATAATGGTCCAGCTCTAACTTCTGGAATGTTATGCGATGTATTGTCCGAAGCAAAAACGATGTATCGATTCTCACTTAAAATAGGATTGACATCTAAGAGAACTCTTTTGTCTTTAGCAACTGTAGAAAAGCTTAAAACATCTGGAGTAAATGAACGGTCACTTTTTAAGTTTAGTGTCTGAACACGATGACCATCAAAATCCCAAGTTTTG
>CBFHYD010000094.1:0-5972 GCA_965659975.1 Winogradskyella sp. | reverse complement strand
ATCAGCAATCAGTTTTGCAATACCATCAATAATTGGGGTTTATGCAACACGCAAATTTCTAATACCTTCACTACCAGAATCCATGTTTAGCATCGGAACATTCGAGGTCACGAGCTCAATATTTATAATGGTAGTTTTTGCTGCAGTTGTTCTTTTAGCAGGATTATCAATGATTTTTAAAAAATCCAATGAAGGCAGCCTTAATGATAATGGTACAAACTTCAGTGTTAGTTTAGTTATGGTTTTAGGTTTGCTAACAGGAATTATCAGTGGTTTTGTTGGTGCTGGTGGTGGATTTTTAAATATTCCCGTTCTTGTTTTCTTTGTGAGGTTACCAATGAAGAAAGCTATCGGAACATCTCTTTTTATTATTGCTGTGAAATCATTAATTGGCTTTTTAGGTGATGTGGATAATATTACTATCGATTGGAAGTTTCTTTTACTATTTACGACATTATCTATACTCGGAATTTTGATAGGCATTTTCATTTCAAAATATATTGAAGGAAAAAAACTAAAAAAGGGATTTGGTTACTTTACGCTAATCATGGGTGGCTACATAATATTTAAGGAACTGTTTTAGTCCTAAGTGACTTTTGTCACATTATAAAATTTGGAGTTTTGTAATTTTATTTCAACAAAAAAAGTTATTATAGAATAAGTTGAATACCGAAGTAAATTCAGGATAAGATGAAAATAGAACAATTATATACAGGATGTTTGGCGCAAGGTGCTTATTATATTGAATCAAATGGCGAAGTTGCTATTATTGATCCATTGCGTGAAACGCATCAATATATCGACATAGCTCAAAAAAATAATTCAAAAATCAAGTACATTTTTGAAACACATTTCCATGCAGATTTTGTGTCAGGACATATAGATCTTGCAAAGAAAACTGGAGCTACAATAGTTTTTGGTCCAGGCGCACAGACAGATTATGACATGTACTCTGCCAAGGATGGGGAAGAATTTAAGATTGGTGATTTAACGATTAAGGTGCTTCATACACCAGGTCATACTTTAGAATCATCGACCTACCTATTAAAAGACAGTAATGGTAAGGACCATGCTATTTTTACTGGTGACACACTGTTTTTAGGTGATGTTGGCAGACCTGATTTAGCTATTAAATCGGATTTAACAAAAGAAGATTTAGCAGCTATGCTATTCGACTCATTACGTCAAAAGATTATGCCACTTTCGGATGACTTAATTGTTTATCCTGGGCATGGTGCTGGCTCAGCATGCGGAAAAAATCTGAGTAAAGAAACAGTTGGTGTTTTAGGTGAACAAAAGAAAACAAATTATGCGCTGAGAGCAGATATGACGAAGGCTGAATTTGTAAAAGAAGTCTTAGACAGTATAGCACCACCACCACAATACTTTGCTAAGAATGCAATGCTGAATAAATCCGGCTATTCTAATTTTGAAGACATCCTAAAAAAAGGAGACACTCCATTATCACCTGAGGAATTTGAAGCCTTAGTAAATCACGAATCAGTGTTGGTATTGGATGTAAGACCGCAATCGGATTACATTAAAGGACATATACCAAATTCAATTTTTATTGGATTAAACGGTCAATTCGCACCTTGGGTTGGCGCCTTAATCACAGATATAAAACAACCTATTATTCTCATAACACCTGAAGGTAAAGAAGCAGAAGCTGTTACACGATTATCTCGCGTAGGCTATGATAATACATTAGGTTATTTAGATGGCGGTTTAGAGGCATGGATTAATGCTGGTAAAGCGATTGATTCCTTAGAATCAATCTCAGCTGACGAATTTGCAAATCGCGCTGAAGATGGTGCTCTGAATGTATTAGACGTGAGAAAAGATGGAGAGTATGCTTCTATGCATCTTGAAGGTGCACAGCATCTACCATTAGATTTTATCAACGAACGAATGAATGAGATTGATAAGCATAAAACCTATTACATTCATTGTGCAGGAGGCTATCGTTCTGTAATATTTGCATCTATTATTAAAGCAAGAGGATACACCAATCTCATTGATATCGCTGGTGGTTTTGGTGCAATCAAGAAAACAGATTTACCAACCACAGATTTTGTTTGCCCTTCGACATTATAAAAAATAAAAAGCCCACCTAAAGGTGGGTTTTTTTATACTATTTCTGCACTAAGTCCAGCTTCTAAAAGCTTGGAACATCGTGGTTTTAAATCATCGTAAGGCCCAGTTTTTACAGTGCACTTTCCTTTGTAATGCACTATTATGGAACATTGCTCTGCCTGTTCGGGTGTGTGATCGCATGCATATATCAAGGTGTCAATCACATGATCAAAAGTATTGACATCGTCATTAAACAAAACAATTTCGTTTTGTTTTACAACTTCCTCTTCAAGTAGTAATTCTTCGGATTGTTTTTCTTTTGGACTCATAGTGAGACTAATTTATAAATTTTAATGACACCCATTGCCCTTTTTCGATAACATCCACTAATTTTAACATATGTTCCTGACATTTAGCTTCTAACAACGGAATATCTTCCTTATAAAATCCGCTTAAAAACAAAATACCATTTGCATTAAGACACATTGCGTATTGCGGAATATCAGCTAATAAAATATTACGATTAATATTAGCGATGATTCTATCGTAGGTCTTGTCTTTTAGTAAAGTAACATCTCCTTCATAAACTGAAATATTACTGCAATTATTGCGCTCCACGTTTTCTAAACTATTTATGTAGCACCAATTATCAATATCAATTGCATCCAATTCTGTCGCACCGCATTTCTCTGCTAAAATTGCCAAAACTCCTGTACCACAACCCATATCTAAAACAGACTTTCCCTTAAAATCATTTTTAATGATATGTTGAATCATCATGTGAGTCGTTTCATGATGTCCAGTGCCAAAACTCATTTTTGGCTCTATTATAATATCAAATTTTGTGCTAGGTATAGCATGAAATGGTGCACGAACAGTGACAGTTTCGTCTACAACTATAGGATTAAAGTTTCTTTCCCATTCTGCATTCCAATTGGTTTGTTCAATTTCATTGAACGTATATGTTATTTTGAATTCATCACTTTTCAGAATATGGATATAATCTAAGATACCATCATACCAATCGTCTTTCTGAATGTATGCAGTGACGCCATCTGTATTTTCGACAAAACTTTCAAAACCTGCATAATCCAACTCGGCAATGAGAATTTCTGTAGCTGGTTGTACGGGTTCTACTTTAAAATCATAACCTATATAGACAGTATTAGACATCAAAAACTAATAGGTCGTTTAGATAGCGTTTACGATGGCAAAAAAATCTTCGGCCTTTAACGAAGCCCCACCTATAAGACCACCATCCACGTCAGGTTTACTAAAAATCTCTTTTGCATTATTTGGCTTTACACTGCCACCATAAATAATGGATGTTCCATTAGCTACAGCATCACCATACTTGGCATTGAGTATTTTTCTTATAAAGGCATGCATATCTTGTACTTGTTCTGGTGTTGCGGTTTCGCCTGTACCGATTGCCCACACAGGTTCGTAAGCCAATACAATACTATCAAAAGCTGTTGCATCTAAATGAAAAAGAGCATTCTTTAATTGGCTCTCAACCACAGCTTCTTCATTTCCTGCTTTACGATCTGCTAATTCTTCACCAAAACAAAATATAATTCGCATGTTATTAGCCAAAGCCGCATCTACTTTTTTAGCTAACAACTCATCGGTTTCATCAAAATACGTACGGCGTTCACTATGTCCTAAGATCACCGTTTTTATTCCTATACTATTCAGCATAGCAGCACTAACTTCTCCTGTATAAGCTCCTCTCTCAGCAAAATGCATGTTCTGGGCAACAACTTCTATTGGGTCTTGTCTCAATGCTTCAAAAGCATGCCAAAGGTTTGTAAAAGTAGGTGCTATAATCACCTCTGCATTTGAAGTTTGATTTTGATTTTTAAGATCTGTAATTAATGCTTCGGTTTGTGGTAAATCGTTATTCATTTTCCAGTTACCTGCAACGATATATTTTCTCATAAGAGGATAATTTTAATTGTCATTAGATGATTTACAAATGTAAATGATATCAAGTTAAAAAACGGACTAATTTTAATTGAGCTTTACACGAGGATCAAGCATCGCATAAATAAAGTCTACCAAAATATTTATGATGATAAATAATGTAGCTATCACTAATACCGCACCCATAATTACAGGAAGATCTAAGGTATTAAGAGCATTAACTATTTCTTTTCCTAAGCCATTCCAACCAAAAATATACTCAACAAAAACAGCACCAGCGAGCATCGATGCAAACCAACCAGAGATTGCAGTTACTACAGGATTTAAGGCATTCTTTAAGGCGTGATTATTTATGACTTGAAATTCACTTAAGCCTTTTGCCCGAGCTGTTCTTATATAATCTTGACTCATGACTTCTAATAACGAGTTCCGCACAAGTTGAATTACCACAGCTAATGGACGAATACCTAAAACAATTGCTGGTAGAATTAGATTTTTCCATTTAATATGAACTCTTTCACCAAAATCGTCAAGTTCATAAAGGCTACCTGTCATTTCTAAGTTGGTATACTTATGAAGTAAAAAACCAAAAATCCACGCAAACAGAATAGCACTGAAAAAAGAAGGTAAACTCATACCTAAAGTACTAAACACTTGAATTAACCTATCCAACCAAGTATCTTTCCTTAAGGCAGAAATTACACCAAAAACTAATCCTATAATAATGGCAATTGTTATTGCTGAAACCGCCAACACAAATGTATTAGGTAAGGTGTCTCCAATAACATGGCTTACTTTTTTACCTTGTTTTGTAAAAGATGCACGGAGATATGGCCATTTTATAGCCGTAGTGGTTTCTCCGATAGTAAAGAGTTTAGACGCTGAATACTTGTCTTCATACAAGAATGTATAATCTTCCTTGACAGTGGAGTGAAATGATAATGGCGATAGATCGTTGAGGTAATACAAATACTGCGTACCTAACGATTTATCAAAGCCATATTTTTTCTTTACGGCTTGGACCTGTTCTGCAGTTTGATTTTGACCAAGCATCATTTTGGCTGGGTCACCTGGTAAAACAGTAAACAAAAGAAAAATAACAGTTACAACACCAATAAGTGTTAGGAAGGCATAAAAGGCTTTATTTAGAAAGTAGCTAAGCAGATTATTCTTTCTTTAATTTGATTCCAATTATAGAGGTGTAGTTTTTTCCTGTCAATTTATTTATTGAATCAAGCTTTTGTTCTGCAGCAGCTTTGTCTTTGTAAACATACATCTCGGCAATACTATCTTTCGATAAAGATTCTACTTCCACCTTTGAAGCTATTCGTTCATCAATTATATGAACTGTTCCATCGTCAACTATTACAATTTCTCGTTCTGATTCAAGTAAGTTAGTCAGTTGTAAATCTTCAATATCGTTCCAATGTGCTTTATTGACCACAGTACCCTTTTCTAAAACAAGTACACCTGGATTTGCGCGGACTATAGTTTTAACCACTTTCTCATCACAGAGGTAAGTATCAAAATTTAAATTATAATCTGCTTTAAGTTGTTTTTTAGCATCTTCACCAGAAGCAGATAATCCGATCACTGTGTATCCTTTTTCTATGGCATCATCAGTAAATGCCTTGAGTTTTGATAAACCTTCCTTTTCCGAATTAAAAATGTTATACATCGCGACAATGACCAAATGTTTTTTCTCCAAGAATTCTGTCGTAAGATTATCATCAACGGACTCAATAGAAAAATCTTGTATCGCAGGTATAAAACCTGGATCGATTTCTTTTGTCTCTACATCTATATATTCTCCATTTGGTACATCAGGATAACTACCATTTGTTACAAATTCTTGTTCCTCTCCATCAACTTTAAATTTCCATGTGTATTCTATAAAAGGCTTAGGTGCATCCTCAGGTATTGCCATTTTATCTTGGAGGTTATTTCCAATTTTATAGGCTCTAAAGTCT
>CBFHYD010000093.1:0-6057 GCA_965659975.1 Winogradskyella sp. | reverse complement strand
CAAAAAAAACCCACAACTACAAGAAAAAATTCCATACCAACCCAAAACGAACTACAAAATCTCGATATGGATGGTTTATATATTCATTATTGTTACTAATAACATATTATATTGTAAGCTTTGACAATAATTGAGATAGATATATATTTGCCAGCTGTACTATTTATATTATTAAGATAACTATGATAAATATAACCCTACCAGATGGCTCGGTTCGTAATTTTAATTCAGGAGTAACTCCTCATGAAGTGGCTTTGGATATTAGCGAAGGCTTTGCGCGCAACGTAATATCTGCAAAATTTAATGACAACACAATTGAAATTACAACTCCATTAACCACGGATGGGAATCTTACATTATATACTTGGAGAGACGATGATGGCAAAAAAGCCTTCTGGCATTCTTCTGCCCATGTTTTAGCTCAGGCTTTAGAAGAACTATATCCTAATGTGAAATTATGGGTTGGTCCTGCTATTGAAAATGGATTTTATTACGATGTTGACTTTGGTGAAAATTCTATTTCAGAAAAGGATTTTAAAACCATAGAAACTAAAATGTTAGAAATAGCTCGCGGAAAACATGAATTTAGAATGCGAGAGGTTTCAAAATCTGAGGCTTTATCTTATTATAAAGGTAAAAACGAATATAAAATTGATCTTATTGAAAATCTTGAGGATGGAACCATAAGTTTTTGCGATCATTCAACTTTTACAGATTTATGTCGTGGAGGACATATTCCAAATACAGTAATAATAAAAGCTGTAAAAATATTAAGTGTTGCTGGTGCTTACTATAAAGGAGATGAAAACGAAAAACAACTTACTCGAGTATATGGTATTTCATTTCCTAAACAAAAGGAGTTAACTGAATATCTTCATCTATTAGAAGAAGCCAAAAAGCGTGATCATAGAAAATTAGGTAAAGATCTTGAATTGTTTACTTTTTCCCAAAAGGTTGGTCAAGGTCTACCTCTATGGCTACCGAAAGGAGCCGCATTAAGAGAACGACTGGAAAACTTTTTGAAAGCAGCACAGAAAAAAGCTGGCTATGAAATGGTAGTAACACCACATATTGGGCAAAAAGAATTGTATGTTACTTCTGGCCATTACGCGAAATACGGAGAAGATAGTTTTCAGCCAATAAATACACCCGCTGAAGGCGAAGAGTTTTTACTGAAGCCAATGAATTGCCCTCATCATTGTGAGATATATAACGCTAAGCCTTTTTCATATAAGGAACTACCAAAACGATATGCAGAATTTGGTACAGTATATAGATATGAGCAAAGTGGTGAATTACATGGTTTAACTCGAGTTAGAGGATTTACACAAGATGATGCACATATTTTTTGTACACCAGATCAATTAGATACTGAATTTAAAGAGGTAATTGATCTCGTGCTTTATGTTTTTGGTTCGTTAGGATTTGAAAACTTTACGGCTCAAGTGTCATTGAGAGATCCTAATAAGCCTGAGAAATATATAGGTGACGCAGCAAATTGGGACAAGGCAGAGCAAGCCATTATTAATGCGGCTAAAGACAAAGGCCTTGATTATGTTATAGAAGAAGGTGAAGCTGCGTTCTATGGTCCTAAATTAGACTTCATGGTTAAAGATGCGTTAGGAAGAAAATGGCAACTTGGTACAATTCAAGTTGATTATAACCTTCCTGAAAGATTTGATCTTACTTACAAAGGAAGTGACAATGAGCTCCACAGACCTGTGATGATTCACCGTGCGCCATTCGGAAGTTTAGAAAGATTTGTAGCAATATTGCTTGAACATACGGGTGGAAATTTCCCTCTATGGTTAATGCCAGAACAAGCCATCATCCTCTCAGTCAGCGAGAAATATGAAAAATACGCTGAAAAAGTTTTAAATTTGTTAGAAAATGCCGAAATTCGCGCCCTCGTTGATAATAGAAATGAGACTTTAGGTAAGAAAATACGCGAAGCAGAAATGCAAAAGTTTCCCTACATGATTATTGTCGGCGAACAAGAAGAAAGTAATTATAAAATAAATGTAAGAGCCCACGGAGCTGAAGATTTAGGTGCCATCACCGTTGAAGCTTTTACAGAAATTATTGAAAATAAAGTAAGAGAAAGTTTAAAGACTTTTAAATAGAATAAAGTTTAATTTAAAAATTTATAGCCATAGCAATACGTAGAAACAGAAGGAATTTTAATAGAAGAGTTGTCCAAGAGGACAAACACAAAATCAATGATAAAATTAGAGCTGAGGAAGTCAGAGTCGTTGGTGAAAATGTTGAAGTTGGGGTTTATCCAATCAAGAAAGCACTTTCAATGGCAGATGAACAAGGTTTAGATTTAGTTGAAATTTCGCCAAACGCGAATCCTCCTGTTTGTAAAATTATGGACTATAAAAAGTTTCTTTACGAACAAAAGAAACGTGAGAAGGCTTTAAAGTCGAAGGCGAGTAAAGTTGTAGTCAAGGAAATAAGATTTGGTCCACAGACCGATGACCATGATTATGAGTTTAAGAAAAAGCATGCCGAGAAATTTTTGAAAGACGGTGCTAAACTTAAAGCCTTTGTTTTCTTTAAAGGAAGATCAATCATATTTAAGGAACAAGGACAAATCTTACTTTTAAGATTAGCTCAAGATCTGGAAGAATATGGAAAGGTGGAGCAAATGCCAAAGTTGGAAGGAAAGAGAATGATAATGTTTATTGCTCCTAAAAAACCAAAATAAGAATGCTGAATTTATTCAGTATTAAAAATAAATAAGCGAAACGTAATAAAAATAGGACAAATGCCTAAAATGAAAACAAAATCAAGTGCTAAGAAACGTTTCAAACTAACTGGCACTGGTAAGATTAAAAGAAAGCACGCTTTTAAGAGTCATATATTGACAAAAAAATCTAAAAAGCGTAAGCTTGCGTTAACTCATGATACAACTGTACATGAGTCAGACGAGAACAATGTTAAACTAATGCTTCGTTTGAAGTAATTTGTTTAACCGGTTAAAATTATTTATAAACCCTGGAGTTAGGCAAAATTATTTAGCAAGTACCATATTTGGTCGCCTACTACAAAAAACAATTAAGAAATGCCAAGATCAGTAAATTCAGTTGCAAAAAGAGCCAGAAGAAAAAAGGTTCTTAAGCAAGCAAAAGGCTACTGGGGAAGACGTAAAAACGTTTGGACAGTAGCAAAGAATGCGGTAGATAAAGCGATGCAATATTCGTATAGAGACCGCAGAAACAAAAAAAGAACATTCCGTGCGTTATGGATTATGCGTATTAATGCAGGTGCAAGACAACATGGGATGAGCTATTCGAAATTCATGGGAGGATTAAAAGCTAATAATATCGAATTGAACCGTAAGGTACTTGCAGATTTAGCGATGAATCATCCTGAGGCTTTCGAAGCAATAGTAAACAAAGTTAAATAAGGGCTTTTAGCCATTTAATAACAACATTTCGCTTATAAAAAACCCAACTCTTAACGAGTTGGGTTTTTATTTATATGTCTATTGCATAAATTTTTAGTCGCTCTTCTTTACCACGAAGTTCAATATCATCAGAAATTAATTTGTAGTGTGTCTTAGAAATACTCAACCTATCTAATACCGTCTGTGATACGAGTAATAAAGAGTTGAACTTATTGCATAAGCCTTGTATTCTTGAAGCCGTATTAATAACGTAGCCGTGAAAGGCCAAATCCTTTTTTACACTTCCGACTTCAGCAACCATAACTTTTCCAAAATGAAGTCCAGCTTTAAATACTGGTTGAAATCCATAGTTATCACTATAATATTTACTTTTCCTAATTAATCGATGATGAAAGGCAAAGAATAGATTTAAGCAATTATTATTTCTAAAGCCATTCTTCATATTCCAATTTATCACCGCTTCATCTCATACGTACTGATAGACCTCGGCATTGTATTTGGAAAGAATATAATTTAAGTCCAAAAAACAATCTCGAATAAAACTACTATACTTTTTATGACCAAGTTTCTCAGCAATTTTGGTTGAGTCTTTAAGATCAATGAACATTAGGACTTGCTCTTCCTCCTTAGGACGTTTGTAAGTACCAGATAACACCTTTATAAAGTTTTCCCTACCAAATCTATCTCCTGCAATTCGAACTAAAGAAAATATTATTGATGCAATTAGAAAATAGAAGACTCGTGTCCAGAAAAACTTGTCTTGATACCACCAACCTGCCTCAATATTGAAGTCTCTATCTAATTCTACTTCTAATAAAGTTGACGTAAATGTAATAACAACAACAATAAGTATAAAGTAGATGAATAATTTCAACAAAAGAGTTACACCAACTATAATCCATTTACTTAACCTATCAAAAAGGGTTTCTATAAATGTGTAGAAAAAACTTACGATAAGACCTATTATGACTGCATGTTTATAATGAGCAATTATTGGCAGGTACAAGGAGTCATCCGTATAAAATGAAAGTTCTTTCTCAAGACCAACATACCTGACAGACACAAATAATAGAAAAACAGCAACCCAATAGATAGAAGATATTAGTAGTAATCTGAAAAATGATTTTACGAAATGTATTTGGTTGAATTACGTCTTCTGCTTTTTCTTTTTTGCAGCTGGAAACAGTACATTATTTAGTATTAATCTATAACCTGGCGAGGTAGGATGCAAATCAAGTTCAGTCTTTGGGTCACCTACGCGATGCGTATAATCTTCTGGATCATGACCGCCGTAAAATGTAAAAAAACCTTTTCCTTTGATTCCGTGGATGTATTTGGCTTCTCCATTTGTTCTATTTTCACCCATTACAAGTATATTAGATTTTATCTCATCTCTTGTAAATGAAGTTGTCTGACCCATAAATCCTTTTACCAATGCAGTATGATTTTGGGTTAACATCGTAGGAACAGGATCCCATTTTGCTGAGTATTCCATTAAAGAAAAGTAGTCTGTCTCTTTTGGAATTCTTCTTTTACGCGTCATATCAATGGAAGAAAACTCATAAACATTTGGACTACGTTCCAATAGATAGTCTTTGAAAGCAAATGTTTTACTATAATCAATTTTGTTTTGGTAACCTGGATCACTACCATCGCCATCAAACATAGGTTCGCAAATATCTATACCTTCAGCAGATAGTGCTATATCAAAACTATCTGTAGCCGAACACATCGCAAACATAAAACCTCCACCAACTACATAATTTTTGATTTTAAGGGCAACATCTAACTTGGCGTCAGACACTTTGCTATAACCTAATCTTTTTGCCAATGCCTCTGCCTCTTTCTTTTCTTGGATATACCAAGCAGCGGATCTGTAAGACCTGTAAAACTTTCCGTATTGACCCGTAAAATCCTCATGATGAAGATGTAACCAATCGTAAAGTAGTAATTCGTCATTCAGAACCTCTTCGTCATAGATGGTTTCATAAGGAATTTCGGCGTAAGTCAACACCATGGTCACGGCATCATCCCATGGCTGTTTTCCATAAGGTGTGTATACAGCAATTTTTGGAGCTTTTTCCAAAACAACCGCTTCTTGATTTACTGATGGACTTGAAATACCATCTAAAATTTGCTCTGCTTGGCCATCTGAAATAACTTCAAATGAAACACCTCGTATTTGGCATTCTCTTCTAATTATATCGGCATCTGGTAAAAGGAAAGAACCTCCGCGATAGTTGAGCAACCACTTTACCTTCAAATCTCTTTCTAAAGTCCAATAAGTGACTCCGTAAGCCTTCAAATGATTCTCTTGCGTTTCTGCATCCATTGGAACGAGAATGTAGGATGCAAACGAGGTTTGAGAAACTAAGATGATAAAAAGTAGGGCTACAATATTTTTCAAAACGTAAAATTCTTATGAAATATAACTAAAATACTAACGTTCAAAAACTCTTTATCAATCTTTTAAGAGACTGATATTATTGAACAGTAGTTTCTTTACCAGACAAAAGACTCGCCAATATTTTCGTGCTTTGAAACTGTTCAAAAATAATCTTTACAAATACAGTAATAGGAATTGCCATAATTAGTCCAGGAATTCCCCACAAAAAGCCCCAAAACATAAGCATTACCAACACAGC
>CBFHYD010000092.1:0-6325 GCA_965659975.1 Winogradskyella sp. | reverse complement strand
TTTGCCTTTATCATAAAGTTCATGAACTAACCAGACAAATGTAAATGCTCCAAGAATTGAAAATAAAATAGAATTCATAAACCCACGATGAAACGCCATGGACTGAATTTCATTATCGAATAAAACTGCACCTACAAAGACATCTAAATCTGGGATTGTGCCACCTATAGCACCAAAGAGTAAGGCTTTGTTACCAATTTTTTTTCCAAGAACAGCCTCGCCACATGCTGCACCTAATACGATTTGGGTTAATGAGTCCATTTAAGGACGAAGATAAAACTAAATAAGCTTAGAAAAGTATTTTATTCTGTAAGCTGACTCTACTATCCCAGTTTTAAGTTCTTCCTTTAAAATCTTCATTTCGTTCACTTGTTCTGGATTATTTAATGTCTTACAATTATTTTCTAAAAACGTTAAATAATTTAGTGTAGTTATTTCTTTAATAAATAAGAATTTGTCGTCTGGAGTTGATCTTCGAGTTCATTTACAGTCAAATAAGAATTACTGAGATGTTTTTTTAGACTCTCAGAGTGATTAAGTACTTTTCGTTTATACAACTCTTGAAAATCGACTTTCTTTTTTTTAAGCTTTGAAAACAACATAATAATACCTTTAAAATCCTTATCTAAGTAATTGACAACAAGATATCTAAGCAATATTTGTTCACGGACTTGACATTGATCTTCGGTAAAATGCATTTTTATTCGGTGTAATACACTTTTAACTCAATATTTGTATTAAACTCACGATTATTGTAAAATTACGGTCTAAACATTTTTTCCATGCAAGAAAACAATAATATAAGCCACACCAAGGCCAATGATCAAAATATTGTAAACAATAAAGAGCTTAATATTTTTGAGGCACTTGTCCCTGTTGTAATTCTTATGGGGTTATTAGCATATAATATTTTCTTTGCTGAAGGCGAAATGTTTGGTGGCTATTCCAACCAATATATATTGTTAATTGGCGCTTTTTGCGCTTTTATAGGCGGCTTGCTTAATAAAGTCACACCAATCATTATGCTTAAGGAAGTTTGGGAAAACATAAAAAGTGTTTTTATACCTATCATGATATTATTCTTGGTTGGAGCACTTGCAGGAACTTGGCTCATTAGTGGCGTGATTCCGGCGATGGTATACTATGGTTTACAGGTTTTGAGTCCTGCGATATTTTTACCGGCTTCAGTTATTATTGCTGCTGTTATTTCTATTGCCACAGGTAGTTCATGGACAACCTCAGCAACTGTAGGTATTGCCTTAGTAGGTATAGGAACGGCACTTGGCATAAATCCCGGAATGGTTGCTGGCGCTGTAATTTCTGGTGCATATTTCGGAGATAAAATGTCTCCATTAAGTGATACCACAAACCTTGCACCAGCAATGGCTGGCACAGATTTGTTTACGCACATAAAATACATGGCCTTTACCACAGTACCTACTATTCTTATTACACTTATCGTTTTCGGTATTATTAGTTTTGTTATAGAACCAACTGGTAATGCCGACGTGAGTAACTTATTGGCTTCTATTGATAGTACGTTCAATATCTCACCTTGGTTATTTTTAGTTCCTTTGGCCGTGATTGCTCTTATTTTGTTAAAGGCTAAACCACTAATTGCACTAACTTCGGGAATATTACTAGCGGCAATATTTGCTGTTATATTTCAGCCAGAAATTTTAAATACACTTTCGGATTCAAAATTTTCAGCCATAGTAAATTCGATTTTAACTGACACATCAGTTGCTACCGATAATGAAAAACTAAATGAATTATTTAGCTCTGGTGGTATGCAAGGAATGCTGTGGACCATATTTCTTATTCTATGTGCAATGGTATTTGGAGGAATAATGGATGGAATCGGCGCTTTGGCGCGTATAACAAAGGCTTTGTTGACCTTAGCATCTTCAATCTTCGGGTTATTTGCAAGTACTGTTGTGAGTTGCTTGGGATTGAATGCGATAGCATCGGACCAATATTTAGCTATTGTTATTCCTGGAAAAATGTTTAAGAAAGCTTATGAAGATAAAGGATTAGCCCCAGAAAATTTGAGCCGTACATTAGAGGATTCTGGAACAGTGACCTCGGTACTTATACCATGGAACACCTGTGGTGCTTACCAAAGCGGTGTACTAAACGTTGGGGTATCCGAATATTTTTTCTATGCCATTTTTAACTGGCTTAGCCCTTTTACTACATTAATATTTGCCGCATTAAGAATAAAAATAAGAATGCTTAAGGAGAAGAACTAACTCAATAATTCAATTATTTTTTGAAATCCTTTTTCATTAGCGTAGTCTAATGCTGACTTACCCTCATTATCTAATAGAGTTTCATCAGCTTTATTGCCCACCAATAGTTTTACAACAGCTTCTTGGTTGTACAGTGCTGCATAGATTAAAGGCGTAATTCCTTGCTTATTTTTGGCATTGATATCCGCACCGTGATTGAGTAGAAGTTTAGCTGTTTCGACATTACCTTTAAAACAAACACCTAATAATGCCGTATTTCCTGATGCATCTTTATCATCGACAGTAGCACCATTATCTAATAATATATTTGCCGCATCTGCATTACCAAAATAGGTCGCGAAAATAAGTGGCGTAAAGCCTCGCATATCTTTGGCATTGACCACTTCTGGTGAATTTGAAATCTGTGCTTGTAACCTATCATTTAATCCTTTACGAATCGTATCAAAAAATAATTCAGTTGCATTCATAATGTATTGTGTTTAAAAAAAGGGAATGCAATTCACATTCCCTTTTGAATATAATTTGGAGGATAAATTAAGCTAAATCAAAACGATCTAAGTTCATAACTTTATTCCACGCTTTGATGAAATCATTAACAAATCTTTCTTCACCATCATCAGCACCATAGACCTCGCACACAGCTCTTAGCTCTGTATTTGATCCAAAGATTAAATCTGCTCTTGTTCCTTTGAAAGTCACTGCTCCAGTTTTACGATCACGTCCTTCGAATAACACATCGCTTTCTGAAGTAGCGCTCCAAGTGTAAGTGAAATCTAAAATATTGACAAAGAAGTCATTAGTTAAGTGTCCTACATTGTCAGTGAATACGCCGTATTCAGAACCATCATAATTAGCACCTAAAACTCTAAGACCACCAACTAAAGCCGTCATTTCTGGAATTGAAAGAGTCAAAAGATTCGCCTTATCAATTAGTAAATCTTCAGCAGCTACATCTAGTTGAGAATTCATGTAGTTTCTAAATCCATCTGCCAATGGCTCTAAATATCCAAATGATTCTAAATCGGTCTGTTCTTGACTGGCATCTCCTCTACCTTGAGTGAATGGTACTGAAACATTATGTCTAGCGTTTCTGGCAGCTTCCTCAACAGCAGCAACACCACCTAAAACAATGAGATCTGCCATAGAAATTGTGCCATTAAATTCATTTTGAATTCCTTCAAATACATTGAGAACCTTTTCTAACTCTGATGGATTATTAACTTCCCAACTACGTTGTGGCTCTAATCGTAATCGACCACCATTTGCGCCACCACGTTTATCAGATCCTCTAAATGTGGAGGCCGAAGCCCATGCTGTTCTTACCAATTCTGATACAGTAAGACCAGAAGCTAATATCATTTTCTTTAATGAATCAATATCAGAATCACTCAAGGTGTAATCTACAGAAGGTATTGGATCTTGCCAAATCAATTCTTCTGCAGGTACTTCTGGACCTAAATAACGTTGTATTGGTCCCATATCACGGTGGGTTAACTTATACCATGCTCTCGCAAAAGCATCCTCAAAAGCTTTATGATCTTTATGGAATCGCTCAGAAATTTTTCTGTATTCCGGATCCATTTTTAATGCCATATCTGCAGTAGACATCATAAGTGCCTGACTACCATTTCCACCAGCCGCAGGTGCCATACGTGCATTAGATTCTGCTGTCGGCGTCCATTGATGCGCGCCCGCTGGACTTTTCGTTAACTCCCAATCGTAATTAAGTAAAACATCGAAATACTCATCATCCCAACGTGTCGGGTTTGGTGTCCATGCACCCTCTAATCCACTTGTTATAGCGTCATCTAAAACTCCGGACTGATAACTGTTTTTCCAACCTGTACTCATTTCTTCAATAGACGCTCCATGTGGTTCTACACCAACATATTTTTCTGCATCTGCTGCACCATGTGCTTTACCGAATGTATGACCACCAGCTACCAAAGCAACTGTTTCCTCATCATTCATAGCCATACGCCCAAAGGTAATTCTTATATCATGTGCGGATTTTAAAGGATCTGGATTTCCATTTGGTCCCTCAGGGTTAACATAAATTAATCCCATATGTACAGCTCCCAAATGACCTTCTAATTCACCATCACTTGTATCATAACGATCGTCATTATCTAACCATCCTGTCTCGCTTCCCCAATAAATATCTTGTTCTGGCTCCCATACGTCTTCACGTCCACCAGCGAATCCGTATGTTGGGAATCCCATTGATTCTAAAGCACAGTTACCAGCAAGAATCATTAAATCTGCCCAAGAAATTTTGTTTCCATATTTTTTCTTGACTGGCCATAATAATAATCTGGCTTTATCTAAATTTCCGTTATCAGGCCAACTATTAAGTGGTGCAAAACGGTGAGTTCCTGTACTTGCACCTCCACGACCATCTCCTACTCTGTAAGTACCTGCACTATGCCAAGCCATACGTATCATAAAAGGACCGTAATGTCCATAGTCAGCAGGCCACCATTCTTGAGAATTTGTCATTAAATCAATAACATCTTGCTTAAGCGCAGCATAATCTAAAATATTAAAGGCCTTTGCATAATCGAAATCATCGCCCATGGGATCATTTTTCTTTGCATTTTGTCTTAAAATATTGAGTTTAAGTTCATTTGGCCACCAATCTCTATTCTGGGTTCCACCACCAGCAGATTTCTTTTGTGTACCACTTAGAAATGGGCAGTTAGCAGCATCGCTACTATTAATATTATAATTGCCTTTGTTATCCATGATTATTAATTATTTAATGTGATTTTTTCGTAGTATAAAATTAAGAAATCTATGACCGAAGAATTCTTATGGAAATTCTAAATTTTTATCTCGATATAGTCATTAGCTATTGATGTATTTTTAAGCATAAGTATCATCAATGTTTTTGTTTTGTTTAAACTTAGGATAATAATTGACGTATTCTATAACTTTATATTAAACACATATGTTAAAGACTTGTACAACCATAACGTGATTATTACCTTTATAAATAAAAAACGCTATGTTATTTAATAGGACTAATATTGAAGAGAAGCTTCAATGCCAAAGACAAAAAAATTTTACTCCTGAAGATATTTTAACGGCTGTCAAGCATATAATTGAAGATGACAATAAGGTTGAAAGTCGTATTGAAAAAACTCTAACTTCAGGTAAGTTTACGGATCGAAATTCATTTAATTTTGAGTTACTTGAAAGTGACAAGATTTATCATATCGATAACATAAAAAAGATATGTATAGATTACAGACTTCGATTCCTTGATTCAAAATATTTCAAGGGCAAATTGCCATACGAAGCGATATCTAAAATCAAAGGCCTAGAAAAAGATCATGATACAGAGCTTAAAGGATTCAAGATAATTGCACCGTCTAAACTGTTTAAGCTTGAAAACGCAGACGACCCATTATTATTTGCACCTATAGGTAATGGTTATTATTATCTCATTCATAAATGGGGCAATGATCTAAATCCATTTAGAAAGCTTTTAATGTGGCCATACAAAGGTTTTGGAAATCTCATTTTTACCACGTTTATAGTTAGTCTTATTGCCACTGCACTATTTCCAGAAGGTATATTTTCTAATGAGCCAAACGCCTCACAAGCTGGTATGATTTTCTTTTTTATGTTTAAATCTATAGCAGCAATGGTGCTTTATTACGGATTTGCGGCTGGGAAAAACTTTAATTACGCTATTTGGGACAGTAAATATTTTAATGCTTAGCAAAGTCCAAGGCTTGTAACATTTAGATAATTTTCGTAACTTATAGTTATATAAATCCCTAAACACAGTCGTTATGAGCACTACAGAATACACAAAAGTTTTTGACGGCACAATCTTTATGGTTAGCCGTATTAAAGGTGAACTCGAATCTATTGGTATTGTGCCAGTAATAAAAGACGAAGGCGAATCACAACGCCTTGCTGGATTCGGTTCGTTGAATCAAGGTTATCAGGAAATACATGTTAATAATGAAGAGCTTGAAAAAGCTATGGAAATTATAAACAGAATTGTTGAAGACGTCAATTAAATTTTAAATAAAAAAGGGATACGGCAAAAACCATATCCC
>CBFHYD010000091.1:0-6394 GCA_965659975.1 Winogradskyella sp. | reverse complement strand
AAGACAAGAGTTTATTGATTTTACCCGTTAAATTACTTACGAAAACCTTTTAGTTAATAAAACCACCTAAAATGTTGAAAAATTATCACTTAAGTGCTCTAAAACTAAAGAAATACCGTTCGAAAAAAATTATATTTGATTTTTTCAAATTTAATTACAACACAACATGAGCAAATCCAAGTTAGAATATATTTGGTTAGACGGTTACAAACCAACACAAAACATGAGAAGTAAGACTAAAGTTGAAGATGACTTTAGTGGAAAATTAGAAGATTGTCCAATCTGGTCTTTCGATGGATCTTCGACAAGACAAGCAGAAGGTGGTTCATCTGATTGCCTTTTAAAACCAGTTGCAATATATCCAGATCCAGCTCGTAAAGACGGTTATTTGGTAATGACTGAAGTTTTAAATGCTGATGGTACGCCACACGAGTCTAATGGTAGAGCAACTATAGATGATGATGATAATGATTTTTGGTTTGGGTTTGAGCAAGAGTATTTTATCATGGATAAGAAAACTCAGTTGCCATTAGGATTTCCAGTAGGTGGTTATCCAGCTCCTCAAGGTTTATACTATTGTTCTGTTGGTGGTCGTAACACTCATGGTCGTGACTTGGTAGAAGAGCACGCAGACATGTGCATTGCTGCTGGTCTTAATTTTGAAGGTATTAACCAAGAGGTAGCTTCAGGACAATGGGAATTTCAATTGTTTGCCAAAGGCGCTAAAAAAGCTGGTGATGAGATTTGGGTTGCGCGTTATTTATTAGATAGATTGACTGAAAAATATGGATACTATATTGAATACCACCCAAAACCATTAGGTAAAGAAATGGATTGGAATGGTTCTGGTATGCATGCCAATTTCTCTAATACCACTTTAAGAACATGTGGATCTCAGGAAGTATACGAACAGATTTGTGAAGCATTTAGACCAGTAGTTAAAGAACATATTGAGGTTTATGGTGAGTTTAATGACCAACGATTGACTGGTGATCACGAAACTGCTGCCATTACTGATTTCTCATATGGTGTATCTGATAGAGGTGCCTCTATAAGAATCCCTATTATCACTGTAGAAAAAGGATGGAAAGGCTGGTTAGAAGACAGAAGACCTGCTTCAAATGCCGATCCTTATAAAGTTGCTGGAAGAATTGTACAGACTGTAAAATCGGCAAACATTTAAGAGACAACTATATTATAAGTAAAAAACTCCCAGAGAATAATGGGAGTTTTTTTTTAACTAAAGGCTAATCCTATAAAAATGACATAGGCTACAAATAACAGAACACCTTTGTAGCGTCCAATAATAAATTGTTTTCTAATAAGTACAAGAGGTAGTAACACTGCGGCAAATGCAATCATCCACCAGATATTAGTGGATAAGATCTTATCAGAATTAACGGTTATTGGCTTTACAATTGCGGTCAAACCTAGTACAGAGGCAATATTAAAAATATTCGAGCCTATTAAGTTACCAAGTGAAATAGCCTTTTCTTTTTTTAAAGCTGCAATGACTGATGCTGCTAACTCAGGTACGCTCGTTCCTATAGCAATGATAGTGACCGATATCGCGTAATCACTTACTCCAATCGTTCTTGCTAATCCTTTTGCACCTTCTACTAACCACTCAGAGCCAAAGTACAATCCTGCGGAACCAATCAACAACCAGATGAAGATCTTAAAATTTGACACTTGTTGTAATGTGTCATCAACTTCGTCCATTAGGTTTGCTTTGATTTTTTTTCTTGAATCTCTAACAATAAAAATTAAAAATAGCACCAATGCTGTGAACAAGATTACGCCTTCAATTAACGTAAGTACTCCATCGTTTTGTAAAAAATAGAACAATGCAAATGACATGAGCATAAGCATTGGCCAGTTAAATTTGTAAAAATCCTTATCGACATCTAAAGACGAAATAATAGCTGTTATTCCGAGAACCAAACCAATGTTGGCAATATTTGAACCAATAACATTTCCTAATGCAATATCACTAACGCCATCCAGAGCAGCCTGCAAACTCACCAATAACTCAGGAGCTGAAGTTGCAAAAGACACTACAGTCATACCAATAACAAGCTTTGACAACTTTAACTTAAAGGATAATGCTACAGAAGATCTCACCAAAAACTCACCGCCAACAACCAGCAAAACGAGACCTATAATTATTAGTACAATATTCATTAATTATTTTTTTGCGAAGATACCATTTACAAGGCAACATAAGAAAATGTTCAAGCTTGAAGATTTAACTTTTCATTAAAAATAAAACTAAAAGACGTTAGCTAAATTGGCGGACACTAATGAAAATCAATAACATAAAATTTTTAAACAATGAGAACATTATTTGACTTAAAATTTTCGGTAGTATATTCAATTTTAATTCTTTTATGTACTAATCTTTCCGTTTGTAATGCCCAAACTATTGAAGATACAGTGGAGATCACCATCAATAAGGACACCACTGACGAAAATATTACAGGTATTGTAGACATGCTTACAGAGTATGGGATTGAAGCAAAAATTGGTAACATAAAACGAAATAAAGATAATGAGATCACTGGTTTAAAAATCGAATTATCTAATGGCAGCAGTAAGTCCAGTAGCTCTTTTTCAAGCAACACACCGATACAGGATTTAACCTTTGGGAGTAAAAATGGTAATTTATTCATAGGCAAATCCAAAGGCCGAGGAAATATGTTTGCCTTTTTTGAAGGTGGAGAATTACCCATTGATAATGACTCTATTTTTAGCCGTATGAGGAGTTTTAACTTCAAGAATTTTATTGGCAATGATGCGCACTTCTTTAGCTTTGAAGGAGATTCCATAAACATAGATTCGTTAATGTCCAGGTTCCAAAAGAATTTTAAATGGAATTCAAAAGACAGCAAAGGCAATAGTTTTTTCTTTTTGAATGATGACAACAAGACTAACCAAAATGCAAAACAATTTAAGTTCATCGATAATCCAGACAAGGAAACACTTATAGTTATTGACGGTATCATTTCAGATTTTAAAACCTTGGATAAATTAGCAAATGAAGACAAGCTCAGTAATGTCGATGTTTTAAAACCAGAGACGGCAATGAGCATCTATGGAGAAAAAGCGAGTGATGGAGCAATTATTGCGACTACAAAAAAATAGTGCTGCGATTGATATATAAACTTTTAAAGCATGATTTTCTTCACGCTTTTTTTTAATTTACAACCAAGCGCTTGGTCTGAACTTTAAAGCTATCTCTAAACTCAAGTAAATATACTCCAGAAGGCAAATCCAAGTTGGCTTTATTATCAGAATCCACAATTAAATCATTCATTTTTCTTCCGTCCATACCGTAGACTTTAATTTCTGTTGTTTGTGATAATCCAGAAAAATAAACCACATCTTGTGTTGGATTCGGATACATTCGTATCTCGGACAATTCAATTGCCGAATTGGATAAGGTAAACGTCTCGCCTGCTTGACTTCCCCAAATAAAATCTACTAACTCGGGCAAATCTATTAATGGATTACGATTCTGCTGCCACTGATACACAATGTTGTTTCGGTTCATCTCGTAATCGTCTGGCGGATCATCCTCATGCCATTGCAATAAAGTAGCTAAATCTCCAAGATTTCCGGTAGAACTTGGCGATCCATTAATAACTTGAAGATTATTGTAGCGTAACTCCAAAAACAAAACACTACGTGCCACATCACCTCGAAAACTAATACCAATATTATTTAAAGGATCAACGTTGGATGACTTAATTCGCTAGTTATAAACAGTTCCATAATGTCTATTACTGCGTCGGCTATTTTCTTGAGCATCTGCTGCCCTTAAAGCATGAGCGTCAGAGTATGCGTGTCTTGTTGAGTCGACCTTAGTCGCTATAAATGAATTTATTCCTGTAGGGATATCATCGAAATCTTCCCATTCATCAAAACCACCAAGACTTCTCGGAAACGTATGCTCTCTATTCCATTTACCAGCACTAAAGGAGCTATTTTGCACGTCTAATTTGGCGCGTCCTTGTTCAGTATATAGTAGCCACACTTCGTTACTATTTAAAGGATTTTGGTCTGCAGACTTTAATATCTCCACAACATCTGCATAAGGATGCGCTCTTACTGTATTTTCATCGGCTATAATATCTTCTATCGCTTGTCTTAGATCACTACCTGAGGTTTCATCTAAGCTTGAGTAATATCCTGCCGGTTGCGTACTCGTAACCTGATCATAAGTTGGATTTAACGGTGTTCCCCAAGAGGCGACTGTAAAGTCGTTATCTACGACTCTAACCTTTATTCTATTATTTCCAGCCACTGGTGGATTAATCATGGTCGTTGGTAGAAAAACATTTTCTAAGTTGAACATCTCTATGACAAGCTCTTCATCACCTTCATCATTAGGGTCATCAAGTAACACGATAAAGGTACTTGTTGAGTTTTGCCCTGAAGGAATAGTTAAAGTCGTTGAACCCGAAAAATCTCCAGTTGTAAAAGTTCCATTAGATAATGTGATATCAAAATTGGTATCCTCAGAGACATTCAGCGCTGCAGTAAAAGTAATGGTGAAATTTTCACCTTCATTGTATTGCTCTTGATCGACAGAAATCGTAATTGGATTAAGGACAACACCAGTTCCATCATTTAATGCTCTTGGAGTAGGTGTCTGTGCAAGATAGGTTCCATCATTTTGGCGCTGTAACGATCTCGGATTTGCCGTTGTTCCATTGTCATTATACTGAACTGTTTCACCCAAAAGTGCCATTAAAGCAGGATCATCAGCATCATTGGTGTCATATACCAGAGCATCTATTAAATCTGTTGTTGTGGCTAACGTGCCTCCTGGGAAATCATTCACTGAAGCTTGATATATTCCGACAGCATCTGCACCATTTTGAATTATACCATCCTGAAATATTCCTTGAGGAAATGGACTGACATTCAAATTACCGACAACAAGCAAACCATTACCATCAGTTTCGTATCCATTTAAGTCTATAACCAAGTAGCTGGAATCGCCTCCACTTGAGGATCCATTAAAAAAAACAAGAATGAAGCCATCTGTACTAAAATTTGGAGTTTGAGATTTAATCTCAACAAACTCCATATCGTCCGTACTTGGATCATCCGCATCAAGCTCATTAATAACAAGAATTTGAGAGGTCGAATGAAGAAAACTGAATATTAAAAGAATCGCTAGAAAATGGCGCATAATTTTTTTTTACAAATATACATTTTATCAAAAGCAGATATGTTAAATCTACATCAGCAAAGCTTGAAATCTTATTCAATATTCCAACTGAATATGAACGCAACGATTCAGCCAAAAAAGATGAAATGCGCTAAAAACGCCATTTTTAGAAAAATTTTTCCCTTGCAATTTCAAAATAGGGTTAAAATACCCCTACAATTATTATAATATAAAACCATAATAATCATTTAATGTAACAATCATTAACCTTAATGAAGTAAAATAGGTTTTGATTTGTAGGTCTATATATTTTTATAATTACATTTTCATATTTAATTTCATAGATTTTGAATAATTCTTTTGGAGAGACTTGTAAGCTCGATATATATTGAAAACTCAATCGAAAAACAAAGTATAATATTAACTCTCTAAAAACTAAAAAACCATGCTAACTATTGTAAAAATGGTTGTTGAAATTATTTTCTCAATCTAAGACAGACCAACAATCAATCAAAAACAAAAAACTTAGTCAAAAGCTAAGTTTTCTTTTTTTATTTTTATTGGCAGAATACTAAATCATTATGTCTACATCATTGTATAAAATTCTTGCCAAAATCAACAAATTGATTTTACCATCATTTACCAAACAAGAATTAGATATCGGAAAAGCTAAAAAATGGCAATTGGCAATAATTGGTTGGCGGGCATTTGTGACTAAAAGAGCATTGGGATGAGGCATACTGCTACCACTAAAATTGTGTTACTGTCATAAGAATTATTTCAGTGACTTTTTTTAGTAGATTAGCAATTACAGTTAGTCAAGTAATTTAAGTAAAATAACCACGTTGTTATCATATAAAAAAAGACCTTTCATAATTTTACATATAAGTCTTAAGAAGGAATAGTTTCAATGAATATCAATCAAATAGAAAAAAAGCCTCTAAATCACTGAAAATTAATGATTTAGAGACTATTGATGTGACCACGGCAGGATTCAAACCTGCAACCTCTTGAGCCGTAATCAAGTGCGCTATTCAGTTGCGCCACGTGGCCGTTTTGGAGCGGCAAATATAAAACAAATATTAATCAACGACCAAACTATTAATTCAAAAAATGTATTGACTATTTTTACAATATGATTAGTGAAGACCTACTCCTGCCCTTTCAATATATATTCGATAAAGATCTGATCCAAGAGATTAGTCAAGTTGCCTT
>CBFHYD010000090.1:0-6649 GCA_965659975.1 Winogradskyella sp. | reverse complement strand
TTAAGAAGTTGTCCATGAGATACAAAAGATCCAAGGCTAAAAGCTAAAAAGACTAAAAACGAATGTATTTACACGATTAACGTAACTCTGCGCCAAGCTTAGTCTCAAAATTAGACTGAAGCTTACTCATTATTTTGTCAATTTGCTTATCATTAAGCGTTTTATGCTCATCTTGAAGTGTAAAACTTACGGCATAACTCTTTTTGCCTTCTGGCAAATTGCTACCTTCATATACATCGAATAAATTGATGTTTTTCAGTAATTGCTTTTCAGTTTGCTTGGCAATAGTGTAGATATCTGCAAAAGACACACCATTGTCCAGTAATAAGGCGAAATCGCGTTTTACCTCAGGATACTTAGGAATAGCCTTGAATTTTATCGAATTATGCTTAGCCATCTCTAAGATATTGTCCCAATTAAAATCTGCATAAAGCACTTGCTGCGAAATACCAAAATGCTTAAGAACAGATTTCTTAACCAATCCAAAATCAACCAATTTCATTTTACCCAAGGCAAAACTCATACCTTCACTTAGAAGGTCAGTTTTGATAGGAGCAGATTTTAAACGGTTTAATCCTAAGCGCCCTATTGTTGCTTCTACAACACCTTTCAAATAGAAAAAGTCTGTCGGTGTTACTGGATTATTCCAACGCTCCTGAGATTTTTTACCTGTGATAAATAGTGAGAGATGTTTAAATTCTTCTCGATTTTCTGAATATTGGTGATAGGTTTTACCAAATTCGAATAGTTTTAAATCGCTACGCTTTCTATTAATGTTATAGGCAACAGCTTCCAGTCCAGAAAATAATAAGGACTGACGCATAACACCCAAGTCGTTACTCAATGGATTAAGCATCTCTACGTCGTTATCACTATTTAGCTGCTCACTTAACTCCGTATATTTTGGAGTCGTTAATGAGTTGGCCATGATTTCATAAAACCCTTGAGAAGCCAACTGATTACCTATAATATTTTGCAATTTATAGTCTTCAAACTTTGATGTATTGGATATAGAAGCATTTAATTTTTCGGTCGTTCCGATGTTGTTATAACCGTAAACACGTGAGATTTCTTCAATAATATCTGCTTCACGCTGTACATCATTTCTGTAGGCAGGAACGGTGAGTCCAAGTCCTGTCTCCGTAACGTTGTTTACTTTGATTTCTAAAGATGTCAAGATACTTTTAATAGTTTCTCGCGGGATTTCTTCACCAATCAATTTCTTTGTATTGTCAAAGCTTAATCGCACTTCAAAATCCTTTATTTTATTCGGATAGGTATCAGAAATATCACTACTTATTTCACCACCGGCAATTTCTGTAATCAACAACGCAGCGCGCTTTAATGCGTATTCTGTAATGTTTGGATCGATACCACGCTCAAAACGGAAGGAAGCATCTGTGTTCAATCCATGGCGCTTAGCTGTTTTTCGAACACTCACAGGATCGAAATAAGCACTCTCTAAAAATATATTCACGGTATTGTCTGTGACTCCAGAATTGATACCGCCAAATACACCAGCAATACATAGCGGCTTTTCTGCATCACAAATCATTAAATCATCCTCGTGGAGTTTGCGTTCCACTTCATCTAAGGTTGTAAACTTAGTACCTGAGGCGCAAGTCTTTACCTCAATTTTATTTCCTGATATTTTGTTAGCATCAAAAGCATGTAGAGGTTGACCTAACTCGTGTAAAACATAATTAGTTACATCTACAATATTGTTGATTGGTGCTAACCCAATAGATTTTAATCGGTGTTGTAACCAACTTGGGGATTCTTCAACTTTAATACCAGATATCGTTACACCACAATAGCGTGGAGCTTTTTCTTTATCTTGAACATTTACATCTACCTTTAAGGTACGACTATCTACATGGTATGCACTAACTGAAGGTGTAATAAGTTCATGATTAACATCTTTCTGTAAAAGTCCTGCTTTAAGATCGCGTGCAACACCGAAGTGACTCATAGCATCAGCACGATTAGGTGTTAATCCTATTTCAAACACATGATCATTTTCAATATCAAAAACTTCTGCAGCTAGAGTTCCCACTTTTAGATCGGCATCTAATACCATAATACCATCATGAGAACTTCCTAATCCTAATTCATCTTCGGCACAGATCATTCCGTGACTTTCTTCACCTCTTATTTTGCCTTTCTTTATTTTCCAAGCTTCGCCTTCAGCAGTATATAGAGTAGTTCCTATAGTTGCAACTGGTACTTTTTGACCAGTAGCAACATTTGGTGCACCACAAACTATTTGAACTGGTGCTTCTTCACCAATATCAACTGTTGTAACTTTAAGTCTATCGGCATTTGGGTGTTGTGTGCAAGTCAATACTTCACCAATGACAATACCTTTTAAACCACCTTTAATGGATTCATAGGTTTCAATTCCTTCTATCTCCAATCCCAAATCAGTAAGTAATTCGCCTGTTTTTTCAGCGTCCCAATCTGTATTTATAAACTGTTTTAACCAGTTGTAAGAAATCTTCATAACTACAAAATATTCAGGCTACAAAGATAGAAATACTTATTAGCTCACGAAATGGGGATTGTTTTATTTTATTGACTTTTTCAATGAAGATATTTAGGTATAGGAATATAGGATATTGAATAGGTGTCCATTTTTTTATGTAAGGTAATTGTTGTTAATTCGAACTTCATTTGAAAACACAATTTCATGCGTTATTTATATCTCTTCGTTTTGGCCTTATTATGTGTTGCTTGTAAGGAGAAGGAGGCTGAAACAATCACCCTTAAAAAAGGAACTTACCGCGCTGTTTTAGAAGTTCAGGACTCAAAAGAATTGCCATTTCTTTTTGCGGTTGAAGCACCGGATAAGCTGAAGATATTTAATGCAGATGAGGTTATTGAAGTCGATGAAATAGAATACCGAAATGATTCAGTATTTATTAAAGCACCTGTTTTTGAAGGTTATATAGCGGCAAAAATCGAAGATGATAACCTCTCAGGATCTTTTATTAAAGAAAGTTTAGATCGGGATATACTGTTCAAAGCAGAATATAATAATGATGTGCGTTTTGCTGAAAATAAAATTCAAGGTGCAACTCAGGACGTCGATGGTATTTGGGAAGTTGTTTTTAGTGAAGGTATTGAAGGTGATGAATATATAGCCAAAGGAATTTTTGAACAGGTAGATCATTTTGTTTTCGGCACCTTTAGAACCACAACAGGCGATTACCGTTATTTGGAAGGTATTGTAGATGGAAACGTTTTAAAACTCTCAACTTTTGATGGTGCGCATGCGTTTTATTTTGAAGCCAACGTAGATGGCGATGTAATGAATGGTAGCTTTTATTCTGGTAATCATTGGAAAGAACCTTTTATTGCCAAACGTAATCCTAATTATGAATTACCTAAAGCAGATACATTAACCTTTTTGAATGAAGGTTATGATAGTATAGAATTCAGTTTTCCAAATGCTGAAGGTGAAATGATTAGTCTCTCGGACGACCAGTTTAAGGACAAGGTTGTCGTTGTTCAGGTTATGGGTACATGGTGTCCAAACTGCTTGGATGAGAGTAAATACTACGCTAATTATTACAAAGACAGCAAGACACGTGGTGATGATTTTGAAATCATAGCCTTAGCTTTTGAGTATGCCAAGACAGAATCAATAGCCTTTGATCGAATAAAACGACTTCAGGACAAAATAAATATTAAATATCCAATTTTGTTAGCCCAATACGGGACATCAGATAAAGCTAAAGCACAAGAAAAACTGCCAATGCTCAATCATGTGTTGTCTTATCCAACTTCGATTTTTATTGATAAGAAAGGAAAGGTGCGGAAGATACATACTGGCTTTAATGGTCCTGCTACAGGCGATAAGTACACCGAGTTTAAAGAAGAGTTTGAAGGTTTTGTAAATCTACTATTATCGGAATAATTGCTTTAGGTATTTGATTATGACCAATCTGAATAAAACGTGGGATTATTCCTTCTATTTTTCTTTCCACTTTTCCAAAATAGCCTTTTCTCTCTGCATCATAGAGCGTTCTCCATTAAGGATATTATCACGACGTTCTTGCGATACGGCATCTGAGTACCACCAATCGACTGTGGACTTCACAGTTTCTGATAAGGGTCTAAATGTAAGTCCAGAATTTATGGCTACAATGTTGTCACTTCTAGACATTCCCGCATATTTTGGCAATTGAATCACCCAAGGTTGAATACCGATTAAACCATTAGCCATTAAAAAGTCTTCATCGTCAATTTGAGTGTAATTAACTGGAGAATTAAAACTTGCATGAATTCCATGAACAAAAGCATTGGTAGACATATCAAAACCTGGTCCTGAGCCATTATAAACACCAGCAGATTTGTTTTCGCACAAACGAATCATCCATTCTGCCAAATCTCTGACATCTATATATTGTACAACTTCATCTGGACTTCCAGGAATAATAATATCGCCACCTTTTTCTAATCGCGCTACCCAATAAGGGAAACGATCTGTTCGGTCTCCAGGACCAACAATTAGTGTTGGTCGTACAATCATGGTGCGTTCTTTACCAAACGCTTTCATCGCAGCAAGCTCCGAAGTCGCTTTCATTACGCCGTAGGCGTAGGTTTGTTTATCATTAGCATCCGCATCTTCAGGAATTTTGGTTACTAATTTTCGCTTTTCGGTAAAATCATCTCCAGTAAACGGATAATACACGCTAATAGAAGAAGTGTACATGTAATAACCCACATTATCGACCAGAAGTTGGGCTGTATCTTCTGTCCATTTGGTTCTGCGTCCAGAATTGTCAATCACCACATCCCATTTTCTATTTTTTAAGGCTTCCAGATCATTCTCTCGATCTCCAATAAGCTGCTCTACTTTAGAAAATAATTCTGAATGTACCTTAGGTACAGTCTTACCACGCGTAAAGGTTGACATCTTATGACCGCGTTCTAAGGCATAAGAAATTTGATGTGGTCCTAAAAAACTGGTACCACCTAAGATTAAAATCTTAAGTTTTTTATCAGGTCTTATAGTTGGTATACTTGACGAACTCTCAGCTTCTAAGGCATAAGGTGTTAGTAATGTGCCTAAGCCTAATAATGCACTGTTTTTTAAAAATTTACGTCTACTTTTTGCCATGTTTATGTTCTTTAGTTCGGAGTAAGTAATTAAATACCAATCCTCCTAAATTATCAATTTTGGTTTGAGTCGCAAAAGGATAGGAGTTAAGTACTAGCATCAAAGTTTTGCGCTTTTTAGTTTGGGTGAGCCGCTTGCGGCGAAAATTCCGTCTGGGAAAAAGCGCGAGAGCTTTTGTTGGTTTTTTTCAGTTTGGTTGATCTGAATAAATGTATGAAAAATTCCATTGCTTAACCAACTCAAGCAATTACTTATAGCCATTGTTGTGGTTCGTTTTTAATTAAATTCTCCTTTATCTACATCTTTGATAAAATTCACTACCGCTGGGAAAAAAGTTTCAGGGTCATCAAATTGAGATAGATGGCTACCATTGGTGGTAATACTGCGACCATTCTGAACTTCAGTTGCCATCCATTCCATATATTTAGGATCCATAGTGTCGTGTTTAGCACCTAACATTAAAGTTGGGACTTTAATATCTTTCAGTTTACCAGATATATCCCAATCTTTTAATGAGGCATCACCAGTAATGCCAAATTCGCTTGGGCCTTGCATATAGATATAAATGTCAGAGTTTAAGTGTTCAAATAAGAGGTGAACAGATTTTGGCCATTCCTCCAAAGGTTTGCGTAAAATATGCTCAGTGTAAAAATGTTCCATTAAGAGTTCTTCGTATCTCGGATTAGCAAAATCTTTATTGGCTTCGATTTCTTTTATTTCTTTCAAGACATCATTTGGTAGTTTTGGTCCTAATACTTCATGTGCATATTTATTGTATTCAGGAACGCTCGCCACCATATTAGAGACTATTAGCCCTTTTAAATTATCCTGATATTTCAATGCATATTCCATGGCTAATATTCCACCCCAAGACTGACCAAGTAAATAAAAGTTGTCTTTAGTTAGGTTGAGGGCTTTTCTAACTTGCTCTACCTCTTCAACAAAATGTTCGGTAGTCCATAGTGTGGAATCATTTGGTTTGTCACTGTAATATGAATCTAGTTGGTCATAATATATGTATTCTATTTCCTCATTTGGCAGATAACCGTCAAAATTTCCAAATTGCTCATGAGTTCCTCCAGGACCACCATGAAGTAATAATACGCGCATTTTGGGATTATTGCCCATACGCTTTGTATAGACATTAAAAGTACCTTTTAGTGTTTCAATTGGAATCATTTTAATACCACCAGTAATTTGGTCATTACTACTGGAATAGTCAAAATAACTACTCTTTTCATCTATTTCGTTGTTGTTTGGTTTATCTGCACAACTCATAATGAGTAGTAATAGAATTAGTGCGGAAGATGTTAAATATTTCATGATTGTTTATTTTAGTTAGTTTATTGTTTTTAATGAACGCTGCGCTATGTGCAGTCTTGCGATTGGATTTTTTTGTTGTGTATCGAAGATACATATAAAAAATAAATACAAGTGAGCAGACCAGATTGCATTTAGTGACCTGATATGTACCGTTTTCCATTTATGGCAGCTAAAGGTTATGTATTAGTACATCACTTAGTA
>CBFHYD010000089.1:0-6923 GCA_965659975.1 Winogradskyella sp. | reverse complement strand
GAACAATCAATTGCAGGTTCAGGTTGAAGCCTTACAAAAAGCCTTGTAAAAATGGAGATTTTGCACAAAGAAGAATATTCAAAGGGTGTTTTCTATTATGAAGTCAATAACGAACGTCGTGCGGCAATGACTTGCAGTAGAGAAGGAAACGATAAGTTTATTATCGATCATACCGAGGTTGATGAATCTCTAAAAGGACAAGGTATTGGTTATGCATTGGTAGAAAAGGCAGTTGAATATGCCAGAGATAATTATCAAAAGATTTTGCCACTTTGCCCATTTGCTCAGGCAGTATTCAAAAAGAGGTATGACACTTATAAAGATGTATTAGCATAAAATGGGAGATTTAGCAAAAGACATAAATTCTAAGTTTGAAAATAATCGTATTAAGGCACTACTGAACATTATTTACACATCTAATTGGATTACAAGCTGCCAAAATGAGTTTTTTAAACCCTATGGAATTTCTCCGCAGCAGTATAATGTTCTAAGGATTCTGCGTGGTGCAAATGAGCCTCTTAGAGTTCAGACTATTAAAGATAGAATGTTAGAACGTGCGCCAAATGCCACGCGCTTAATGGACAAATTATGTGCTAAATCTTATATAGAAAGGTTGCCATCAGAACATGATAGAAGAGTAGTGCAGATTGCTATTACACAACATGGATTGGACTTGTTAAACGAAATTCCAAAAGATATAAATAGGGATTTATTTAAGAATTTATCCGAAGAAGAAGCAGAGATTTTGAGTAATCTTCTGGATAAAATGCGCTAAAAAATTTACAGTAATATTTTCCATGGAAAATAATAACAATAATTATGAAAACTATATTTCACAAATCAGATACAAGAGGCTATGCAGATCATGGCTGGCTAAAGTCAAACCACTCATTTAGTTTTGCTGGATATCACAATCCAGAACGTATGAATTTTGGTATGTTACGCGTACTTAACGATGATATCGTTGAGCCAACAATGGGGTTTGGGACTCATCCTCATCAAAATATGGAAATAATTTCTATTCCTTTAAAAGGTGCTTTATCACATAAGGATAGTATGGGAAATAAACGCGCTATTGAAGTCAATGAAGTTCAAGTAATGAGCGCAGGTACAGGACTAACGCATTCAGAATTTAATGATAGTCAAACTGAAAACGTTAATTTTCTTCAGTTGTGGATAATCCCTGAAGAAATGAACGTAAAACCTAATTACGAACAAAAGAAGTTCGGATCTGAAGAGCGCATAAATCAAATTCAAACTGTTGTAGCACCGAAAGATAAAATTGAGGGCAACGCACTTCCAATTAGCCAGCAAGCTTACATTTACAGGTCGTATTTAGAACCTGGTAACAGATTAGAATTAAAACCAAAATCCGATAGAAATGGCTTCTATATCTTTAATGTTGAAGGTCATGTTTCTGCAGAAAATCACCAATTGCAAACAAGAGACGCTTTGGGCATTTATGATATTGAGACTGTTAATATTAAGGCGAATGAAGCTTCAGAATTAGTGATTATTGAAGTTCCTATGAATTAAAGTATTGGTCATGTATAATAAGAGCATCTCAATATGAGGTGCTTTTTTATTTAAAAAAGGCGATATTTGTTATCCTCTAAAAATTTAATGTATGGCAATGAATAAAAATACAGTTTTGGCGTGGGCAACCACGATAATGATAATAGTTGGATTAGGTCTAATCGCTTTAGGAGCTTTTAGATACGATGATGTGGCAGGATGGGGTTTTGCTGCTGTAGGATTTGGCTTTTTTTGTATAGCCTGGGTATTTAATGCGCTAAAAGGTAGAGTTTAATTGATTTAAGTCTTTTGAATAATGAGTGACGATAAAAAAATAATATTCTCAATGTCTGGTGTTACCAAGACATTTCAGTCAGCAAACACACCAGTTTTAAAGAACATCTATTTGAGCTTCTTCTATGGAGCTAAAATAGGCATATTAGGTCTTAATGGTTCTGGAAAATCTACGCTGCTTAAAATCATAGCAGGAGTAGATAAAAATTATCAGGGTGATGTAGTTTTCTCCCAAGATTACTCTGTTGGTTATCTTGAACAAGAACCTCAATTAGATGAAAATAAAACAGTTTTAGAAGTTGTTAAGGAAGGCGCTGCAGAAACAGTATCAATTCTTGACGAATACAACAAAATCAATGATATGTTTGGTTTGGAAGAAGTTTATAGCGATCCAGATAAAATGGAAAAACTAATGAACAGGCAAGCTGAACTACAAGATCAAATCGATGCATCGAACGCATGGGAACTTGATACTAAGTTAGAAATAGCAATGGAAGCATTACGAACACCAGAAGGAGATAAAAAGATTTCTGTTCTCTCAGGTGGAGAACGTCGTCGTGTGGCACTATGTCGATTGTTATTAAAAGAACCAGACGTTTTATTATTGGATGAGCCTACAAACCATTTAGATGCAGAATCAGTACATTGGTTAGAACATCATTTAGCTCAGTATAAAGGCACCGTAATTGCGGTGACTCACGATAGATACTTCTTAGATAACGTTGCTGGATGGATTTTAGAGCTCGATAGAGGAGAAGGTATTCCTTGGAAAGGTAACTATTCATCATGGTTAGATCAAAAATCTAAGCGATTGGCTCAAGAGAGCAAGTCAGCTTCAAAACGTCAGAAAACCTTAGAACGTGAGTTGGAGTGGGTACGACAAGGAGCGAAAGGACGCCAGACAAAACAGAAAGCACGTCTAAAAAATTATGACAAACTGCTTAGTCAAGACCAAAAACAATTAGACGAAAAATTAGAAATATATATCCCTAATGGACCGCGTTTAGGCACTAATGTAATTGAAGCCAAAGGCGTTAGTAAAGCTTACGGTGAGAAATTACTTTATGAAGATTTAAACTTTACACTTCCGCAAGCTGGAATTGTCGGTGTTATTGGTCCTAATGGTGCTGGTAAAACCACTATTTTCAGAATGATAATGGGTGAAGAAAATCCTGATAAAGGAGAATTTACGGTAGGTGAGACCGCAAAAATTGCTTACGTTGACCAATCACATTCTAACATCGATCTAAGTAAGACCATATGGCAAAATTTTAGTGACGAGCAAGAATTAGTTATGATGGGTGGAAAGCAAGTGAATTCCAGAGCGTACCTTAGTCGTTTTAATTTTTCGGGAAGTGAGCAAAACAAAAAGGTAGAGTTACTTTCTGGTGGAGAACGTAATAGATTGCATTTGGCGATGACTCTTAAAGAAGAAGGAAACGTACTACTTTTAGATGAGCCTACTAATGATTTAGATGTAAACACACTCAGAGCTCTTGAAGAAGGTTTAGAGAATTTTGCTGGCTGTGCCGTAGTTATTTCGCACGACCGTTGGTTCTTGGATAGAATTTGTACGCACATTTTGGCTTTTGAAGGCGAATCACAAGTCTATTTCTTTGAAGGTGGATTCTCAGACTATGAAGAGAATAAAAAGAGACGCCTTGGTGGTGATTTAATGCCAAAGCGCATAAAGTATAAGAAATTGGTACGATAAGGACCAATTTTATAAGAGTTATGATAATTGGGATGAATCCTTCCAGGATTGGGTAATAAAGATTATTAAATCTAATATTTAAAAAAAGCACCTTTAAATTAATAAAGGTGCTTTTTATATAATCTATGTTTTTATTCTAATACTCTAATTCTTTATCAGTTTGTAAGAACCAATAGCGTTATCAATTGTTGAAACTTTGATAAAGTAGATTCCAGAACGCAAGCTACTTAAGTTTAAGCTAACTTCTCTTTGGCTGTCGTTCATTTGCAAAGTAGATACCGACTTACCTGTAATATCTATTACTTCAATGGATTGCATAGGTGCATTGTTAGTTATATTAACAATATCCGATGTAGGATTAGGATAAATTTTCATATTCAAGAAGCTACTTTCTTGAACACTAAGTATTCGATCAGGACCGAAAGTGAAAACACCATCTAAAGTTGTAAATGTACCCGTAAGCGTAACACCATTAGCACCATAAGAACCTATAGTTGCAGGAACAACTTCTGTAGATTCTATATTATTCGATGCTCTTTCAATAAATAAATCACTTCTTGTGAAGGTACCACCTGCATTAGCAACAGCTGTTTCCCAACCTGCAACTTCAGCCTCTGTAAAGTAAAAGGTTATATCTATACTATGCGCTGTAGTTGTACCAGAACTAAACGTATATTGTTTATCCATTACTAAATCCGCACCAGTAGAACCATTATGAGATTGTCCGCTTGTTCCAGCTCGCGAGATTGAAAAATCAGCACAACCAAAATCTGTTCCGGCAGAAGTTGATAAGGTGGACATAATAAATGTTGTTCCTCTATCTTCTTTATAGATGTGAGCAGTACCGCTATCGTTAATGGTTGCAGACACTGCACCTGGACCTGTATTTGTCGCCGTGAAAATATCCGCTTCACCTAATGTTTCTAACCTTACATTATCGATAGCCATAGCATATGCCCAGTTTCCTAAGTCATTATACAAGAATGAGACTAATACGTTAGATTCTCCAATAAGAGATGACATATCTAAACTTACAGTTTCCCAATTTGAGTAAGTTACAAACTCACCACCTAAAGTCTGCCATGTAATACCACCATCAATTGATGTTTGTGCAAAGGCGTCAGATGCGTACTGATCATTTGAGTCTAAGTATTTTATGTCAAATGTCAGTGTAGCAGAACTTACATCGGACAAATCTACTGGCGAGCTGTATGCTAAACGCTCTTGGCTCATATTACAATTACAGGCATCATCATTTACAAAAACAAAGTTCGAGTTATTACCAGCAGCACTCCAATTTCCAGAAGTAGCTGAACTCGAATTACCAATAGCAAAATTACTTGTTCCAGTTCCAGTTACCGTCCAGTCTGATAAGTCTGACTCAAAATCTTCATCAATTAGAAGACTAATACTTCCATTTGCTGGAGCTAAGTCATTATCATTAATAATATGTCTTCTCGTAGTTTCTGAGCCTAAAGTAGCATCTCCGCCGTTCGCGTTTAAAGATAGTGCCATATTTATAGTCTCTCTATTCTCCAATAGAGCATCGTTATAAACCCTTAGCGTAATTTATTGGTTTCCAGTAGCACCTGCAGGAAAAGTGACAGGATTTGCACTGATCAAATCAAAATCAGTACCCTCGGACGCCGATCCACTAAAACCAAGAGTAACATCAGCATTAGCAGATGGTGCCTGAGCAATCCTCAACTCGTATGTCACATCTTGAAAGCTACAATCTGTATCTTCAGTAGTTTCTAATGCAGGTGTTACAAAACTTATTCTTGGTGAATCTGGGTTAGGGTCATCAACACCACCAGCAGGCATATTAGGACCTATAGCTGCTATTAACTGATCTGAGCGACCAGCGGCACCATTTCCAGAAGAACAACTACCTGTATTATGGATTGCTATAACTAAATTATCATCATATCGTAACACTGGTGATCCAGAACTACCACCTTCAGTATCGTGAAAATAAGTAACTCTACCGTTTCCGTCACCGCCTTCATTTATAACAATAGCATAATCATTTTCACCACCATTAGTGTCTGTTGTAACAGCGATTTCTTTTCTACGACCTCCTGGATGTTGCGGATGGTAAATACGCTCACCTGAAGTAACTGCTTGAGATGACAAGCTTAAATAACCATATGTATCTGTAGGATTAACAGGTAGTTCAACTAAGGTAAAATCTAACGGGCTACTCGTCATTATAAATGTCGCAGATGAAGCAACTAAATCTGAGGTATCAGGAAATAATCCATTACAGTCAGTGTTTTGGTAGTTAAATAGAAAATCTACATTTACTGCTTCAGCTGCACTACCAATACAGTGGTTATTGGTCATAACATGTCCTTCGGTTCCAAGAAGCCATCCTGTGCAAAGTCCACTTCCTCCAATTAAGAGTCTACAAACGGCCTCAGCTTTACGAGCCATTTCTGTACCTTCGTAACATGCAATTTGTTCTTTATCATCAACTCCACAAACCGCTTCTTGTTGCGGTATGGAGCTTTCGAATGCACCAGTAACTTTATTCATTGGATATCCGTAGGCAACCTTTGAAATATCAAATCCGTAGTGTCCACTACTTCCGTTTTGACTATGTAACTCTACTACAATGTGTTGATCCCAAATCGTAAGTGACCAAAATTGATCTATTCTTTCATCATTATTGTTTATGATTTTCCCCGAGCCAGTGTAAATAACTTCTTGATTATTATTAGCACTATATATCTTTACAAAATCACCATCGTTGAGATCAAAATTTTCGAGATATACTTTTACATAACTGGATCCTGTATTTCGAAATTCCTTTGTATAAACAATTCCAGAAATATCTGAATTATAGTCCGTATTAGACGAATGGTTGACATCAATTTCATCACCAATTTTTAGTGGTGCTAAACCAGTTTGTGAATTGGCATCTAAGGTAAAAATTGCAATTAGCGCAAGTAATTTTATTTTCATAGTCCTTAAAGATTTGGAATTAAAGAGACCAATATAACTTTTTTCCTACATATTTTTATGCTAAAATTTGGCATAGCTGTAACATTACTCTAACTTTCTTAACTAATATTTGTAATTAGTTTAGTGTTAGTTGCCGCCCTAATTGTTGAGTTTCTAACGCCAATTGCTGTGTTTTCAAGCTATAACGGTATTTCGTCCTTTTCTTCTTTTGCTGTAGGAACATTAATAGGTACATATCTAGCAACTTATGTAATAAAATCGACAGCAGTTATTGAAGAGAAGAGCAATACTATAAGTGACATGGTAGGCGATGCAGTTGAGAAAGGAAAAGAACTTATGGAAGATCTAAAAACAAAAGAATCTGACTCGACAGAAGCTACAGAGGATGTCGATACAAAACTAGAAGTAGAGGTCGAGAATAAAAAAAGTGCGC
>CBFHYD010000088.1:0-6926 GCA_965659975.1 Winogradskyella sp. | reverse complement strand
CCTTGAAGGCGGTTTTTTTATATCTAATAACTCAATTTAACTCACTTGGCGCTCAAGTGCTATGTAATGAGTATTGTTCTCTCCTGAATGTAATGGGAATATTCTTACTTCACACTTATAAGGAGTTCCATCTTTTTTATGATTAATAATAATCTCTTTAAAAGGTAAGTTTGTACTTAATTTCTTTCTTATAGTTGCTCTTTTTTCCTCAGAAGTTTTCTGTCCTTGCAAGAAACGTGGTGTATTCTTTAAAGCCTCAGATTTTGCATAACCTGTCATTTCTGAAAAGCCCTTGTTTACCCAAAGAATTCTTTGTTTCTCATCAGTGACAATGATTGCTTCATATTTGTCTCCAGCAAAAAGAGTATCGATATTATTATCCCAATTATATTTTGAGGCGAATGCTTTGATCTGAAATTTATCTTGCTCTACTTGGAGTTCTGCTAAACGTTCCGCACTACTTTGACTGAATATATCCCAACTCAATAGTGGAGTCTGTAAAACTTCAGATTCTAAATCTGCTTCTACTGCACGATATTCATCCTCAGACAAAGAAGATAAATATATATCCAAACACATCATTTTTGACAAACTATGATTCATTTTGTAATTCAGGTTCTAATTAGTAAGACACTTCCTACAATGATATGAAATTTTTCTTACAAAAACTATTTGAGATCAATTAATAATCAATATTTAACAAGTAATTGGGCTAAAAGCTCAAATTTAGTCCTAAACTGACGTTTCTACCCTGAGTTGTGTAACCTAATATCTCAAAATAATCTTCGTTTAAAAGGTTATTAATACTTGCGAACAACTTAAGCCTATTACTCTTAAATAATTTATGACTTACATAGAGATTTAATAAAGCATAAGCATCCAAATCTATATTGGTAAAAGTTGCGAAGTCAGTATCTTCTCTTTCTCCAACATATTGTGCTTCCAAGGAAGCAAAAGTTTTAGGAGAAAAATCATAACCTAAGGATGCATTTGCTCTGTGCTTTGGTAATCTTACACGCGTTCCATCTTTTAATTCAGTAAAAGAATAATTAGCATCTATTGATAAGTCTTCAATTAAATCAACTTCAGTCTCAACCTCAATTCCTTGTATAGTAGCGTCACCTGGAGCATTCTCGTATCCATTCATACCAAAAATGATAGTGTTTTGTTCATCACGGTTAAAGTAAACTGTACTTAATCTAAAACCATTTTTAGTATTGTATTCCACACCACCTTCTATTGTTCTGTTTTCTTCAGGCTCTAAATTTGGATTTGGACCAAAGAACCCAAATAACTGTGACAAATTAGGCGCAATAAAAGACGTTGCATAGGAACCAAAGAACTTTAAATAACCATCATTTACATCAAAATTATAACTTAGGTTAAGGTTGTAAACAAACTGAGAGCCATAGTCACTATGATTGTTAAATCGTCCTCCGGCGGTAAATGTCAGGCCAAAATCGCTGACATACAATACATTTAAGTAAGGATCTATAATATTAAATCTCTCTTCATCCGTAAAAACAGTGCTGAAATCTCCGTAATTAATACCTACGATAGTATATATATTATTATTGAATATATACTTATTGAATGCATCTAAAATAAAACTATCTGCTTCATTAACAGTCCCAAAAGCAGAGATTGATTCTCTATCAATTGAAGTAAATGCAGCATTTATTTGGGCACTACCATTCTTGTAAGTGAATTTTGGTGATATTCCAACACGACGTTGCTTAGAAGTAAACTGATCATCTGTATCAGCAAAGGTGAAGTTTGATGGAGGAAATCCATCAATATCAGTTCTAAAATTATCATAACTACTATACGCAGTTAACTCAAAACTCTCTGAAAACTCGTATCCTAACTTGAGATTTAAATTAAGCCTATAAAATGGATCCGATTCAGGATTATTTGAAAATGCCGCTGATAAACCATCTGTAGATTGAATTCCCAAATTAGCCACATAAGATAACTTGTCTAAACTACCACTTAGATTGGCGTTATTAGTAAAAGATTCAAATCTATAATTGTCGTTCTCCTGAGATTGATTGGTGCCAATAACCGTAGTTAGATTCGCACTAATCACTTTATCAGAAGCTTTTCTTGTCTTAATATTTATTACCGCAGTTGCTGCCGAGTTACCATAAAGTGTACTTGCCGCTCCTTTAAGAATCTCTATTGATTCGATATTATTAAGATCTAAAAGACGTAAATCAAATTCGTTATTTACTAAAGAAGGATCATTGACCTGAACACCATCAATTAACACTAATACTTGGCGATTGTTCCCACCACGCACAAAAGAACTGATATTTTGTCCAGCAACACTTCGCGATCCATTAATCTCAAATCCACTTTTGGTATTAATAAGCTGAGTCAAGGTTCTGCCTTGATTACGCTCAATTTCCTGTCGTGTAATTTTAACTACTGTTTTACCTGAATTTTCACGTTTTAGCGCAAAACGAGAATCGGAAATAACAACTTCATCTAATTGTTCAACTTTTGTTGAATCTTGTTGTGCATAATTAAAATTAGTACCTAGCACACCTAATAAAAGTATGCAAAAACCATTAAGATTTTTCATTTAAAATTTTAATAAATCGAGAATCGCATGGATTATCCTACGCTAACTTTTATCCCGAAAGTTATACTTCTATGTTGAAATTGGCAGGTCTCCTGGCTCGCGTCTTGCTATTGGTCTTCCCATTCTTTTTGAGAACAGTGACATTGAAGTTAATAACAAGCTTTATAGCTTACAGTTGCGGGAACAGCTTAGGTCTTTCACCTAATTCCCTTTTAATCAAGATGGTTACACCAACTTGAACCAGATTTTGCCGCAAAACTACGATAAATTATAAGTTCTAAAATCATAAAACTGAAATAATTGTTAGCTTTGGATTCGTAATGTTAAACGCAAATGAGAGCTACCCTTTACATCTTTGTATTATTTCTTTTTATTTCGTGTAAAAATTCTAATGAGGTTGAAACTAAGCAAACTTCTCAACCCAATATTTATTCATTGAAGTATGCGAAAGGATTTTCTGTTTCAGAATACGATGATTACAAAGTTATCACCATAACCAAACCTTGGCCAAATGCGGAAAAAACATATCGGTTTGCTGTTGAAAACTCAAACGCTAAAGTAGATTTTAAAGCAAATGTGTTTGATGGAATAATAAAATCGAACATTAATAAAATCGTGGTCACCTCTACGACTCATATTCCATCATTAGAACTTTTAGGTGTAGAACAGAAATTAGTAGGTTTCCCAGGTACAGATTATATTTCTTCAGAAAAGACGCGTACGCTTATTAATAATGGTAAAATAAAAGAATTAGGCAACAATGAAGGTATAAATACTGAGGTGCTTTTGGAGTTAAACCCTGATATTGTAGTTGGATTTGGTGTAGATGGTGTGAATAAAACATTTGAGACCATCAAAAAAGCGAATATCCCAGTGCTATATCATGGAGGTTGGGTAGAAGAATCGGCATTAGGGAAAGCCGAATGGATCAAATTTTTTGGTGTTTTATTTGATAAGCAAAGAGAAGCCGATTCTATATTTAAGCTTATTGAAAGTAGTTATCTCGAGGCCAAAGCCATAGCTAAAAATGCTAAATCAAAACCAACGGTACTTAGTGGTGCAATGACAAAAGATGTTTGGCACCTACCAAATGGAAAAAGCCCAGAAGCCCAGTTTCTTAAAGACGCCAACACAAATTATTTATGGCAAGACACATATGGCAATGGTAGCCTTTACTTAAGTATTGAAACGGTATTGGAGAAAGCAAAAACGGCTGATTTATGGATGAGTCCATCCTACTACAGAAGTCTTAATCAGCTCGAAGAAAGTAATACTTTGTACACCAATTTTGACGCTTTCAAAAACAAACAAGTTTATTCCTTTTCAAATACAGTAGGTGAAACTGGTGGTGTTTTATATTACGAATTAGGTGCAGCGAGACCTGATTTGATTTTAAAAGATCTTATAAAAATTGCGCATCCCGAATTATTAAAAGATTACACACCTTATTTCTTTAAAGCGCTTGAGTAATCCTACAAAGACATATCGCCTTTCATTTGTAGGATTGATTATCATTTTGATCTTATGTTTTTTCACAAACATAAGTTTAGGTTCAGTCGCCATCCCAATAACAGATGTTTGCATGAGTTTATTTGGATTTAGCGACAATGAAACTTGGCAGGTAATCATATCAGAATTTAGGTTACCCAAAGCTATAACTGCCGTAATGGTAGGTTCTGGCTTGGGAATTTCAGGATTATTAATGCAAACCCTTTTTAGAAATCCACTTGCTGGACCTTTTGTTTTAGGAATATCCTCAGGTGCGAGTCTTGGAGTTGCTTTAATCATTTTAGGGTCAGGTCTTTTTGGTGGTGTGTTGTCTGGAATCTTAATAGGTAAATGGAGTATCGTACTTGCATCGAGTTTAGGAAGCTTTTTGGTTTTATTAGCCGTGGTATCCGTTTCTCATAAGGTGAGAGACACAATGGCCATACTAATTATAGGTTTAATGTTCGGTAGTGTTACCGCTGCTGTTGTAAGTGTCCTCTCCTATTTTAGTTCTGCAGAACAACTACAGCAATATATATTTTGGGGATTTGGTAGTTTAAGCAACTTAAGCTGGGACGAATTATTGGTGTTTACTATAATATATGTAATAGGTATATTTCTAAGTATTATTTCCATAAAGGCGCTTAACAGTTTGCTCCTCGGAGAAAACTATGCTAAGAGCTTAGGTTTAAA
The DNA here is from genome assembly GCA_965659975.1 of Winogradskyella sp. Classification (GTDB taxonomy): domain Bacteria; phylum Bacteroidota; class Bacteroidia; order Flavobacteriales; family Flavobacteriaceae; genus Winogradskyella. Next base: position 2,158 of record CBFHYD010000088.1, on the reverse strand, counting down.
TATTAAAAGAAGTCGTCTAATAATTATTTTGGCAACCAGCTTACTTGCTGGATCCGTGACTGCTTTTGCCGGTCCAATTGCCTTTATTGGATTGGCCATACCGCATTTAACAAGACAAGTGTTTAAGACAACGAATCATAATATACTTTTGCCTGCTGTTTGTTTTTATGGCGCAATTATCATGCTAATTTGTGATAGTATAGCTCAAGTTCCTTTTAGTGAATTCACCTTGCCTATAAATGCAATTACAGCTCTTATTGGTGCACCAGTTGTTATTTGGCTATTGGTTAGGCAACGTAAAATGATGTTTTAGAATAGTTAGATTGAAAGACAAGAACCAACATATTATTTTAAAAGCTCAAGATCTTTGCATCGGATATAAAACCAAGAAGAGAGAAACGATTATCGCTTCTGATATTAATTTTGAACTTAATAGTGGCCAACTTATAGGATTGGTTGGTGCTAATGGGATTGGTAAATCCACATTATTGCGAACGTTAATAAAAGTACAACCTCAATTATCTGGTCGAATTTTATTAAATGGCACTGATCTTTCAGCAATTTCAAATATGAACTTGGCGAAGCAATTAAGTATCGTATTGACTGAACCATTAGCCTCCAAGAATCTTTCTGTATTTGAGTTAATTGCTTTAGGTCGACATCCTTACACCAATTGGGTTGGAAATCTTTCAGAAACAGATATAACCAAAATTAATGAGGCCATTTCTCTAATAGGCATAGAAGAATTTGCTGAGAGACGTTGCTATGAATTAAGTGATGGGCAGCTTCAAAAAGTAATGATAGCTCGTGCCTTGACTCAAGACACAGATTTAATCATTCTCGATGAGCCTACTACGCATCTCGATATGTACCATAAAGCTTTTATTCTAAAACTTTTAAAACGACTTACTGAAGAAACTGACAAGACCATTCTATTTTCATCTCATGAAATAAACCTTGGCATTCAACTTTGTGATAGTATGATTGTGATGCATGACGAAAACGTAATTGCAGACGAACCATGCAACCTCATCGAGAAAGGTAGTTTTGAAGAACTTTTCCCTAAAGACATGATCACCTTTGATGCTTTAAGCGGAAGCTTTAAAGTGAAAAAATAAGCCAGAATTTATTAAGCTAAAAATGTATCTTTGAGTAAATTCACTTTAACTCAATGAACGACTCGATAATACTTTTTATCTCAATACTTGTATCTGCCGGAATTGGTGCTTTTATAGGACTTAAATTTACACAACTAAAGCATAAAAGTGACCAAAGCACGTCAGAAGAACGACAATTTCAACTTAATAATTCAATTTCAGAATTAAAGTCAACTATTGAAAAAATTGAAACTGAACGTGAGGAAATAAGACGAGAAAAAGAATTTTTAAATTCAGAACTGTCAAGAAAGAATACAGAGTTCGAAAATCTTCAACAGCAAAATCTAAAACGTGACGAAGAATTAGCAAAACAACAAGAACAGTTACAGAAAGATTTTGAACTCATGGCTTCTAAAATACTAGATGAGAAGTCTGAAAAATTTACCCTTCAGAATAAAGAAAACATTAAGAATATTCTTAATCCACTGGAAGAAAAAATAAAAACCTTTGAGAAAAAAGTTGAAGACTCTCAAAAGGAGAGTATATCCATGCATTCTGCTTTAAAAGAGCAATTACTGGGATTAAAAGATCTCAATCAGCAAATGACCAAAGAAGCTGAGAACCTTACTAAAGCCTTAAAAGGCGATAGTAAAATGCAAGGTAATTGGGGCGAATTGGTTTTAGAGCGCGTCTTAGAAAAATCAGGATTAGAAAAAGATCGTGAATATTTTGTGCAACAAAGTTTTCAAAGAGAAGATGGTAGCCGAGTAATGCCAGATGTTGTGCTTCATCTTCCAGATTCTAAAAAAATGATAATTGACTCTAAAGTTTCATTGGTAGATTACGAGCGCATGGTCAATGCAGACGATGATGAAAAACTTTCTTATTTAAAGTCACACGTAAACTCAATCAAAAAGCATGTCGATCAGTTATCAGCAAAAAATTATCAAGATCTCTACGATATAGAATCTCCAGACTTTGTATTGATGTTTATACCTATTGAGCCTGCTTTTGCAGTTGCTATAAACGAAGATAACTCACTTTATAACAAAGCGTTTGAA
>CBFHYD010000087.1:0-6957 GCA_965659975.1 Winogradskyella sp. | reverse complement strand
AACAATCAATTAGTACATGATGATAAAAATTTTACCAAGAACGTAAAATCTACTTTTATAACCTACCTTGAAAACAGTTGTTTTGAAATAAAAGACTCACACTAATGGATATATAAAAGACTATTATTTTCACGACCTAAATTTATAATAAATAAAGTAACCAATAATCAAACAAAAAAATAAAAGAATAGCCTATTTTCCTTTTGAAAAAACTCTGATAGTGTTAACAACTTCCATTTTTAAAACCCATAAATAATTGTATTTTTAAACCCTTATATAACCAAATCATTTTATGGGTAAAATCATTGCCATAGCAAACCAAAAAGGTGGAGTTGGAAAAACAACAACCTCAGTAAACTTAGCCGCCTCTTTGGGAGTCTTGGAGAAAAAAGTACTCTTAATTGATGCCGATCCACAGGCGAACGCAAGCTCGGGATTAGGGATTGATGTAGATGCTGTTGAAGTTGGTACTTACCAAGTATTAGAGCATACCGCAAAAGCACAAGATGCCATAATAAAAGCAAATGCACCTAATGTAGATATTATACCAGCTCATATAGATTTAGTAGCTATTGAAATTGAGTTGGTCGATAAGAATGAACGTGAGTATATGCTCAAGAAAGCTGTGGCCGAGGTTAAAAATGATTATGACTATATCATAATAGATTGTGCACCATCATTAGGATTATTGACATTAAACGCCTTAACTGCTGCTGATGCTGTAATTATTCCTATTCAGTGCGAATATTTTGCACTTGAAGGTTTAGGGAAATTATTGAATACCATTAAAAGTGTTCAAAAAATCCACAACGAAAATCTGGATATCGAAGGTATGTTACTAACTATGTTCGATTCGCGCTTACGTTTATCAAATCAAGTTGTAGAAGAAGTACAAAAACACTTTAGCGAAATGGTGTTTGACACGATTATTCAAAGAAATGTTAGGCTTAGTGAGGCACCAAGTTATGGAGAAAGCATTATCAATTATGATGTAAGTAGCCGTGGTGCTGCAAATTATCTTAACTTGGCAAAAGAAATTATTAAAAAGAATTTATAATGGCGAAGGCAACAAAGAAACAAGCTTTAGGACGTGGACTTTCTGCTTTATTGAAAGATCCAGAGAATGATATAAATTCTGCTTCAGATAAGAATGCCGATAAAGTTGTTGGTAATATTGTAGAGTTAGATATTGAAGATATTGAGCTTAACCCTTTTCAGCCACGTACAAATTTCAATGAAGAAACACTTCGTGAATTAGCATCATCCATACGTGAATTGGGTGTTATACAGCCAATTACAGTTCGTAAGTTAGCTTTTAATAAATATCAATTAATTTCTGGTGAACGTCGTTTTAGAGCGTCTAAACTGATTGGAAGCACGACTATTCCGGCATATATAAGAATTGCAAATGATCAGGAATCCTTAGAAATGGCTTTAGTTGAAAATATTCAACGCCATGATTTGGATCCTATTGAAATAGCACTGTCATATCAACGCTTAATTGATGAAATAAAACTCACCCAAGAGCAAATGAGTGAACGTGTTGGTAAAAAGCGTTCTACGATTTCTAATTATTTACGTCTTTTAAAACTTGATCCAATTATACAAACAGGCATGCGCGATGGATTTATTACTATGGGTCATGGTCGTGCAATGATTAACATCGAAAATCAGATTGATCAGTTAGAGGTTTATGAGAAAATTATTCAGAATAAATTGTCCGTAAGAGCAACTGAGGCTTTGGTAAAAAATCTCAATAATCCTTCAACCGGAAATGACAAAACCGATGCTATTGAAATTCCTAAAGCCGTTAAAAAAGGTATAAAAGATTTTAGCGAATACTTTGGACATAAAATAGACGTTAAAGTAGCCAAGAATGGCAGTGGAAAGATTTCAATTCCTTTTCATTCTGAAGAAGATTTTAATCGTATTATTAAACTTGTAAAGCGTGCTAAGTAGGCTCAATTCAGTCGTATTTCTCTTTATATTCTTTTCGGTAACCGTATTCTCACAAACCAAAAAAGGTAGCACCATTAGTACTACAATTGATGAGCTAAAAGTAGAACAAGCACTCACAGAAAAACGAGTCATAGATCCCTTACGTCCATCAAAAGCGGCGTTTTACTCAGCAATTCTTCCTGGTTTAGGACAAGCCTACAATAAAAAATATTGGAAAATTCCTATTGTGGTTGGCGGTATTACGGGTGGTATTTTAGTTTATGACTTTAACAATAGACAATACAATCGATATCGTGACGCATTTAAACGCAGATTGGCTGGTTTTACAGATGATGAATTTTTCGGGAATGGTGCCACGCCGATTATATCGGATGATGGATTAATTAGAGCGCAACGACAATTTAGGCGTAATCGAGACTTAGCAATGCTCATAACCATCGGTATATACGCTCTAAATATTATTGATGCTAACGTGGATGCGCACTTATTGCAGTTCAATGTTGATGAGAATTTAGCAATGCGTCCGCATTTTCAGTATAACCCAATGGAGAACTCCTCGGATGTAGGAGTAACTGTCAATTTTAAGTTTTAAATATTTTACTATGCGAATAGCTCTACTTGGCTACGGAAAAATGGGACAAACCATAGAACGATTGGCCATAAATCGTGGTCATAGCATCTCTCAAATAATTAATGGTGACAACAATCCTTTAGATTTTAGTAATACCGATGTTGCCATTGATTTTAGTTTACCTTCTACGGCAACCAAGAATATAAAAGCAGCTATTGATGCTAATGTGCCTATTATTTCTGGTACAACAGGTTGGCTCGATGCCTATGATGATATAGTGGAATACTGCAATAATAACAATGGCGCTTTTCTGTACGCTTCTAATTTTAGTTTGGGTGTAAATATCTTTTTTGAAGTCAATCGCAAATTAGCTGACTTAATTGCAAATTATCCAGATTACAATCTCAATATTGAAGAAATTCATCACACACAAAAGCTTGATGCACCAAGCGGTACAGCAATTTCATTGGCTGAGGATATTATTAAAAATTCCAACTACAAAAATTGGACCATGGATGATGCTTCGGATAATGACATTAAAATTGAAGCTAAACGCATAGAAAAAGTTCCAGGGACGCACACTATTAATTATACATCAGAAGTTGACACCATTGAAATAAAACACACAGCACACAGTCGAGAAGGATTTGCACTTGGTGCAATTATAGCTGCGGAATGGATTTGCGATAAAAAAGGCGTCTTCAGTATGAAAAACGTCTTAAATATTGGTTAATTTGCAAAGCCTTTGAAACAAAAGTTAACATTTTTGTATAAACACTACACAAAACAAAAATAGAATATGACCTGGACAGAGTGGTTGATTTTTTTCTTAATAATACAAGTCGTTCATGGAATTGGTACATGGAAATTATACACTAAAGCTGGACGCCAAGCTTGGGAAGCTTTTATACCTGTATACAATGCTGTAATTTTAATGAAGATCATTTCCAGACCTTGGTGGTGGATTATTTTGATGTTTTTACCAATTGTAAACCTAATCATGATACCAGCGGTTTGGGTAGAAACAGCAAGAGCATTTGGTAAAGACTCGAAATTAGATGCGCTGCTTTGTATTATCACACTCGGGTTTTATTTGTATTACCTCAATTATGCAGCTGATGTCAGCTTCGTTGAAAACAGAAGACTTAAACCGAAAACAAATGCTGGTGAATGGATTACCTCTATCCTATTTGCTATCGTAGCCGCAACCATCGTACATACTTACTTTTTTCAGCCTTTTGTAATTCCTTCGTCTTCATTAGAAAAATCACTTTTGATTGGTGACTTCTTAGTCGTTAGTAAGTTGCATTACGGTGCAAGAGCTCCAATGACAACTATTGGTGCACCAATGGTACATGATACCATACCTGTAATAAAGAAAAAGTCTTACCTCTACAACGATAATTTTGAAAAGCGTAAGACAGCGTGGCAGAATAAATTACAACTACCATATTTTAGATTTCCTGGTTTTGAAAGTATTAAGAATAACGATTACGTCGTCTTCGGGCAACCTGCAGATACGTTGCGCGATATGGACGTTTTCACACCAGATCGTAACTACTATAAACCAATAGATAAAAAAACCAATTTGGTAAAACGTTGCGTGGCCATTCCTGGTGACACTCTTGAAATAAAAGAAGGATACGTCTATATCAATGGCAAAAAGAATGAATTACCAGATCGAGCACAACTACAATTTTCCTACGATGTAACTCTTAAAAAACCTATTGAGACGCAGGCAGAAATTAATCGCATTTTAGCTGCTTTAGATCGCTCTGATATTGACGATGGGATTGGTCAATTTCAAAATGCAGAAAAGAATGTATACCGCATCAATGCAGCTTCAGACAAGGCAATCGAAGCCTTCAAAAATCATCCTGAAGTACTTTCTGTAACAAAAAACATTACACCTAAAGGAGAATATAAAGCTACCTTCCCAAGAGATCCAAACTACTCATGGAATGTGGATTTCTTCGGTCCACTTTATATTCCAAAAACTGGCACCACAACAGAATTAACCGTTCAAAATTTACCAATTTATGATCGTCTTATTCAAGAATATGAAGGCCATAAGGTATTCGCTCGTGGTAATGAGGTTATTTTAGATGGTAAAGTTGTAACCGAATATACTTTTGAAAAGGATTATTACTGGATGATGGGAGACAATAGACATAACTCTGTCGATAGCCGTGCTTGGGGTTTTGTTCCGTTTGACCACGTAATCGGAAAGCCTGTGTTTATTTGGATGAGCCTAGATGGCATGATGGATGAAAATAAAAGTATAAGTTTCCGTTGGGATCGTATTTTTACAACAGTTAATGGTGAAGGTGAACGCGTATCCTACTTAATACCATTTATAGTACTGGTTCTTGGTTTCACATTCTTTAATCGTTGGAGAAAAAAGAAAAAGAAACTAAAGTCACAAAATAGATAGTTTTAGGTATGCTCTTGCATCCAACATATTTCCCAAATATTGCCCATTTTAGAGCAATACTAAAAACCGAGTCTGTATTATTTGAGGTCAATGACAATTACCAGAAACAAACCTATAGAAATCGCTGTGAAATATATGGTGCTAATGGCAAACTTGCATTAACAGTACCAGTGAATTATACTCAGAAAAACAGACAAAAATCTAAGGATGTACAAATTTCAGATTCTTCCAATTGGCAGATACAACATTTAAAATCCTTAGAATCTGCCTATAGAATGTCGCCTTTTTATGAGTTTTATATCGATGATCTAACACCGCTCTTTGAAACAAAATTTAAATTCCTCTTAGATCTAAATTTAAAATGCTTTGAAATTCTTTCCGAAGCATTGGAATTGAATAAAGCAATTACGACAACAACAGTGTTTATGGTAATCGGTGGTTCTAAAGATGATTTCAGATTTTTGGTTAATCCAAAAGTTGCACTTAATTTAAGTTTTAAGGAGTATACACAAGTCTTTACTCAAAAACATGGATTCATACCAAATTTGAGCATTTTGGATTTACTTTTTAATGAAGGTCCAAATACCGGAAATTTTCTCTATAAATAATTAAATGTTACAGCCATTAATACATTATGGTATTCATTTTATAGGACCGTTGGCCGTTGCGCTTTTATTTTTCAGAAGTCATTGGAAAAAGGCATATTTAATAATGCTTTTAGGGATCATTATTGATTTAGATCACCTATTAGCTGCACCGATATTTGATCCAAATCGTTGTAGCATCAACATTCATTTCTTGCACTCCTATTATGCTATAGGTGCATACGTAATTCTCGCACTTTTTAAGAAAACGCGTCTTATTGGAATAGGATTATTAATCCACATAATAGCCGATTCAGCAGATTGTATAATGATGTCTATTTAAGTATGGCCTTAATTGGGTAGTGATCGGAGTATTTTACATCAAAGTTTTTAAAACCATTAATCTCAAAAGAAGCATCGGCTAAAATAAAATCTATACGTAATGGTACAATATTAAAATTGAATGTCCGACCAAAACCGTTGCCAGCATACTCAAACGTATCCTTTAGTTCACCTTTAATAAGCTTATACACGTACGAATAAGCCGTGTTATTGAAATCTCCAGTAACAATCGTTTTGTAAGGTGATAACTGTTGGTGTTTCAAAATCAATTCAGCTTGTGTTTGCTGAATTTTGAACACCTCACCTATGCGTCTGGTTAACGCCTCAGAACTTTCCTTTTGTAAGTCACTTACTTTTGGACTTAACTTAGAAGATTGAAGATGAAGGTTGTAAATTCTAATGGTGTCGTTAGCATGCTTCACATCCACATAGATTGCACTATTGGAGGATTTAGGAAATTTTATAACGCCAGAATTGAGAATGGGATATTTTGAAAAAATAGCTTGTCCACTTTTAACCTTATTGCCCGTGACATAAGTATGCTCGTAAAAATTATTGAGTTTAAAATTATCATTAGGCTGATACTCCTGTAAACTGATAATTGTCGGATTCTCTTTTTGAACAAATGCTTTTATGTCTTTATCAATAGTTTCTTCTGGTAACCAATTAAACTTATTGAATAACCTAACGTTATAGGTCATAATCGAGAAATTAGAATCATCGTTTACCGATTTAGAACCCGTAAACTTGTAAATCGATGTCAAATAATTGAAACCAATAACCAATACTAAAAGTGGTAACAGTAACTGCTTCTTGAGTTTAAAAAGCCAGTAGAAGAAAAATAAAATATTCAATAATAATAACACCGGAACTCCCAATGCTAATACAGAAAGAACGGAGAATGTTTTTGGCGGAATTTTAGGAAGAATATAAGCTAAGAGCAATAAAAAGGCAACCAACGAATTGAGTAAAAAGAGGACCTTATCATAAAATTTTAAATTCTTCAATAGTTACTTTCCTTGCCTAAATAAAAATTCTTTTTCTTTTGCTGTTAAACTCTCGTAGCC
>CBFHYD010000086.1:0-6976 GCA_965659975.1 Winogradskyella sp. | reverse complement strand
GGTTGCTAGAAGTAAATTGTCGCAAGTACCATTTGCCATTTTAGACATGGTATTTGCCGTAGCTGGCGCGATAACAAAGTAATCTACCCAAAGTCCTAATTCTACATGGTTATTCCAAACTGCATTTTCATCTTCCTCATTGGTAAAAGATGAATAGACCGGATTTTTTGAGAGTGTGGAAAGTGTAAGTGGTGTTACAAAATCCTTAGAAGCAGGTGTCATTATTACTTTAATATTGGCACCTGCTTTTATGAATTGTCTTACCAGATGTGCTGTTTTGTAGGCCGCAATGCCTCCAGTGACACCTAATAAGATATTTTTGTCTTTAAGAATAGACATTTAAATGTTTTATTCCTGAGAGTCTTCCTCAGTATTTCTATGGTAGATTTTATCTTCTAACCATTCTTTTACAGCCAAAGCATGTGGCTTTGGAAGTCTTTCGTAAAATTTAGAAACTTCTATTTGCTCCTTGTTTTCGAAGATTTCTTCTAAACTATCATTATATGTTGCAAATTCTTCAAGCTTATCAACTAATTCACGTCTGATATCTGTATTAATTTGTTCAGCTCGCTTTGCAATAACCGAAATCGCCTCATAGATATTTCCAGTTGGCTCATCGATTTCATTTCTGTTGTAAGTTAACGTCGTAGTAGGCGCGTCTGTTTTCTTTAAATCCATTTTTATAATGATTAACTTTTTGTCTCGTTATTTTTTAAGTTTTCTAACTCTTCTTTCAAAGCATTAGCCTCGTCCAAAAATTTGGTTTCTGGATAAGCCTTTATTAATGAATTATAATCAGCCAGTGCAATTGAGATACGCTCCTGTTTCAAGGACTCAATACTTAAAACTGCCAAATTATATTCTGAATTAAATTTCCAATATAGTGCATTTTCTCTTAATGATGATCCTGGAAAATTCAATAGGAAATTATTGAATGACTTGATTGATGCTTTATAATCGTAAATAAGATTGTACTGTTTAGCAATTTCGAATGCCTTTTTCTCTAATTTATAATCTAATTCTTTAACCAATTCATTAGCTTGTGCTAAGTATTCGGAGTTTGGATACTGATTTACAAACAATTGAATTTTCTCAATAGCCTTAATTGTTTCTTGCTGATCCTTGGAAAAAATAGGTGATTCTTCGTAATAGCTTTTTGCTGAGAGGAATGCCGCTTCTTCTACTTTTTCACTCTGTGGATATGAACTCACAAATTGCTCAAATCTATACGCAGATAAATAATAGACCTCTAATTTATAAAAGCACATAGCGTGCATGTACATTAACTTTTCGGCTTGTGGTTTACCACGATACTTCGGTACAATTTGCTCAAAAAGTCTATTTGCTTTCTTATACTTACCTTCATTATAAAGCTCCTCGCCTGTTTTAAATTTCAAGGCAATGTCCTCGGATTTCATAACCTTCTGAAAATCATTACAAGAGTTCAGAAAAAGTACAGCAAAAAATATGTAAATTATTTTCTTCATATGACTAAAACAGTTTGCAAAATTACGCAATATAAACGGATTTTAAAAACAAATATTTCAGCTAAAATAAAGGGCTTATTGGATGAAGAATTTACTTTATAGTAAGTTTAACGTTTACCCAATCTTTGAAGTTCTTCTTGGATAGCAATCTTAAGGCCACTGGTAGCTTCTACTAAAGGCAAACGTACAACAGATTCACTAATTTCTAAGCCTTGCAATACTGCTTTGATTCCCGCAGGATTATTCTCAGAAAAAATGAGTTTAATAAGATTCATAACTTCAAAATGAATGCGATAAGCATCTTTTGCTTTGCCTTTGATACCCAAACGAATCATTTCGGAAAATTCTGCTGGTAGAGCTTGTCCAATTACAGAGATCACACCCGAACCTCCAGCTAATGCAACACCTAACGCCAAATCATCATCACCAGATATTACATGAAAATCTTCTGGCTTATGCTTAATTAACTCGTAATACTGAGACATGTTGTTTCCTGCTTCTTTAATTGCAATAACATTATCAAAGTCATTAGCAAGACGAATTGATGTTGATGGTTCCATATTCTTGGCAGTTCTTCCAGGCACGTTATATAGAATTACAGGGATTGGAGATGCTTCCGCTACGGCCTTAAAATGCTGATAAAATCCTTCTTGAGTTGGTTTGCTATAGTAAGGCGCGACAGATAACAAAGCATCAATTTTTGTTAAGTCTGTATTCTCAATTTCATTTATAATTGACGCTGTATTATTTCCTCCGATACCCAATACCAATGGAACTCTACCTTTATTTATGTTTATAATATGTGCTGTGATTTTCGTCTTTTCATCTGCAGTTATAGTCGCGCTTTCTCCGGTTGTACCACTAATAACCAAATACTCTATTCCATTAGAAATGTTGTATTCAACTAACCGCGTTAAAGCGTCATAATCAACGTTTAAATCCTCTTTAAATGGTGTAATCAATGCTACACCTGTACCTAAAAACTTACTCATCATTGCTTTTTTAATATGTTCAAATATCGTTTTAATTCTGTTCTAAAGACATCAAAATCTAAACTTTTCATATTGATTATGAGGTCAAAAAGTCGCTCCGCTTTATCCGTAACTCCGATTTTAAAATTAGCTTGGCTTACTGCTGCAATTTGAGACAATTCTGAATTATTTTCTAAAAAATAACAGATTAAAACATCAAAATTAAATTCTGTAAAATCTTGAAGTTCAGAATTCTTTAATTGTCCTTTCCAACCAAAATCCTTGACCGTAAAAGGAAGTTTCAATTTTTCGACCTCAGGATTCTTGGGCGTTGTATAGGTAGCTATTTTATAATGTTCCTTAGATACACCTAATTCTAATAATAACTCCTCTATTTTTTTATAATTACAAAACTCAGAGTGATTTAAAAGAACACCTACAGAATTCAACTTCTCTTTAAGAATAAGAGGTTTACGTTTTAGTAACGTTTGCTCAACAAACTTTTGATTAGATTTTTCCTTTAATACTTTTAAAATCATCTATATTTATGCTTCAGACAAAGGTAGCAAAACCAAGTGCACTTTTAACACTTTCATCTTATAAGTTGATTATGAATTTCAAACATTTTTCATTCATTTTTTGTCTACTTTCTTTAGTAGCTTGTCAACAAGATTATTCCGTTTCAAAAATAGAAGGTAAACGCATTTCTATTAGTGATAGTCTCGTGACAAATTCAGATGTAGAAGCTTTTATTAAGCCTTTTAGAGAAAAGGTCACAAAAGATTTAGACAGCACTATAGCAATTGCAAAAGAGACCTATTCAAAAAAAGATGGTGAGCTAAATACTGCTATTGGAAATTTCATGGCAGATGCCGTATTGGAATTATCTAATCCTATCTTCAAAAAACGTACTGGAAAAAACATCGATTTCGTTTTACTTAATCATGGCGGTATTCGTTCTATAATATCTGAAGGACCAATAAGTAGTCGTACTGCTTATCAAGTTATGCCTTTTGAAAATGAAGTTGTTGTAGCTCCTATGAAAGCTGAGCAAGTTAAGGAAATGATTAACTATTTGACAAAGGCAAAACGTGCACATCCTATTTCAGGTTTGCAAATAGAGCTCAATAATGATTATTCCCTATCTAAATACAGAATAAATGATACCGAAATAGATACGGATCGTACGTATTATGTAGCTACCAGTGATTATTTATACAATGGAGGCGATCGTATGTCTTTTTTGAAATCGAACGATACAGTATATAATATTGATTATAAAATCAGAAACTTACTCATTGATTATTTCAAAAAAATAGATACCCTAAAACCAACTATTGATAATAGATTTATTAGACTATAAACCATTTTATAATGAAAAGAAGAACCTTTATACAACAAACTACAACGGCTGGAGCATTTATTGGTTTAGGAGGTCTAACTTTATCTTCTATAGAGTCCAAAGCGATAAAAAAAATAACCATACTTCATACAAATGATGTACATAGCCATATCGATCCGTTTGGTCCTAATGACGGCCGTAATGCCAATAAAGGTGGCGTAGCAAGAAGAGCATCTTTAATTGAATCTATAAGACAAACTAACCCTAACACCTTACTTCTTGATGCTGGAGATATTTTTCAAGGCACGCCCTATTTTAATTATTATGGTGGTGAATTAGAACTCAAATTAATGAGCATGCTTAAATACGATTTGGCTACGATTGGTAATCACGATTTCGACAATGGCATAGATGGATTTTATGCGCAACTACCAAATGCCGAATTTGATTTTGTCTCAGCCAATTATGATTTTACCAATACCGTTTTAGATACACATGTAAAACCCTATAAGATATTTGTCAAAGACGGAATTAAGATTGGAGTTTTTGGATTAGGAATTGAATTAGACGGATTGGTTCCAAAAAAGTTATACAAAGAAACCGTTTACAATAATCCAATTGAAATTGCCCAGGATATGTCTCGTATTCTAAAGGAAGAAGAAAAGTGCGATTTAATCATCTGCTTATCGCATCTTGGTTATTACTACAAAAAAAATCCTGATACCGTATCAGACATTGTATTGGCCAAACAAACCAAAAATATAGACCTCATTATTGGTGGTCATACACATACATTTTTAAAGAAACCTACCATTGAAAAAAATAGTGTAGGAGAAAATGTATTAGTTAATCAAGTTGGTTGCTACGGCTTATATGTAGGGCAAATAGATTTTTACCTCGAGAAAGGCAAAGAGAAAAAAGCAAGTGGCAGTACAATTATTGTGTAATCGGTTTCCTTAAGACATTTTAGGATCTAAATATGTGTAGGATACGTTTTGATGCTTGAGTCTTGATTGCAAATAGAAAAAGGTAAATGCCAAGACTAAAAAGACTGAATAAATTGCCGCAATTTGAGGTATTTCAGCAACATAGAAATAAGCGGGCTGAAGCATTTCTGAGAAAAAGATAAACATTGCACCAATAAAGAATAGTATCGCTTTCTTATCATCCAAATACATATAATTAACCAAAGCGACGGATAACAATGTCATTACCAAGACATTGTACACGAACTCCATAGAATACTCCACAAATGACAATTGATTCTCAGCCGTTTCCGTGATTAGTGTTACACAAAACACACCTAAAACTGCTAGAATTATTAATGTCACAGAAAAACGCTTGATAATGTCTTTAAAATTCCAAGTTATCATGCACCTTAATATAAGGAATATATAGGCCAGCAAATAGAGTGAATTTCCAATGTAATACCAATAGTCAATTTCGCCTTCATATAATTCAGTAAAATAAGACGTTAAACCAACAAGTTTTGAAAGCGCAAATGTTATAAAAAAGTATAATAGATAAGGTCTTCTACCACTGTAATTCTTTACATATAGAACCGTCAATAGAATTGGCAGCACTGCACTTAATACATCAGCTAAAAGCATTTCCTTAGTAACTTCGGCAAAAATATAATCTATACTCAATAGTACAAGGAGTATTTTCAATATCCTATCAACGATCATAATAAACTAATAACTTTGGCCAAACATACAATAAAAAATGTATATCGTCGTATAAAATTGCATTTAATCGATAAAATGCACAAAATTTTAGAATCTGAGAGAAATGAAACTTAGATCATCTCTAGAAAATCGTCTTCGGAAATAATAGGAATATTTAGATTCTCAGCTTTAGAACGTTTACTAGGTCCCATTTTATCTCCAGCAACCAAATAACTTGTTTTCGAAGAAATTGAAGAACCCACTTTACCACCATTATCTTCAATTAATTTTTTGAGTTCTGTACGTGAAACCTTCTCAAAAACACCAGACACCACAAATGTATTTCCCGCTAATACATTTGTTTGATTAGCTAATTTTTCTGCAGAAATTTCTAATTGTACACCAAAGTTTCGCAACCTATTTACTATTGTCAAGTTTTCTTCTGAAGAAAAGAAGTCCACAACACTCTCGGCAATTCGTTCTCCAATTTCATCTACCGAAGTGAGGTCTAATAGTGAGGCTACCATCAAATTATCAATAGACTTATAATGTTTAGCTAACTTTTTAGCGACAGTTTCACCAACATATCTAATTCCTAAGGCAAACAAAACGCGTTCAAACGGAATTTGCTTTGATGCTTCTATTCCATTAATTAGGTTTTCTGCACTTTTTTGAGCCATACGTTCCAAAGGAATAACATCTTCAACCTTCAACTCATATAAATCTGAATAGTCCTTAATCAATCCATTCTCTACCAACAACGCTACTGTTTCGCCACCCAAACCATCAATATCCATGGCTTTACGCGAAATGTAATGTTGAACACGACCAATGACCTGAGGCGGACAACCACTATAATTAGGACAGTAATGCTTGGCTTCACCTTCTGGTCTAATTAATTCAGTGCCACATTCTGGACAGCATGAAATGTACTCTGTAATAGATAAACCAGCTGCGCGTCTACTTAAATCCACAGCTATAATTTTCGGAATTATTTCACCGCCTTTCTCGACAAAAACCTCATCTCCTACTCTTATATCTAATTTTTCTATCTGGTCCGCATTATGCAGTGACGCACGTTTTACAATTGTACCAGCCAATAAAACAGGTTCTAAGTTTGCAACTGGTGTAATAGCTCCAGTGCGACCTACTTGGTAAGTGATTTCATTTAGACGGGTAGATACTTGTTCTGCTTTAAACTTATATGCCATTGCCCAACGTGGTGCTTTGGCCGTAAATCCTAATTCTTCTTGTTGAAATAAGCTATTTACCTTAATAACAATGCCATCAATTTCATATGGCAAATTGCTACGCTCTTTATCCCAATGTTCTACGAAGTCCAAAACCTCATCAATAGAATTAACCAGCTTCGCCTCTTTAGGAACTTTAAAACCCCATTCGCGCGCCTTCTCCAATCCTTCAAATTGCGTAGTTATATTGAGATTATTTCCCTTGATAGAATACAACAAACATTCTAAAGGGCGTTTTGCAACCTCGGAGCTATCTTGC
>CBFHYD010000085.1:0-6989 GCA_965659975.1 Winogradskyella sp. | reverse complement strand
AAATGGTACTATGATTTGTTTTATAATTATCAAAAATCTTTTGGTGGTATTGATTATTTAGGTACTCCACCACTACAGAATTTTAGAGAGTTTGGAGTCGATTATCACAAAAAAGGTGGGACTGTTTATAAACCAATTTCAAATAAAATAGGTGTATATATAAACTTTTCATATATGTTTACCGGGAAAAATGCCTTTAGAGGTGCAGCCTGTAGTACTGGTTTGGTTTATAACTTTAATTAATATAGACAGTCTTAGTTCTGTTTCACATTCAAAATATCTCTAATAATTTTGAGATGATGCTTGCTGTGAATTTCAATAAATCTCTTAGTTTATTTATTATTCAAAACACCAAAATAAGGATGTTTAAAAGTAACTCTTGGATCGATAGCATCTAATTGACTAACCAATTGCTTAGCAACCTCAATTTGTTGTGACAAATCCACTTTTTTAATTTCTTTTAGCGGCAGCACTTGCTTAGGAGATTTGCCACGGCCACGTGGAATATAACTTGTTGTTAAGCAAAACCGTCCGAGTAAAGTAAGTTTCGAGTTTTCCTCGTCTTTAGATCCCTTAAGAATTCCGATTATACCGTTAATAACCTTCAAACTGTGATCTATTTGCCAACCAATAGTCGATTCAGATACTATGGTATTGGAGGTTTCAAATTGCGGAATATAAGATTCAAATTCAGCAATATAATTTGAGAGTTTCTTACTTTTTTTTCATCAAAACAAGTTAGAAAAAAAAATTCCAAACACTCAAACTTGAGTATTTGGAATTTTAGATCCTGAAACAAGTACAGGATGACATCTTTTTATTAGTATCTGTAATGTTTTGGTTTGTATGGGCCTGCTACAGTTACACCGATATAATCAGCTTGGTAATCTTTTAGCTCTGTTAACTCAACACCGATTTTCTCAAGATGCAATTTTGCTACTTTTTCATCTAAGTGTTTTGGTAACATATACACTTCGTTGTTATAGTTTTCGCTATTATTCCAAAGTTCTATTTGCGCTAAAGTCTGATTTGTAAAAGAGTTACTCATTACGAAACTTGGATGACCTGTTGCACAACCTAAGTTTACCAATCGACCTTCGGCTAAAACAATAATGTCTTTACCATCAACTGTATACTTATCTACTTGTGGCTTTATAGTGTTTTTAGTATCACCATAATTTTCGTTTAACCAAGCCATTTGTATCTCATTATCAAAATGTCCAATGTTACAAACGATAGTCTTGTCTTTCATTGCCCTGAAATGCTCAGCTCTTACAATGTCTTTATTACCTGTAGTAGTAATAACGATATCAGAATTACCAACAACAGTTTCCAATTTTTTCACTTCAAAACCATCCATTGCAGCTTGTAACGCACAAATTGGATCGATTTCAGTGACTGTAACAATTGATCCAGCACCTTTAAATGACGCAGCTGTACCTTTACCAACATCGCCATAACCACAAACAGTTACACGCTTACCAGCTAACATTACATCTGTTGCACGACGGATAGCATCTACTGCAGATTCTTTACAACCGTACTTATTATCGAACTTTGACTTAGTAACCGAGTCATTTACATTTATTGCTGGCATCGGTAAAGTACCATTCTTTACACGCTCATATAAACGGTGAACACCAGTTGTAGTTTCTTCTGATAACCCTTTGATTCCAGCAGCTAATTCTGGGTACTTATCTAATACCATATTGGTTAAATCACCACCATCATCTAAAATCATGTTTAGTGGCTGACGCTCTTCTCCAAAGAATAAGGTTTGTTCTATACACCAATCAAACTCCTCTTCTGTCATATCTTTCCATGCATACACAGCAGTTCCTGCATCTGCAATAGCAGCAGCAGCCTGATCTTGTGTTGAGAAAATATTACATGAACTCCAAGTGACTTCGGCACCTAATGCTTGTAATGTTTCAATCAATACAGCAGTTTGAATTGTCATGTGCAAACACCCTGCGATACGCGCACCTTTTAATGGCTGCTCATCTTTATATTCTTCGCGAAGGCTCATTAAGCCTGGCATTTCTGCTTCGGCTAATTCAATCTCTTTTCTTCCCCAAGCCGCAAGCGACATGTCTTTTACTTTGTTAGGAACGTAAGGAATAGTCTTTGTACTCATTTCTTTTTTTCTAATATTTTATAATTTGAACCACTTTGGCAACTCTACTTAAAGTAGTAAATTCGCTTACCAAGAGTGTTACTTCTGCCTAAGGCGCTGCAAAGATAACCAATAACATCAAAATAACTACATGCCTTTATATAAATCCATCAGTGTCAACGCACATACTCATGTTAAAATCTGGAAGATTGAAGAATCTTATGAGGAATTAATGACGCCATTGGATTTAAAACCTAACAGTTTAGAACGTGTTTTAGGCATGAAAAGTGAGCTCCATCAACGTGGATTTTTAAGTGTACGTCATATATTAAGATCATTTGGGTATACAGATCAAGATTTGTTTTATGACACCAATGGCAAACCACATCTAAAAGACGGAAAACATATATCTATAACACATAGCTTTACATTTTCTGGTGTGATTATAAGTGATAAAGAAGTTGGAATTGATATTGAAAAACAGCGTGATAAAATTGGAGTCATAGCCAAAAAATTTGTGGATTATGAGTTTAATTATTTAGATTCAAGTGCAGATGATTATGTGCGTAAGCTCACTGTAATTTGGGGTATTAAGGAATCGTTATACAAGCTATTTTCCACGCCAGGAATGTTGTTTAGAGAACATTTTTTAGTGATTCCATTCATGGTCGAAGATGGTGAGACAGTTTGCTGGATAGATTATAACAATAAAAAGTACAGATACCTTTCAAATTATTTAGAATTTGAAGGGTTTACTTGTGCATATGTGGTTTCAGAATGACTTCGATTTATCAAGATATAGTCAGGTTATCTGAACAAAATGAAAAACTGTTGGCTGTTTTAATCGATCCGGATAAAATCGAGATTGAATCTATTTCAAGTTTATCAAAACAAATTCAAAATACTCATGTTAACTACATATTTGTTGGCGGCAGTGAAGTTGAAGAAAGTAATACAGAAGAGGTCGTCATGGAACTAAAAAGACAAACAAAGAGGAAATTAAAAATCCCATTAATTGTTGGTGGCGGTATTAGATCAAAGGTACAGTTAGACGACGCTTATAATGCAGGTGCTGACCTTGTAGTTATTGGTACCGCTTTCGAGAATGATGAGAATTTCTTTAATTCAATAAAATAGAACAATGAATATATCTGTAGAACTGACATTATCGCCATTACAAGATGATTATGAAAAACCGATAATTAAATTTATCAAAAGGCTTAGAGCATCAGACTTCAAAGTTTTAGAAAATCCATTAAGTACCCAAATCTATGGCAATTATGACGATTTGATGCCATTTTTAAGCCGCGAAATTAAAAGAAGTTTTAATGGTATAGATATTGCTGTTCTGCAAATGAAAATTGTAAAAACTGATAGAAGCGATTATGAGCCAAATTTTTGAGTTTCTTTTTGGTCAATATAAAGACTATCAAACTTTAGATATTGTTTTAGAAATCATTGCAGTGGTTTTTGGATTTTTATCGGTATGGTTCTCAAAACAAAATAAAGTTTTAGTCTTTCCAACAGGAATGATTAGCACCGCTATTTTTGTTTACTTGTTACTGAAGTGGGAACTTTTGGGAGATATGATGATCAATGGCTATTATTTTATGATGAGTGTTTATGGCTGGTACATATGGACAAAGAAAGTTGACGATACCCATGTAACGCCAATATCAAATACCAATAAAGCCGAGAAGAGGATTTGTTTCTTGATTTTCTTTTTGACTCTTGGTTTCGTGTATGCTGTTTATCAGGCATTTGATAAATGGAATGGTTGGGTTGCATATGTTGATACAGTTACGACGGCAATCTTTTTTGTTGGAATGTGGTTAATGGCAAGACGAAAAATTGAAAATTGGATTTTCTGGATCATAGGAGATATCATATCAGTACCTTTGTATCTATATAAAGGCTTAACATTTACAAGTCTGCAATATTTAGGCTTTACTATAATAGCCATATATGGTTATCTGGCATGGAAATATTACTTAAGCAAGAACCTTCAGACTGCGTAAAAATAGTCTTGTTTGGTCCAGAATCTTCTGGGAAAACGACCTTGTGCAAACAATTGGCTGAACATTATAATACACTTTGGGTGCCAGAGTATGCTCGTGAGTACCTTCAGAAAAAATGGGATACAATCCAAAAAGTCTGTGAGCCAGAAGATTTATTACCTATTGCTATTGGTCAAATGGAATTGGAAAACAAATACGCCAGAAAAGCTAATAAGATTCTATTTTGTGATACAGATCTATTAGAGACCAAGGTCTATAGTGAGGTCTATTATCAAGGTTTTTGTGATCCATTGCTGAATAAATATGCGCTTAAAAATCAGTATGACTTATATTTTTTGACTTATATTGATACGCCTTGGGAAGCAGATGATCTAAGAGATAAACCAAACGAGCGTCAAGAATTGTTTAGAGCTTTTGAAATGGCGTTAGAAGAGAATAATAGAATATTTGTTTTACTACAAGGAAATCAAGAAACGCGTCTACAAAAGGCTGTTTCCCTAATTGATAAAATACTAAATTCAACTCGTGAATTTTACAGATAAAGACATACAACAAATAGAAAACCACGGCCTATCAGTTAACGAGGTTAAAAAGCAAGTTGAGCAATTTAAACAAGGTATCAAATTTGCAAATGTGCACTCAGCAGCGACTATAAATGATGGAATAATTGCACTTTCCTATTTGGATATTGATAACCTGATAAAATTTTTCGACTCTGAAAAAGAAAAGCTGTCCGTTATAAAATTTGTGCCTGCATCCGGAGCTGCGACTCGAATGTTCAAGTTTTTATTTGATTTTTTAAAGGATTACAATCCAATTATTCAGTCTCTAAATGCATTCATTAATCGAAGCGCTTTGAGAGATTTACCTCTTTTTCTAATAGCGTTAGAAAAGTTCCCTTTTTACGACGCAGTACTCAAGGAATTAGAGGAAAATGGAGTTGATTACCAAAACTTAAATCCTAATGAGAAGGCCTTAGCATTTGTAAAAGCAATGTTGGAAGAAGATCAACTAAATTATGGCGGTTATCCTAAAGGGTTGTTTCCTTTCCATAAGTATAATAATGATATTTCTACAGCATTCGAAGAACACCTTTATGATATGGCGTTTTTTGGGTCAAATAAGAATCCAATTAAGTTACATTTCACAATTTCAGAAAAACATAAAGATAGATTTACGAAGGAGTTTAAGCGTATAGAAAAGCGTTTAGAAGAGAAAACAGGATTTCAATACGATATTTCTTTTTCATACCAACATCAATCTACAGATACAATAGCTTTAAATCTAAAAAACGAACCTTTTAGAAATGAAGATGGGAGTTTGTATTTTAGACCTTCTGGTCATGGTGCTCTACTTAAGAGCTTGAATGCTATTGATGCCGATTTAATATTTATAAATAACATCGACAATGTTGTTGTGAAGCATTATAAGTCGGAAGTTGCAAACTACAAGAAAGTTTTAGCTGGATTATTGATTAAAACTCAAACAAAAGTTTTCGATTTTATTACCAAATTGAAAAATGATACACTATCTGAAATAGATCTTAATACTATTGTACAATTCTTAAGAAAAGAACTCAACTATTTTATATCAGAAGAGTTTGAGAAATATTCTCATAAATATAAGATCGAGTATTTGTTGGAAGCACTTAACAGACCAATTAGAGTTTGCGGAATGGTTAAGAATGAAGGTGAACCTGGCGGCGGACCATTTTGGGTGAAGGATGACATGGGTAAATTGTCCTTACAAATTGTAGAATCTGCCCAAGTCAATAAGAAGGATAAACAACAAAAGCGAATACTTTCTGAGGCCACGCATTTTAATCCTGTGGATATCGTTTGTTCCATTAAAGACTATAAAGGTGAGGTATTCGATCTTCAAGAATTTGTAAATCCTAATTCAGGATTCATAACAATGAAAACTAAAGTAGGAAGAGACGTCAAAGCATTAGAGTTACCTGGATTATGGAATGGAAGTATGGCATATTGGAATACCATATTTGTAGAAGTTCCTATAATGACCTTCAATCCGGTAAAAACAGTAAACGATCTATTAAAACCATCACATCAACTTAATTGAGATGGACTTTTCAGAATTACTAAAAGAAGTAAAATATAAGGCAGTTAGAAGCTCGGGTAGTGGTGGACAGAATGTGAATAAGGTCGCAACTAAGGTTCAATTGTACTGGGATTTAATCAATTCTGAGTTTTTGTATGAAGAAGACAAAGAGAAAATCCAATTATACTTTACTAGCCGAATAAACAGTAAAGGTGTATTGATATTAAGTTGTGACGAAACGCGAAGTCAACTTCGTAATAAAAAAACAGTTACAGAGCGATTTATAGAAGAATTAAAGAAGAGTTTAATTGAGGAAAAAGAGCGTATCCCTACAAAAATACCCAAAGCCGTAAAGCAAAAGCGATTAAAAAATAAGCGACGTAATTCCGAGAAAAAGGCAAATCGCAAGCCGCCTTCAATTGATTAAAAAAAATAATAAAACCATAAACTATATTGGTAAATCAGTTATATCTTTGCGCCGTTCTCAAAAAGGGGTGCTTTACAATAAGATTATGAGATTTTATTTAAAAGGCTGAGATCATACCCATTGAACCTGAGCAGGTAATGCTGCTAAGGAATTTTAAATTGTTTGTTATACTATATCAAACTAAAAACAATTATTAACTAAGAATAATTGCCTCTTTTTATTCGATTATAAAACGCTATAGTCGTATGAAAACTTATTTATTCGAAAATCTGTCATTTTCTCGACAGAAAATTTCACTAATTGGAGTCTTATTGTTTGTATTTTCTCTAACTGCACAAGAAAAAACCAAAGACTCAACATCAACCGAAAA
>CBFHYD010000084.1:0-7018 GCA_965659975.1 Winogradskyella sp. | reverse complement strand
AACAAACATAAAGAAAAAGTAAATCAATAACAACTTAAATTATTGATAATCAATAATAATTAAAAAAAGTAAAATAAAGTAAAGTAATATTACTTCCCGATACAAAAATTAGCAAAGATATTTCCGAGTAAATCGTCTGTTGTGATCTCTCCTGTTATTTCACCAAAATAAAACAATGCTTGTCGTATATCAACAGCCATTAAATCACTTGATAATCCTAATTCCATACCAAATTTAACCTTGTTTATTTCTTCAAATGCCTTTAATAAAGCATCGTAATGGCGTGAGTTGGTTACAATAGTTTCATTATTGCGTAATGCGCCTGTATTTATAAGCCTTAGAAGAGAGTTAGTAAGTTGCTCTACGCCGAACCCTGTTTTTGCGGATAGAAGAAGAACTTCTGCAATTGTTGTATTTATTTTAGCCAGCTGTGTATCGTCTAAAGTATCAATCTTATTGGCAATAACCAGTAGAGGTTTTTGAGGATGTTTATTTCGGATTTTTTCAATTTCTACCCTAACGGAATCCAAATTATCGATGTTATTTTGAGCGTCAAACAAGAATATAACCACTTGTGATTGATCGATTTTTTCAAATGTCTTTTTAATACCTATACTTTCAACAACATCTTTTGTATCTCGAATACCAGCAGTATCAATAAATCTAAACCCTATTCCGCTAATGGATATTTCGTCCTCGATTGTATCTCTTGTGGTACCTGCTATTTCAGATACTATAGCTCGCTCTTCATTCAATAAGGCATTAAGCAATGTAGACTTGCCAACGTTTGGTTCTCCTACTATTGCCACGGGAATTCCGTTCTTAATTACATTACCAAGAGCAAAGGAGTCAATTAATCGTTTCAACACAAATGTAATTCGCTCAATTAGTTCTTTAAACTGTGTTCTATCTGCAAACTCTACATCTTCTTCGGCAAAATCCAGTTCTAATTCTATCAACGAGGCAAAATTCATCAACTCTTCTCGCAATTTTGCAATTTCAGAAGAAAAGCCACCTCGCATTTGCTGCATTGCAATTTGATGCGACGCTTCATTATCACTATTGATAAGGTCTGCAACTGCTTCAGCTTGACTTAAATCTAACTTACCATTCAAAAATGCTCTAAGTGTAAACTCACCTGGATTGGCCATACGGCATCCTTCTCGCAAGAATAACTGAATAATTTCTTGCTGAATATAAGGTGAACCATGACACGAAATTTCCACAACATTCTCTCCGGTATATGAATTTGGATTTTTAAAAATAGAGATCAATACTTCGTCTATAATCCGATCATTATCAATAACTTGACCTAAATGTATAGTGTGTGTTTTCTGATTGATAAGCAATTTGGAACCAGTCTTTGACTTAAAATGTTTATTTGCAATAACGATGGCTTCTGGTCCAGAAAGTCTAACGACTGCAATAGCACCGCTTCCGGATGCAGTGGCTAAGGCAACAATAGTGTCAGAATTAATCATACAAAGACTTTTCAGCAAATTTAGTCTATTTCTATTTCTCATTTAAATATTATGCTAAATCTATTGGTATTGATTTTTCTAACTTTTTATATTTGCTCAACTAAAAAAATTAGATATGAAAAATGTTGTTTTATCACTTTTAGTACTTATTTGCATTACTAGTTGCAAGGATGCTCCAACAACCGGATTTACGATTAATGGAGAGGCAAAAGGCGTGTTCAATGGTGTAAGAGTTTATTTAAATGAAATAAATGAAAGAGGTGCGCCGGTCCCGATAGACACTTCAATGGTAATGAACGAATCCTTCTCTTTTCAAGGTGAATTGGGTAGTCCTGAGTTAATGTATATAACTGTTAATGGCGTTCCAGGAAGATTACCATTAATGCTTGAAAATGGCAACTTAAACTTAAGTATTGATAATAAAATACTGGCAAATAGTAAGTTTTCAGGTTCTTCAAGTCACAAGGTCTATAATGAATATAATGAAGAATTAAAGCGATTAAAGGAAAATATTAATAATGCGAATGAAAATCTTAGAAATTCAAATTTTCTAAATGATAGTGCCAATATGAAATCAGACAAAATTGTGTTTGATAAAGCCAATGAAGCTTATGATGAGTTTAGATATCAATACATCGCCGAACATTCTGATAACTTTGCTGTATTACCAATTTTTAAATCAGTATTAATGACAAGAAATCCTGATTACAAAAGACTGGTGGAGTTGTTCGATAATTTTGATGAATCCATAAAAAAATCTGAAGGAGGCAATGCATTAAAACCGACTCTTGATCAATTAAAAATATCTTTAGAAGCAGAAAAAGCTACAGCTATAGGTGCTACAGCACCAAACTTTTCGGCTCCAAATCCTAATGGAGAAACTATTGCTTTAAGTGATGTGGTGAAAAAAGGTAAAATCACAATTATTGATTTTTGGGCAGCTTGGTGTGGTCCTTGCCGTAGAGAAAATCCCAACGTAGTAAAGATCTATGAAAAATATCATGGAAAAGGTTTAGAAATTATCGGTGTTGGTCTTGATGGTAGACGTGGTCAACAAAACCCAAAAGACGCTTGGATTAGAGCCATAGAAAATGACAAATTGACTTGGCATCAGGTTTCAAATCTTAATTATTTCGATGAAATTGCACAGATGTACAATGTGAGATCTATTCCATCGATGTTTGTTTTGGATAGTGAAGGAAAAATAATTGATAAAAACCTTAGAGGAATTGCCCTCGAAAAGAGAATAGCTCAATTGTTAGATTAATAGATTATTATATAGTATTAAAAGAAGTCGGCACTATGGCCGACTTCTTTATTCTGGGTACTCAATGCGTAGATGGTAAATGTTAGCTAATTTCTGTTTGAGTATTTTCTTAATCGACTCAATATCTTTAAAGGTAATATCGGCTTTTAGAAATTGACCTGTTTCCACTTGCTTGTTAATTATATTTTCTACGAAATCATCAATCTTAGTGCTTGTAGGATTTTTCATGCTTTTTGAGGCTGCTTCTACGCTATCACACATCATCAAAATAGCAGTTTCCTTACTAAACGGCTTAGGTCCTGGATACATAAATTTCTTTTCATCACAATTCTCGCTAATCGCTTTTTCTTTCATATAAAAATAATAGACGAGACTATTTCCATGGTGTGTTCTAATAAAATCTATTATTCGATCTGGTATGTTGTTCTTTTTTGCAATTTCGATACCATTAATTACATGGTCTATTATTATTGTGGCGCTTTCATCCGGAGATAATTCGTCATGTGGATTTATATTCGAAGATTGATTTTCTGTAAAATAAGTAGGGTTTTTCATTTTTCCGATATCATGATAGAGCGCTCCTACTCTTGATAACATTGCATTTGCACCAATTTCGTTAGCAGCAGCTTCTGCTAAATTGGCTACATTAAGCGAATGATGAAACGTACCTGGTGCCTTATTAGAAAGCTCTTTTAGAAGTTTAGAATTTGTATCGGATAATTCTAATAGGGACACATCCGACACAAGACCAAAAATCTTCTCGTATATATAAATGAGTGGCTGTACGAAAAGGGTTGCCAAACCTCCTAAAACAAACAATCCGAATGTCTTTATTTCAATATTTGCAATTTGCCCTTCATGGATAACATAAAACGCAAAATATGCTATGATATATATCAAGGTTATTTGACCAACAGATATAAAGAGATTTGCTCTTTTATATAATTCTGAAACTGTGAGTATGGTTACAATACCTGCTATAATTTGTAAGAACATATACTCATAACTATTAGGCACAATAAACCCTAATAAGAGCACAGTTAAGACATGTGTAAAAAGTCCTAAGCGTGCATCAAAAAACGCCTTCAGAATTAATGGTAAAATACATAAGGGTACTACATATATATTTTTTGAATCATAATTTATGACAATTGTCGTAAGGACTATCATAAAAACAATATTAAAAAATATGAAGGTCACTTTTGTGTTATTATTAAATACTTCTTCTCGATATTTTCGTAGAAATAACAACAGCATCAATATCGCCAATGCAACTAACAATGCATAAGCCAATATCACCCAGTTATAGTTGTTCTCACTCCAAAATTGAGATTCATATTTAGATTTCAACGATTTTAAAATGGCGTATTGTTGTTCTTCCACAACCTGACCTTTGGTTATAATCAATGTGCCTTGAGAAACTATACCTCGGGTTGGTGAGATAGCATCTAATTTTTCGTCTAAAACCTGGTTGGTCAAACTTTCGTTTAGTGAAAGATTTGCTTTTATTACATCGAAGAAAAGTGAAATAAAACGTTCTTTATATTGGCTTAAATTTTTAGAATCTACTTCAGCACCAATATAACTACTGATATTATTTTGTTGCGTTAAATCCTTGAATTGCGCTACTTCTCTTTGTTGATTATTTTCAATAATTACAATATTTCTTTCATCGTTGTAATTGTAAGCCCCATCAAGAATACCATACGAATAGAAAGAATCCAAGATTTTATTACCTAATTCAAACAGTTGGTTCTTATCATTTACAGAAATTAAGGAATCGTTAAAAACATTATTAAACGCAGCATCAAAACTATTTTTTACATTAGTAGAAGTCTCTTTATTTAGCTCAAAATAAATATCACTTTTATCTATTAGAAGTTGTCGCTCAGTTCCTAACTGTTCATTCGATTTTTCAATAGCAAAATCTAATGGTGCATATAGATTTTCTGATTGCCAAGGTTTCCCTTTTTCAAAAGAGTATCTAAATTTCCCAGTCTTTGGGAACAAATACACTATAAACAAAGTCGTGCATAGAAAAAGCAAACCCTTGTAAATCAAGGAATGGTTTCGATACCAGTTATTGGTTAATTTCTTCATATGAAATCAAAAATAATAAATTAATATTCAGAATTTGATTAGCGCCCAATAAGATTAAAAATCCCTGAAAAATCATTAAATTCGCACTGAATTAAAGAAGATATTTAAGATGAACAAAGAGGTTGTAATTGTATCGGCTGCCAGAACACCAATTGGTAGCTTTTTAGGTGCACTTTCGTCAGTACCAGCGCCAAATTTAGGTGCTACAGCTATAAAAAGTGCTTTGAATAAAATAAACTTAAATCCAGAGCTTGTTGAGGAGGTTTTAATGGGTAATGTTGTCCAGGCAGGAACAGGACAAGCACCAGCGCGACAAGCGGCGATTTATGCAGGAATTTCAGATAAAGTACCATGTACAACTGTAAATAAAGTTTGTGCCTCTGGAATGAAGGCCATTATGCAAGGTGCCCAAGCAATTCAATTAGGTGACGCTGACATAGTGGTTGCCGGTGGAATGGAAAATATGAGTTTAATTCCACATTATTATCACGCGAGATCTTCTAAGAAATTCGGACCTGCGACAATGGAAGATGGCATGCAAAAAGACGGTCTTGTAGATGCTTATGATAAAAATGCCATGGGTGTTTGTGCAGATGCATGTGCAGAAGAATACAATTTTTCAAGAGAAGATCAAGATGCGTTTGCAATTCAATCCTACCAGAGATCAAAAGCAGCTTGGGATGCTGGAAAATTTGATAATGAAGTTGTTCCTGTAGAAGTACCGCAACGTCGAGGCGATGCTATAGTTGTAAGTAAGGATGAAGAATATTCTAATGTAAGAATGGAGAAAATTCCTTCATTGAGACCGGCATTTACTAAAGAAGGTACAGTTACTGCCGCAAATGCATCAACCATTAACGATGGTGCTGCTGCTATGGTTTTAATGAGTAGATCTAGGGCTGAAGAATTAAACTTGAAGCCACTCGCGACAATTAAAAGTTACGCGGATGCTGCACAGGAACCAAAATGGTTCACAACTGCTCCTGCAAAAGCATTACCAAAAGCTTTAGCAAAGGCAAATCTTAGCATAGACCAAATAGATTATTTTGAATTTAATGAAGCCTTCTCTGTAGTAGGTTTGGCAAATATGAAAATTTTGGGTCTTGATGACAGTAATGTCAATGTTAATGGAGGTGCGGTTTCTTTAGGTCATCCATTAGGATGTTCTGGTGCTAGAATTCTTGTGACTTTGCTTAGTGTTTTAGAACAAAATAATGCCAAATACGGAGCTGCAGCAATTTGTAATGGTGGCGGAGGCGCTTCTGCCTTAGTCTTAGAGCGCGCTTAATACGTTTTTATGCAATACGGCATATGTAATTTAGGAATAGTCCCTATGAGATTTGAGGCAAGTGACCAGTCAGAGCTTGTATCTCAAGTTTTGTATGGCGAAGTTTTTAAAGTCGTTGAGAAGCGTAAAAAATGGAGTAAGATTAGAATCTCTTATGACAAATACGAAGGTTGGATAGACAACAAACAGTATTTATTAATAGAAGAAAGCGAATATAAGAACCTATCTAAGGCTTCACCGGTAATTGCAACAGATATATTAGAGTATGTTTCTGAAGACGATAACATATATACAATTCCATTAGGCGCAACATTGAACGGATTGCAACTATTAGGGCATAAATTCGAAGGTAACTCCACAAGAGACCAACAACCTAAAGCAGACCTTATTAAGACGGCTTTTCTGTATCTAAACTCACCTTACCTTTGGGGTGGAAAAACACCGTTTGGAATTGACTGCTCTGGATTTACGCAAATGGTTTATCGTCTTAACGGCTATAATCTCAAAAGAGATGCTTCGCAACAAGCAACACAAGGAGAAGCTCTAAGCTTTATTGAAGAAAGTGAACCTGGCGACTTGGCCTTTTTTGATAATGCAGAAGGAGATATTATTCATGTAGGGATAATACTTGAAAATAATTACATTATTCACGCGCATGGGAAAGTTAGGGTCGATAGATTAGACCACAGCGGCATCTATAATACAGATACTAACACACACACTCATAAACTTAGAGTCATTAAAAAAGTGATATAAAAAAAGCGATCAATTATAATCGCTTTTCTTTAATCTATATACATAATCTTATAGTCCTAAACTATCCATTTTTTCTTTGAATTCTTTTGCTTTCTTATTTTGAAAAGAAGCATTATAGACACTTAA
>CBFHYD010000083.1:0-7373 GCA_965659975.1 Winogradskyella sp. | reverse complement strand
TTGTACAGTCTTTGCTCTATCACTGGCTGATATTCCAGTTGTAACTCCATTGCCTCTCAAGTCTACGGACACAGTAAAAGCTGTTTCCATCGGATCCGTATTATTGCTCACCATCATGTTAAGGTCTAAGGCTTTACAACGTTGTTCTGTAAGAGGTGTGCAAATTAATCCACGACCATGCGTTGCCATAAAGTTTATCATTTCTGGTGTAACCGTCTCTGCAGCAGCTAAAAAATCGCCTTCATTTTCTCGATTTTCATCATCTACTACAATAATAACTTTGCCTTGACGGATATCCTCAATGGCTTCTTCTATAGTATTAAGTACAACTTTTGTGCTCACAGTTTCTGTAATCATAACAACCAAATTTCTTTTGCAAAGATATGGCTAATGTATTTGTTCTAAGCAAGTCAGATGAAAAACTTGCTTGGTTCTCGATTTTAATAAAAAGTATTTTATTGGATAAAAAGGAAGACTAAATAGCAAATACAATGGATTGACTCTTTTTTTAGTCAAGCCTAATGTTTTATAGAACTTGTAGTAATATATTGTAGAAACAACAGTATACAATAGAAAGATACCAAAAGACACAAAACTTAGAGTTTTTACAATTTCTGAGAGTTCGGGTAATTTGTTATTCTTAAATACAAAATGAAGAACAAGTAAAATGGTACCAATCCCAAATGTCACGACACTTGCCGTACTGTAATCAATGTATTCTTTTAGATTGGATTTAGCACTTTTAATGCTATCAGAAACGTGTAGACCCTTTTCTTCTAACTTATCTAAAGTGACCTTTCTTTCAGATAAGTGTTGTAATGCGATTTGCTTAGGTTTCTTATCTAAATCATGTTCTTTTTGACTTTTTACTACGGCAATAAGTTCTTCAATAGTATGTTTATTGAAGTAGCTATATGATTGAATGTTTTGAATATTGTTTAATTCTGACTTTGTTCTAAAGGCAAATAATTTTTTGATAGGAACAACAATGCCATCAAGATTTATCAAGCCTCTATCATTAGTTGCTCTGTAGGTGAGATACACACTTAAAGGCAACATAATTAAGGTGGACAACCAAGTGCCTACAGCTGGATCAATAGCATCAGACTTCGCATTATTTTTTATAAAAATTCCAATAAAATGATAGGTCAGGAATAACAGAATAGCGATAACCATTGGTAAACCAATGCCACCCTTTCGAATAAGTGCGCCGAGTGGAGCACCTACAAAAAATAATATGATACATGCAAAACCTAAAGCGTATTTTTCATGAAGTGCTATTATATGTCTATTGCGGTCGGATGTTTTGTTTTCAAAAGTCTTAGCGTTGCTTTCTAAAATTTGACCAGTACTATTAGCTGAAGTTAATGCCAGATTTAAAACCTGAATTTTGGCCTTTGTATCTAATAGTTTTAAAATATCATCATCTAAAACAGTGTCATTCTTATGTTCGATATTAGTTATTAGATTAGCATAAGACGTCCTATTGTAGAGACTTGTTGACAAATCTTTAAACTCCTTGTTGCGTTGATTATAAAGGCTGTCTATAGTGTAATTAAGTTCCTGAACACCAAGCATGCTGTATTTATCATCAGTAGATTTTTCGTCAAGATCGTCCTTTCCTAAATTTCCTAAATCTACATTTATCGTGTAGGTTTCAAATTGGCTTTGTGCATGAGGTTTATTAGTGTTGAACTTTCGCATATCTCGCGAAATCAACTCGTCGTAATAATTACCGTCGGTCAATTCTAACTTCAAAATATTAGAATCGTCTGCACTCTTTAATTCACCTTTTTCTGCAAGAATTACGGTGTAATTACCTGATCTAAAGTTTTTTCGTTGATGAATAACAACATTTTCTAAAAATTGACCGCGATCTCCAGACTTTTTTTCGACTCTAATATTTATATTACCTATCTCGTTGAATTGACCTTCTGCTATGGCTAATGCTGGTTTTACCTTAGCAATATTTCGTCTGAGGTTGAAAAAATTATATTCGCCCCAAGGAATAACATTGTTTGCAAAAAAGAAACAGGCTATACCCAAGCCTACAATAAATATCATAAGACTTCGCATAGCTCTCTGCAGTGAAATCCCTGTAGATTTCATCGCAGCAAACTCATAGTTCTCCGCAAAATTACCGAATACCATAATTGATGCTAAAAGAACGGTAAGCGGCACTACAAGTGGAATAAGTTTAGGGGAATAATAGAAAATAAATTTAAATGTCGTGACAACATCTAAATCTTTACCGGCTAATTCAGATATATATAACCAAAGACCTTGTAAAACAAAAATGAACATAAATATGATAAATATGCTCATAAATGTTCTCAAAAAGGTTTTGAGAATATATCGGTCTAAAATTTTCACTTGCTCTTTGTCTTAGTCAATAGGATTGATAAAGTAATCCGAGTATTTCTTCTTATCAAAAGTAAAGATACTTGGCGGTAATGTTTGATTGCTTTTGAAAGAATTAACGGTCAACGTTGTTTTAGTACCGTTTTTTCCAACTTCGATTAGGTTATATATATGCTTAGTATTGGCATCAATTCCCAATAAAACGTGCTTTATTTCTGAATCGCTGTCGTTTGGAATTAACTTAACATATTGTATTTTTCGTCCGCGAACATTCTGTGTAATATCCATCTTATACATGTAGCCATCTTCATAGAAGGATAATAATTTACTTGGTGTTATGGTATTTTCATCTTCTGAATTTTCAGAAGAAATAGTCACTTCTTCATCTTGAGGACTGATGGTGTATAATTTCTTTCCATCGTAAATTCGTGTTGCTCCAAAGAAGTTCAATACATACTTTTCATCTTCAATTGTCACATCTCCTTTTGTTTCTTGAGATACATTTTCTTCGTTCGAATTTTTCAAGGCATACTTAAACTTTATGCTGATGTTCTCATATGCTTTTACTTTCGTGCTCACTTCATTCAATAATGCTTCTGCATCCCTTTGAGCGAATAATGATGTACTTATAATTAATACTAAAAAAATTCCTACTTTTTTCATCTGTTTACTTTTACTGTTTTTTAATCGTCAGATGTAACCTTTGATGACAAAAATAATTATTAGGCATTTACCTTAATAATTATGTTAGACATGTCGGTTTCATTTGAATTAACTGTTTTTTTCGTTTTCTAATAATTGTTCGAGCGCTAATAAGTCTCGCACCAATACTTGTCTCGCCTTACTACCTTCGAATCCGCCTACAATTCCGGCAGCTTCTAATTGGTCAATTAAACGTCCGGCTCTATTGTAACCCAACTTTAATTTTCGCTGTAGTAGAGAAGCTGATCCTTGTTGTGCTGTGACTATAATTTCAGCTGCTTCTTTAAATAACTTATCTCTATCTGCAATATCTATATCAAGAGTTGTGCCACCTTCTTCACCAACATATTCAGGTAATAAATAGGCATTTGGATAGGCTTTTTGTGAACCAATAAACTCTGTAATGCGCTCTACTTCTGGAGTATCTACAAACGCGCATTGAATTCGGATGAGGTCATTTCCTTGAGTGTATAACATATCTCCGCGACCAATAAGTTGGTCGGCTCCAGCACCATCTAAAATAGTTCTGGAATCTATTTTTGAAGTTACCCTAAATGCAATACGTGCTGGGAAATTTGCTTTAATTATACCCGTAATTACATTTACAGATGGTCTTTGTGTTGCAATAATCAGATGAATACCAATAGCTCTTGCTAATTGTGCTAAGCGCGCAATAGGTGTTTCAACTTCTTTACCAGCAGTCATGATCAAATCAGCAAACTCATCTACAACCAAAACAATATATGGTAAAAACTGATGACCATCGTTAGGATTAAGTTTACGCGCTTTGAATTTTGAATTGTACTCGGCAATATTTCTACAAAAAGCATTTTTAAGCAATTCGTAGCGGTTATCCATTTCAATACACAACGAATTTAATGTGTTGATAACCTTAGTGTTATCCGTAATAATAGCGTCTTCAGAATCAGGAAGTTTTGCTAAATAATGGCGTTCAATTTTATTGAATAAAGTCAATTCTACCTTTTTCGGATCGACCAAAACAAATTTAACTTCCGCAGGATGCTTCTTATAAAGTAAGGATGTTAATACTGCATTAAGTCCAACTGATTTTCCCTGTCCAGTAGCACCAGCCATTAATAAGTGTGGCATTTTAGTTAAGTCCACAACTAAGGTTTCATTGCTAATGGTTTTACCTAACGCAATTGGTAGTTGCATTTTACTACCTTGAAATTTCTTTGAGGCTATTGCAGAATGCATAGACACAATAGTTGCCTTTTTGTTTGGTACTTCTATACCGATGGTTCCTTTACCAGGAATTGGGGCAATAATACGTATACCTAATGCCGCTAATGATAGGGCAATATCATCTTCAAGATTTTTAATTTTTGAAATACGGATGCCAGCTTCTGGTACAATTTCATAAAGTGTCACTGTAGGACCAATGGTTGCTGAGATACTCGTAATACCAATCTTGTAGTTACTTAGGGTTTCTACAATACGGTTTTTGTTTTCTTCTAATTCTTCTTGATCTATAGCTATGCCTTCATTGTCGTATTTTTTCAAAAGATCAAGTGGAGGAAATTGAAAATTAATCAACTCTAATGTTGGATCGAATTGTCCAAAATCCTCAACCAATTTATCAGCCAAATTATCTGTTTCGGATTTTTCTTCCTTAGCAACTTCAACCTTCATTTCAACGTCTTCAACTGGTTCTTCTTTTGGAGGTGTAACTACAACTTCAACCTCAGGGGTATCCTTTTTAGTTGTATCAATTTTTGAGTGTTTGGAAATAGTTGGTTCAAGATTTTCTAAAGGCACTTCAAAAACAGATTTTATAGCTTCGGCTTCTTCGGACAAACTATTATCAATCGGTACATAATTGTCTGTTTCTGTTGAAGTATCTTCCGACTTTAGTT
Source organism: Winogradskyella sp. (assembly GCA_965659975.1). Classification (GTDB taxonomy): domain Bacteria; phylum Bacteroidota; class Bacteroidia; order Flavobacteriales; family Flavobacteriaceae; genus Winogradskyella. The sequence goes on along the minus strand of CBFHYD010000083.1, from coordinate 2,433 downwards.
CGTCTTTTATATTCTGCTTTGTACGTTTAAAAAGTGAAGCAATTGAATCTCCAGTTGCCTTGAAACGAATAGCCAAGTAAATAATGAGTCCGAAAAGGAGTAGGAGTGCAGTACCAATTTTACCGATATAGTCTTGAAAGAAATGATTCATTTCATAACCAATCACTCCGCCCAGACTATCGTATTTATGAGTAAAGAATCCTAAAAAGATGGATAACCAAATAACAATGAGTGTACCCCAAATCCAATGCTTGCGCAACTTGGCAAGATTAAGATTAAGCGTAACGTAAACACCAGACAGAAATAATAATCCAGAAAAAATAAATGATGGTAACCCAAATCCTTTGGTTATAAACCATTCACTTAGCTTCGCTCCTAACTGACTTGCCCAATTTTTTGCTTCAACTTGTCGTGATGGGAACTCAGCCAAAATACTTTGATCTTCTTTACCTGTAAATAAGAAGGATACAAAAGAAATGAAAAGCAATACGCCCAAAATAATAAGCAGACTACCAACAATAAATTTCTGTTGTGCCGATAGCTTAAATGAAATTGGTTTATGCTTTGTTTTAGAAGTTGATATTTTTTTGGTTGATTTCTTAGCCATTATAAATAAACGTAATTAGCAGTAGACTACTATTTACGGTGTTTAATCGATTTAGATATGTATTCAAAAATACAAATTAGTAACACTTTTCCTAAGGGTTTTGGTATTTATGCTAAGAGGTTATTAACAATATTTTAGGCAGATATATAATCCCTGCAATAATTACTGCGATAATAGACGCAATAAAGACAGCGCCAGCACCTATGTCTTTTATTTTACCAATTTTTTCGTGATACTCAGGATGCACAAAATCTGCCATATATTCAATAGCAGTATTAAGACCTTCTGAAGTCATCACAACAGCAATGGTTATTAATTGGATTAACCATTCAATTGAAGAAATATCAAAATAGAATCCAGCAATAGTAACCGCCGCAGCTATAAAGAGCTGTAGCTTTATGCTGTTTTCAGTTTTGACTAAAATTATCAAACCCTTTAGTGCATAACCGACACTTTTAAGCCGATTAAGACCAAAGGGTTCGTTGTTGGGATTAGGCATAAATTAATTTAATGCATTAAGTGCAGCTTCATAGTTTGGCTCTGCACCAATTTCTGAAACCTGTTCTGTATGCAATATAATTCCGTCTGTATCAATGACAACTACCGCGCGAGATAACAAAGTTTCAAACGCTGTATCTTTTATCGTAACACCGTAAGTGTTTCCGAAATCACCAGTTTTATAATCTGATAAATTTTCAACGTTATTCAGACCTTCAGAAGCACAAAAACGGTTCATAGCAAAAGGAAGATCTTTTGAAATACAAAGTACTTTAGTGTTATCTAAACCGCTTGCCTTTTCATTAAAAGTTCTTATAGATTGCGCACATACGCCAGTATCAACGCTTGGAAATATATTTAGAACCAATCGTGAGCCTTCATAATCACTCAATGATTTGTCTGCTAAGTCTGTGTTTGTAAGTTTAAAATCTAACGCTTTTGCACCAGTTTCTGGAAGGTTGCCAACCGTAGTTGCGGGATTTCCTCCAAGTGTAATATTTGCCATGTAAAATTCAATTTTAATTTAGATTATAAAATTAAAAAATAGCGTTGGCTTAAATGTGAATAAAATGATAATGTTTTAAACGAAAATACTCCGAAAAAAAGGAAAAATTAAAATGTACCAACTAATCCGATTTGATTCGTTGAAAATCTAAAATTCCATAAGAGTTTATTCTTTTTCTGTGGGTAGTCATAAACTTTCTCCTCGAATAAAAACTTGTCTATAGCATCAACAACAAAGATACTCACAACAAAGATACTCACAGCGCTACTAAAAGCAATATCCGAAATCCAGTGTGCATCGTCGATAATTCTTGATATTGGCGGAATTGCACCAATGGTATAAATTCCAACCTTTACCCAAGGATCTTCAAATTGTTTTGCAATAGCATGAGACATCGTTACAGATAGTATGGTATGTCCCGATGGGAAAGACGTAAATCCAGCGTCATCTGCAAAAGGTCTAAAATGCATATGCCCTAAATCGCGCCCAGGTCGTCCTCTTCCGACACCGTTCTTTAATATGGTTTGTATCAGGCCTGTTGTTATTGAGGATGAGATGATAAGTACACTTGTTTTCCTAACCTTTTCGTTTTTAGTAAATAAACCAAAACCATAAAGTCCGGCATTAGCCATAAAATAGTTTTGAGGACTACCAAAATACCAGCCAAACTCTCTTACAACACCTGGAAAATCTTCACGATTTTGCTGTGCAAATGTTCTTACTGAATTATCCGAGAATATTAATGCTGCGGTACCACCTAAAAGAATTCCAAGTTTCTCAAAGTCTTTACCTTTCCAATGCAACGGTCTTGTAAAAGAATAAG
>CBFHYD010000082.1:0-7739 GCA_965659975.1 Winogradskyella sp. | reverse complement strand
CTTATCGGCGCGAGCTTATGATAGAATTTTAAAAGTGGCACGTACAATTGCTGATTTGGAGCAGTCAGAAGCAGTTTTGGGCGCTCATATAAGTGAAGCTATTCAATACAGAAGCTTAGATAGAGAAGGTTGGTTGGGGTAATCTAAAAATTAATTAAATGAGAAATTTTACGATAGTTTGTTGTTTGCTTATTTTGGCATGTAATTCAAAGCCAAATGATCCAATACCATCTCAGAATAAGTCCGTTACCAAGAATATTTTAAGGGCACCAAAATTAGACTTAAATCAGGCTAATAGATTGACGGAGTTACCATTAGCATGTGTAGGTATAGAGTATCCCAATCGTCTTGGGCAAACCTTAGGTGGCGATGAGGATCTAAAATCACCAAAAGAATTGCACCCAACGTTCTATGGATGTTTCGATTGGCATTCTGCAGTTCATGGACATTGGAGTATGGTGAGTTTGTTACGTCAGTTCCCAGATTTAGAAAAACGAGAAGAGATGATAAATTGGTTGTCTCAAAGTATCTCAAAAGAGAATATCGAAAAAGAAATCGCCTATTTTTATGGAAAGCATAATAAGTCTTATGAGCGTACTTATGGTTGGGCGTGGTTACTAAAACTCGCTGAAGAATTGCATAAATGGGATGATGAAACAGCTAAGGAATTAGAACAAAACCTGCAGCCGTTAACCAATTTGATTGTAAATAAATACATTGAATTCTTACCGAAGCTTAACTATCCAATTCGTGTTGGCGAACATCCAAATACGGCTTTTGGACTAAGCTTTGCATATGATTACGCTCTAACTGTTAGCCATTCTGAATTGAAATCGCTTATAGAAAATCGAGCCAGAGATTTTTATATGAGTGATGCGGATTGTCCCTTATCATGGGAGCCAGGTGGATTTGATTTTTTATCGCCATGTTTAGAAGAAGCTGCGTTGATGCGACGTGTACTGTTAAAGGAGGAATTTCTGAAATGGTTTATTTCATTTTTACCGCAATTAGGCAATCAAAATTTTAATCTTAAGGTTAGTGAAGTCTCAGATAGGACTGATGGAAAATTGGTGCACTTAGATGGTGTTAATTTTTCGAGAGCATGGAGCTTGAGTTATATTGCTAATGGTCTTGAGGGTTATGAGCATCTAAAAAACATAGCGATTTCTCATATCAACTATTCATTACCATGTATCGTGGGAGACAGCTATGAAGGTGGTCATTGGTTGGGAAGTTTCGCTATATATGCGCTTAACGAATTTAATAGATGATTAAGTTTCTTAAAAATATTGGGCCTGGACCATTAGTGGCAGCCGCTTTCATTGGACCTGGAACGGTGACGCTATGTACTTTAGCTGGTGTTAATTTTGGATTTGCTCTGCTTTGGGCCTTACTATTATCAATTTTTGCAACTATAATCCTGCAGGAAATGGCTGCGCGATTAGGTATTGTTACCCAAAAGGGATTGTCTGAAGTCCTAAGGAGTGAGATTAAAAATAAGAACCTCAGAAATGCGATAATTTTATTGATATTATCAGCGATTGTTGTTGGTAATGCTGCTTATGAAGCTGGAAATATTTCGGGTGGTGTTTTGGGAATTGAAGCTTTATTTGGAACAAATGATACTTCAGGATTCAAACTTTGGCCAATTATTATAGGGGTTTTTGCATTCGCGCTGCTTTGGATTAGGAATTATAAAGTCTTAGAACGCGCATTAATAGTATTGGTAGTTCTCATGAGTTTAGCTTTTATTACAACTGCAGTATTGACTAAACCGGACGTTTCTTCGATTATTGAAGGAATGTTTGTTCCACAATTTTCTAATGAAAGCATCATTATGGTAGTTGGTTTAATTGGAACGACTGTAGTGCCGTATAATATCTTTCTGCATGCTTCATTGGCTAAATCCAAATGGAATTCAACAAATGACTTATCAAATGCTCGAAAAGACACCGTAATTGCTGTTGTTTTGGGAGGTATTGTTTCTATGTGTATACTGATATCTGCAGCTGGAGTAGGAAATCAAAATATTAATAATGCAGTAGACCTTGCGGTGAGTATAAAACCATTATTTGGTGATTATTCTAGTTATTTTTTGTCAATTGGATTATTCGCTGCAGGAATAACGAGTGCTATTACGGCACCATTGGCTACAGCCTATGTAGTTACGGGATGCTTTGGTTGGGACAGTTCTTTAAAGGGAAATGAATTTCGCATTCTATGGATAGCAATACTTGTTCTTGGAGTGTTATTGTCATCAATTGGATTTACATCAATTGAGATTATAAAGTTTGCTCAAATAGCAAATGGACTTTTGTTGCCAATAATTGCAGGTATATTAATCTTTATGGTTAGTAAAACATCGGTTTTAGGAAAATATAAGAATAGTAAGTTTCAAAATATTTTGGGAGCCATTGTCTTAATCGTAACGGTATTCTTGGGTGCAAGAATGATTTTGAGAGTATTCGATGTTATCTAAACAACATATAGATATAAACGCTGATGTAGGTGAAGGAATAGGTAATGAAGCCTTATTAATGCCTTATTTATCCTCTTGCAATATAGCTTGTGGTGGTCATACTGGAGATGAGGAGACCATGAATGATGTGGTAGGCTTGGCAATACAACATAACGTAAAGGTTGGTGCTCATCCGTCATTTCCTGATCGAGATAACTTTGGAAGGCAGATTGTGGAAATGAATAAAGTAGACTTGTTTGATAGTATTATGAGTCAAACAATAGCATTAAATAATATAGCTGGACAACATGGTGTTACTTTAAATCATATTAAACCACATGGAGCGCTATATAATTTAGCTGCAAAAGATGCAAACATCGCAAAGCTTATTTTAAATATTATATCATCTTTTTCTTACAAAATAAAGCTGTATGCTCCATACAGTTCAGTGATAGCAAAACTTGCTAAATCTGAAAATATTGAAGTTTACTACGAGGGATTTGCAGACCGAAACTATAACGATGATTTATCTTTAGTATCGAGAAAGAATTCTGATGCCTTAATAATAAAAAAGGAAGAAGTATTTGATCATATTTATAGAATTATTAAAGATCGAAAAGTTAAAACAGTAAATGGAGTAGAAGTAGAGCTTTTAGCAGATACAATTTGTGTTCATGGCGATACTAAAAACGCTGTTGATATTTTGAAATATTTAAATTACAATTTGCCAGCTATTGGAGTAGAAATTTTGTAACTATACTTTTTGAATTTTGATTTGACATATCGTCGCTTTGGAGAAAAGGCTATTTTAATCGAATGGCCGAAGATTATTGATGAAAATATACTTGATGATATCCTAAGGTTCAAAAATTCAATAATAATAAAAGATATTAAAGTTATAGTTGATGTAATCAATACATATAATTCATTATGTGTTATTTATGATATTAATATAGAAAACATCAATGATATACTTTTAGAGCTAAAATCTATTTATTTGGTATCAAATGAAAATACTGTTGTCCAAAAAAGACTTTGGCATATCCCTGTGTGTTATGATGAGGAATTTGCGATAGATTCTAACGATTTAAGTTCGAAATTATCACTACCATTTTTAGAAATAATAGAGAGACATGTCAGTGCTATTTATACAATTTATTTCACTGGTTTTTTGCCAGGGTTTTTATATTTAGGCGGATTAGATAGCACACTTCATATTAATCGAAAATCGATTCCTAATCTAAATATTAAAAAAGGCTCAGTAGGTATAGGTGGAACACAAACTGGTATTTATCCACAAGATAGTCCGGGAGGATGGCACATTATTGGCAATTCACCTGTGAGTTTTTTCGATATAAATATGAATAAACCATGCTTTTCTTCTCCTGGAGATAAACTAAAATTTGAAAGTGTATCCGCAGAAGAATATTTAACTATAAAGAAATTAGTTGCAGAAAAGACCTACAAAAATAAATTTGATTTAATATGATACAAGTTATTAAATCTGGTTTGTATTCAACCATTCAAGATAAAGGTCGTATCGGGTATGGTGCATTTGGTATTCCATTAAGTGGTGCAATGGATTCTTCCTCAGCTGACTTGGCGAATTCTATTCTTGGTAATGATATTAATTGTGCTGTATTAGAAATGGTATTTGTAGGAGCTAAAATTTTATTCAAAACATCAACCCAAATATGCGTTTCAGGAGGTTTCATGGAACCAAGGTTAAATAATAAAGCCATTCCTTTTAATACGGCTATTCCTGTAAATAAAGGAGACACGCTTAGTTTTGGTAGGTTGAATAATGGTTTAAGAATCTATTTAGCTGTTAAGGGCGGTTTTAAAACTCAAGAAGTTTTAGGGAGTCGATCACATTACAAGGGAATAACTTCAACTTATCAGCTCAAGGATAATGACGAGTTGGTAATCCGAGAATCCATTAATACAAAAATACCGACAGATAAAGGGGTAAAAATTAAGCCTCAAGACTTTTCATCGGTGAATATTGAGTGTTATAAAGGACCTGAGTTCGGTTTGTTGTCATATAATATTCAAAAAGAATTACTTGAAAACTTCCTTAAAGTGTCCAATTTATACAACCGTATGGCTTATCAATTAAATCCAAATTTAGAAAACGATTTACCTTCAATATTAACATGTCCAGTATTGCCTGGAACTGTACAATTGACACCTTCAGGTAAGTTAATTGTATTAATGCGAGATTGTCAGACTACTGGCGGTTATCCAAGGGTTTTACAATTATCTGAAAAGGGTATAAATCTTTTATGTCAAAAAAAGGAAGGTGATAGTCTGCAATTTCAGCTTATTGACTAATTCTACAAACAAGCATTCCAAATTGGGTCTTTTGGTAATGGCGCATCAATTCGAATTGGTTCTTTCTTTACAGGATGTGTGAACTCTAATCGTTTGGCATGCAGACTAATACTTCCATCTTTGTTGCTGCGATCAAAACCATATTTTAAGTCGCCTTTAATTGGGCATCCTATACTTGCCAATTGACTTCTGATCTGGTGATGTCTTCCCGTTTCTAAGTTAATTTCCAAGAGAAAATAATTATCTAATTGCTTTATAATCTCGTAATGAAGTATTGCTTTTTTACTGCCATCAACTTCTTTTTTGTAGGCTGTCGACTTGTTGTTTTTTGGATTTTTCTTCAACCAATGTACTAAAGTGTCTTTCGGCTTTAATGGTTGGTTTTTCACCAACGCCCAATACGTTTTTTTTGCTTTTTTTTCGGCAAATAATTTATTGAGTCTTGGTAGTGCTTTACTGGTTTTAGAAAATAAAACAATCCCAGTTGTTGGCCTATCTAAACGATGTGCTACGCCGAGATATACGTTACCTGTTTTATTATATTTTTCGGCCAAAAAAGATTTGACCACGTCACTCAGAGGTTTATCTCCAGTTTTGTCTCCTTGAACAATATCACCAGCACGTTTGTTCACTACAATAATATGATTATCCTCATGTAGCACTTGAAGATTATCTTTATTAGAATGAAGTCTATTTGACACGATAGGCCAAGAATTTTTAATTAATTTCTATGGATGAGTAAGAATTCTTCCCATTGGGAAGGTTAGGATGGGCTTAATACTGTTCTTTATCACTTGGGAAATCGCCAGACTTAACATCTTCTCCGTATTGCGAAAACGCATTGGTCATCTCTTCATACAAATTCATATAACGACGCAAGAAACGTGGATTAAATTCGTGTGTCATGCCTACCATATCGTGTGTCACTAATACTTGTCCATCAACTCCAGAACCGGCACCTATACCTATTATTGGTATACTTACACTTTTAGCAACTTCTTCTGCCAGTTTAGCCGGTATTTTTTCCAATACAATAGCAAAACAGCCAGCGCGCTCGAGCATTAGAGCATCTTCTTTTAATTTTTCTGCTTCCGCTTCTTCTTTTGCTCTAACAGTATATGTTCCAAACTTATAAATAGATTGCGGTGTTAGTCCTAAATGTCCCATAACTGGAATACCTGCATGTAAAATGCGTTTTATAGACTCTTTTATTTCTTTACCACCTTCCATTTTCACTGCATGACCACCAGACTCTTTCATTATTCTAATGGCAGAGCGTAAAGCCTCTTTAGGATCACTTTGATACGTTCCAAATGGAAGATCCACAACCACTAATGCACGGTCGATACCACGTACAACAGAGGAAGCGTGATAAATCATTTGATCTAATGTTATTGGAAGTGTTGTTTCATGTCCAGCCATAACGTTACTTGCTGAATCTCCAACTAGAATAACATCAATACCAGCGCCATCGACAATTTTGGCCATAGTGTAATCGTAGGCAGTTAGCATTGATATCTTTTCGCCTCGAGATTTCATCTCTACAAGACTTTTGACAGTTATCCTTTTATATTCTTTTTTAGCTACAGACATGATGTGTTTGTTTTGTAAGTGTAAAAATAGCGAGATTTGTTAAACTTTTGTTTAACTTTCCTATGAAATGCTTTGAAGCATCTAATTTGAAAAAAAAATTAATCATGAAGACTTTTAAAATTTCATTACTATTAATACTCACTACAATGACCATGTCATATTCTCAATCTTCTGAAGAAGATCAGGTAAAACAAACAATTGTAGATTTTTTTGACGCTTTTCATAAGCAAGATACTATTGCTTTAAAGAAGATGGCGGTAGGAAATATTAATATGCAATCAATAGCTGTTACTCCTGAAGGTGAAACCAGATTAGACTCTAATGATTATTATGGTTTTATTAATAGTATTGCGAGTATTCCGAAAGATAAAACCTTTCAAGAGAAACTTTTGGATTTTAAGATTAGAATTGATGGACGCATGGCAACGGCGTGGACTCCTTATGAGTTCTATTTCGATGGAAACTTTAGTCATTGCGGCGTAAACTCATTTCAATTGGTTAAGGAGAAAGACAAATGGAAAATTATGTACTTAGTAGATACACGACGCCGAAAAGGCTGTCTCGACTAATAAAAAAAGCCTGAAATTACTTTCAGGCTTTTTAAGTTTTTGAACGTTTTTAATTATTGAAGGTAACTAAAGACTTCATTAAAATTATTAACGTCAATGTTATTACTATTTATAAAGTCAACTGGTAATATAACAGTTCTAAATGTCTGACCTAAAGTATCTCCTGGTAATAATGAATTGAAATCAAAAGTCGATGGTGCTTCGATAAATACTGTCACTAAATCAAAACTATGCTCGAAGTTATACTGAAATTCTTGACCATCATTTGTATAAACTGTATCTGGTAGTAATCTCCAGATATCAAAGCCATCAGCGTCTATACCAACCAAATGGTAAACGAGCACCATATCACTCTGAAATAGCTCGATATTATTAGGAACTGCAAATGTTGATTCGTAATTAGGAGCAACTAAATCGACAGTTCTTTCAAAAGATTGCCCGACAAAATTGACACCATCAAATCCAGGAGGACCTTGTGGACCTTCGCATGAAGTTAATATTAAAGTAAAAGCGGTAATTAAGGTAAGTATACGTTTCATATTATTTAGTTTTTGTAGGTAATATCAAATGTTGTACCAAATTTTAATTAGAGTTGAAACAATTCAACTTTTGTGAATGTGACATCATGTCATATTTTTTCTACTGGCATAATCATTGACTATTTCAAATTAAAATTTTAAAACAGAAAATAGTTTCCTTAAGAGGGAAATTCAAAAATTATAAACAAAAGATATGAGTAAGATTATTGGAATCGATTTAGGAACAACAAACTCTTGTGTTTCTGT
>CBFHYD010000081.1:0-7954 GCA_965659975.1 Winogradskyella sp. | reverse complement strand
ATGGCTGGTACTCCACTTTTCATCCAAACTGGTTTCGGTTCACCCTTTAAGTAGTAATCAAAGAATTGCGCCATTCTAATATTAAAATCAATTCGATTTTGCATTTTTAATGGCCAATGTGGTTCGTCATTATAATTCAAAAACCAAGATGGTTTTCCTAAACGTCTTAAACTCACAAAGAACTCAATCCCTTGATACCATGGCACATGACCATCAGCATCATTATGCATTATCAGTAGTGGCGTATTAATTTTATCGATATTGAATATTGGTGAATTTTCTATATAGCGTTGTGAATATTCCCAAGGTGTTCCTCCTATTCTACTCTGCGTATGCTCATACTGAAATTGTCTACTTAATCCTGTCCACCAACGAATTCCGCCATATGCACTAATCATATTTGCTACAGGTGCTCCAGACTCGGCAGCTTTGAAAATATCGGTTTTCGTGACTAAATATGCAATCTGATAGCCACCCCAACTATGGCCTTGAACACCGATATTATCTTTATCTATAAACCCTTTTTCTATTAACATGGTAACACCCGGTATTACACAATTAATAGCGCTTTCTCCTGGGTAACCATCTCTGTAGGCCACATCTGGATTAAAGATTACATATCCACGACTTGCATAAAATGGATAGTTAATTGTACTACGTCCGTAACTCGGTGCACGATGACGATACAAACCATCCGAACTTCTTTCGTAGAAGTTTACAATCATCGGGTACTTTTTGTTTGGGTCGAAATTTTCAGGCTTTATAAGCATACCGCGTAATGGTTTTCCATCTAAAGATGTCCATTCTACCAATTCTGAAGTTCCCCAATTATAGTCACTTTGCTGTGGATTGGCGTCTGTAACCTGCTTTGGTGATTTAAAACTGGTTGTGGTAGTCCATAAATTGGGAAACTCTGTAAACGACTCTTTGCTAAACATTAAACGTCCTTTTTTGTCATTTTGAGCCATTGTAAATCTTCCAAACGAATTAGGACCTTCGATTAATTGTTTAATTGTTTTTTTAACAGGATTGAAACTTGCCGCACCACCATACTTATTTTTTTCATTAAAGGTGCTGAGCATCCAAGATTCATCTTTAGGAATAGAACGCTCATCGTCATTCAATCTCACATATCTGTAACGTTTTTTAGACGCTCTACCATTGGTTAGATTTTCTGAAGCTCCAGTTTCTGGGTCAAACGCCCAAATATCATAACGGTCATAAATCAAGAATTTCTCATCATTTTCTGTCCATCCAGCTGAACCATAACTGTAAGGATCGTCTGGATAATCGTGCAATTCATTATAGAATTGTCTTCCTTTTGTAAGTGCAGTATATTTTAAAGTTTTCAGATTATACGTAAACCAAGTACTATCCTTTCTACTATAGCCATACAGGTAATTGCTTTTTGGACTTATAGAACTTCCACTATAGACTTTTTTCGCAATATCTGTACGTTCACCAGTACTTAGATTAACGCGTTGCATATCCATAGGACGTTGTGCTGTCCATTGACTTTGTAACAAATAAGGAGTTTGGTTTCCAACAACTGCATAAGTGCTATTACCTTCATCTGTAAAACGCGCTAAATCATATTCAGTATTTGCTACCGGAATCATTTTGCTTTGGTTAAAATCATATAAACTGAGATATGATTTTCGTTGATCATCTTTAACGTCCAATTCCTGAACAGTATATAAACGTGGTTCGTCATAGGTCCATACCTCAACATTAACAATTTCTTCATCTAACAATGTCGTATCCTGAACTATCGGCTTAGTACGTAAACCAAAGAATAAGCGGTTTTCATTTTTAGAAAACTCTAATCGCCTATCACTTGAAACTAATAAATCTGTTGTGTTGTTTTCTGAATCTACTATGAGCTCTGCAGCATTAATACTTACATTCCAAGCATAAAGCTTTGGCTTTTTAATCAAGCTTTTTGTCGAGTCGGCATCCATAACAAATCCAACACGTTGACCAGAATCTGAAATACCTAATTGCGGATATTTAGTTTTATGATGACTCGAGATTAATTTAGATTTCTGAGCTTTATCTATATCGTAGTGATACACTCCGCCACCAAGACTGTCTATTTCACCGGACGTAGCGTAAACCAAATGACGTCCATTCTTTGCCAGTGCATATCGAAGCACATACTTTAAGGTATCTTCCTTACCGGATTCTAAATCTCTTAGGACCAAATGGTAACCGTTGTCCTTGGATACTTTCTTGAGTTTTTTCTTTTTGGTTTTCACACTGTCCTTAACCTTAGTATCGGTTGTATCCTTCTTTACTTTTGATTTATCTTTTTTTCCAGGTTTTGGTGCCTCTAACATGTAAGCTACAATACCAGACCATTTTTCAGGTAGACGATAGGATTTTACATTAGGAATTTTAGTTACAGATTTTTGCTTATTATCATAGATAACAAGTGTATCCTTAGGAAAATCCCTCTTTTTCACCTTCTTACGCTTCATTTCTTGGATACTATCCTTCCATGCATTTACAGTAAAAAACGTATAATCAGAGTCGTACGAAAATTGTCCGCCTTTACTTCGTGGATGAGACATTATTTTATCTCCATTAGTATTTATTAAATGAAGTGTCTGATCCTTTTCTTCTGGTCCAAGATTATAAAGCATATAATCTCCAGAATTGGAAATCTCTACATTACGGATACGATTCCATAAGCCTTTATCCTCATGTTGCATTACTTTTTTCTGCGCTGTAACATTAGATGTTAACAACAATATTCCTATTACAATTAAATATCTCATTGGGTAATAAAGTTTAGTTTTTGTTTTCATAACCACGTCCTGGTGTATATGGTGCACCTGCATTTATCAGTTGTTTTTCTAAGTTTTTGATGTCTTGGTTAAATATTCGTTCCATAGTAGATTTAATCACACGAACTTCATCCTTGACAATTTCATAGCTATCCCGGTGCGTCTGAGTTGGCGTTGTGGTAGAATACTTCTGTTCGTAACCAATAGACCCTAAGCGACTTGCTGGTGACAACGGTTGCGGAATATCTAACCTTCGTTTCACAGGATCTCCATACATGGCTAATTGTAATTCATCTAATTGGTCTTCGATGGATTTGACCGAACTCGTAAGACTTCCTAAAGGTTGTTCTGCCTTCTTAATTGCCTCTTTTATATATCTCAGCTTATTTTGTGATTCACTCATTAAATTCTGTGCGATTCCAAAGTCCGCTTGTAGTTTGGCTAATGCTTTCTGGAAATTGACCTTCTCTTCTCTATTCTTGGCTGGCATTTCTACATTATCCAATGCCTTAACTTCAAAACTAATTGGTTCTGCTAAAATGGTAAGAGCTGCGTCTTGTAATAATGCCATCTCAACAGTATAATTACCTGGAGCTACTAAGGTACCTTCATCTTTACCAGCAAAAGGATTATAAAAAGAAGATCTACTCAAGTTAATAGCATTTTGAGGTGTATATCTTAAGTCCCAATGGAAACGCTGTATACCTTTGCTCGCAGGTCTAAATACTTTTTTAACCACTTTTCCATTTGCATCTTTAATGGTAAATACCAATTCTGGTTTAGATTCCTCGTTTTCTGCCTTTAAATCTGAATAACTTGGATAAGGTGTATCCTTATTCTCTTTAATTAATTTCTTTTCTGCTTCGCGACGTTTGTCCTTTAAAGATTTGAAGCTGGAATCGTAATAATATGTGATTATTGCTTCAGGTCCTAAATTCTCTGCCGTGTAAAAATTATCACCTTGAAATGACTTACCAGGCAATCCTAATGGACTGCTTTGCTCCCACATTAATGCTGGACGAATTGAATAAATTTCTGCTTTGGTATCCATTTCTGAATTTTCTACAGATCTTAAAACCGAGTAATCATCCAAAACATAAAAACCACGTCCAAAAGTTCCTAAAACCAAATCGTTTTCACGTTCCTGAATTGCAATATCTCTGACTGCGATTGTGGGTAATCCATTTTTGAGTTGTTTCCAATTTTGGCCTTGATTTGGTGAAAAGAAAACACCAAATTCCGTACCTACAAACAGTAAGTTGTTATCTACATGGTCTTCTTCTATGGCATACACACTCCCACGTTCGGGTAAGTTAGATTGAATCGCAGTCCAAGTCTTACCTTTATTTGTAGACTTAAATATATACGGCTTAAAATCCCCAAATTTGTGATGATTGAATGCTGCATAAACCACATTCTCATCATGCTTTGATAAATAAACGCTATTTACATAAGATTGATTTGGTGCACCAAGAATACTAGATATCTTTCTCCAGTTTTTTCCGCCATCTTCCGAAATATGAATAAGTCCATCATCAGTACCAGCGGCTAATAAGTCTTTGTTTATTGGTGATTCTGAAAACGCTACAATACTTCCGTATAATGATGTTGAACCGTTTTTCATAACCGCATCAATACTCACAACGCGGTCATATACTCTTAAAGTATTTCTATCGATTTGCTGTGATAAGTCTTCACTTATCACATTCCAACTATTGCCATAATCATCAGATCTAAATACTTTTTCCGCACTGAAATACAAGCGTCCTGGAACATGTTGACTCACTACCAATGGCGCATCCCAATTGAAGCGATAGTCATTATCGCCTTTACGAGCTTTTGGCTTTATACCAACTGATTCACCACTTTTCTTATCAAAACGAACTAAACCACCGTACTGAGATTGTGCATAGACAATATTTGGATTATTCGGATCTATTTGAGATTCGAAACCATCACCGCCATTTGTTATGAACCATTCTGAATTTCGAATACCGTGGTTGGTTAATACACGTGATGGACCACCTAAACTAAAGTTATCTTGAGTACCACCATAAATATTATAAAACGGATAATCATTATCTACAGCGACTTTATAAAATTGCGTAACAGGTAGGTTCTTTTTAAAATCCCATGTTTTTGCACCATCGAAAGTTTCATAGATTCCGCCATCGCACCCAACCACAAAGTGATTGTTGTTCTTTGGATTAATCCAAATACAATGGTTATCGACGTGCTTGGTATCTTCTCCTACTAAATCAAAAGTTCTACCACCATCATTAGTTACAGACATCCAGGTATCCATTGAATAGACTCTGTGTTGATTCACAGGATCGGCAATAATCTCTTGATAATAATTACCACTTGTTACATGAGAACTGCGTTTCTCCCATCTTGCACCTCTATTTGTAGAGGCAAAAAAACCACCTTTTCCGTTTGCTGCCTCAACAATAGCGTAAATAATCTCAGGATTTGCTGGTGATATGGTTAGTCCTATTCTACCTAACTCTACATTTGGTAATCCTTTATTAATCTTAGTCCACGTTTTACCACCATCTACACTTTTGTGCATCGCAGAACCTGGTCCACCACCAACATAGGTATATACATGACGTCTTCTCTGTAATGTTGAAGCATACAACACATTAGGGTTTCTTGGATCCATAACAACATCATTAACACCAGTATGTTCATCTACTTCTATAATAGAAGCCCACGTTTTTCCGCCATCTTCTGTTTTGTATAAACCACGATTGCCGCCTTTACTCCATAATGGTCCAATAGCTGCAACATAAACTACATCAGAGTTCTCAGGATGCACAATAATCTTACCGATATGTTCTGAGTTTTTTAGTCCCATGTGTTGCCAAGACTTTCCACCATCTGAAGATTTGTAAATACCATCGCCATAAGCCACGGAACGTTGGTTGTTATTTTCACCTGTACCGACCCAAACTACGTTAGAATTATTTGGATCTATAGTAACACACCCAATTGAATACGATCCTTGACTATCGAATATTGGTGTATAGGTTACTCCAGAATTTACTGTTTTCCATACACCTCCAGCAGATGTCGCAACATAATATTCGTACGGATTATTAGGATTGAAGGCAAAATCGGAAATACGTCCAGATGTTAAAGCTGGTCCTACATTACGCCATTTAAGACCAGAAATAGATATTGATTCTAATGGTGATTTTTCCTTGCTATCTTTTGATTTTTTCTGAGCGAAACATACAGAATTGATAATGAGTAAAATACCCAGTACAACTAAAGAAATATTTTTCATTGTTGGAAGGTGATGGTTAGTTAGTAATTAAATGATTTGTAATCTCATGAAAATTCCTCTAATTCCATGAAGAGCTAAAAATAATTCATTTGCCCATAAAGAACTATTAAGGGAATTATAAAAAAATCTATTAATTCCATATTTTACCAAATGTATCATGATAAAAATCATCTTTTAAAGTCTAAAAGCAGTTTAGATTTGTCTCTTAGAATAGATAAATCATGTGCACTTTAGTTTCAAAATATATTGAAAATATTCAAGGGCCTTATCAAGTTCGCCTTTATCTCTACTTACATTTCCAATATTGTATAATGATAAACTAATCCCATACTTATTACCAAGTTCCTTATATATGCTAAGACTTTTTTGAAAATATTTAAGAGCTTTGGTATAATAACCTTGCTGATTATAAATATTTCCTATACCGTTCAGGGAACTACTTATTCCATTTTTACTACCTAATTCTTCTCTAATAGCCAAGCTTTTTTGAAAATATTCGAAAGCTTTAGAAATATTTCCTTGTATACGAAAGATAATTCCAATGTTATTTAGTGATATTGCAATTCCATTTTTGTTTCCTATTTCTTTTTCTATTTTTATGCTTGCTTGGTTATATTCGATAGATTTTGAGTAGTTACCTTGCTCCCTATAAATTTCTGCAATGTTACCCAATGTTGCCGCCAAACCTCTTTTATCGCTAATTTCTTCTGCAATTTCTTTAGTCCTTTTATAATATTCCAATGCTCTATTATAATCACCTCTTACTGATAATGACCTTCCCTGAGTATTCAAGGCTGAGGCCATATATTTCTTAAGACTTATGCTCTTGGCAAAATCATATTGTATTTGTGCATAATAAAAGGCAGAATCTGGTGCCGATCTCATGGGGCCATCAAGCATAAAATGCAATTGCTCTTAAGCGTGTAGTATCAGGCAGCTTTTTATCTTGCCATGTATTCCATAAGGAATCGAGTTTAGATTGAGCATTTAAAAAGTTTAATGTAAAACAGAAGAAATAAAACAAGATTTTAGATAGAATGACACTAAGCATTTATAGATTAATCACAATTATTTAAAACTTAAATAATTTTAATCAGTACCCAATCAAGTTTGATAAAATTTTACAAAGATTTGGACCTCAAAATGAATAAGTTACAAAAAAAAGCAGAGTTTCATTTAAAAAAATGGAAAATGAATACACATTATTTATTTTAATTCACAAAACGTCAATTATTTAAATAATAATAGATTAATGCAGTTTGTTTAAATCACTTACCGATACAGAAATTAAAAGATATTGATAATCAATTATTTATATATTAATTGTATCATATTTATATCATATTATAGTAATAAACGTTAAATAAACTCAAATAAAATAAATTAAAATTTTTGCGTTGAAAAAGGTCAAATTCCGCCTTCAGTACAAATAAAAACCTCAATATGTTTATAATCAAACAGTTGAGGTTTTTTTATTAATTTAATTGTACGGTAAATTAATTTAAGCTCAGAAAAACCCTAAAAATTCCTTTCATCACTCACAAAACAACACCCCTATATCGGTTTTGAAGTCGTTTTCTTTTATGGCTTGGTTTCATTAAATTTACATATAGCCCAATTCCTGATGGTTAGAGGTGTTAATTTTCATTAAGCGTATTTTTTATCTTTGATAACCAATTTTTCTTTCATGAAGAGCATAGTGTTAAAATATATTTCTTTAATAATTTTCTTACCTTCATTAATACTATCTGCACAGATACCAACTGGATATTATGATTGTGCTCTGGGCTTAGCTGATGGTGATTTGAAATATGCATTAAATCAGATTATTGATAATCATACTGAATTCAGTTATACAAGTTCAAGTATAGAT
>CBFHYD010000080.1:0-8220 GCA_965659975.1 Winogradskyella sp. | reverse complement strand
AGAATCGGAGAAATCTGGATTTGGCTCTATACCAACATCTTTAAAGTTTAAAAAGGTCAACGGATTACCAATAATGCCACCAATACTGTCGCCAAAAGCCAAACTAAAACCAACCAATACCCAAAGCACACTTATAACACCAAGTGCCACAAAACTTTGTAGCATAGTAGAAATCACATTCTTCTTGTTTATCATACCACCATAGAAGAAAGATAATCCAGGTGTCATTAATAATACAAAAGCACTGGCTACCAACATCCATGCCGTATCGGCTTTGTCTATTGTGGTAGATAATTCTTGATAGTTACTTGCTGTAAAGACGCAAAAAATAACGATTAATGTAAGGACAATGAAGTTAACTTTCTTTCCCATGAGTCGATGTTTAGTTAGTTAGAGAATGGTTATCAATTGAGCAAGCAAATTAGCTTTTATCCATTTGAAATTCAATGTATAATTCACAAAAAAAGTAAGGTTTTTTTGACAATTCTCTAAAAATAAATTTTTGTTAAGCCGTTTTTTAAAGACCTTAAAATGCCGTTTAAAATTGTAATTTTGTAGAACATTAAAATCAAGTAAAAAACTATGAGTTTCAGAATAGAAAAAGACACAATGGGCGAAGTAAAAGTGCCTGCCGATAAATTATGGGGCGCGCAAACAGAACGCTCTCGAAATAATTTTAAAATCGGAGCTCCTGGATCGATGCCTTTAGAGGTTGTTTATGGGTTTGCTTATCTTAAAAAAGCGGCTGCTTATACCAATTGTGAATTGGGTGTTTTGGCAGAAGAAAAGCGAGATTTAATTGCACAAGTTTGTGACGAAATTTTAGAGGGAAAGCATGATGATCAGTTTCCTTTGGTAATTTGGCAAACAGGTTCTGGAACACAGAGTAATATGAATGTGAATGAGGTTATTGCCAACCGTGCGCATCAGATTGCTGGTCATACTATCGGTGAAGGCGAAAAAACCATTCAGCCTAATGATGACGTGAATAAGTCGCAATCGTCAAATGACACCTTTCCAACAGGTATGCACATTGCTGCCTACAAGAAAGTCGTTGAGACGACCATTCCTGGAATCATTCAGTTAAGAAATACATTACATAAAAAGTCCTTAGAATTTGCGGATGTTGTAAAGATTGGACGCACGCATTTAATGGATGCCACGCCGTTAACTTTAGGTCAGGAATTCTCTGGTTATGTATCACAGTTAGATCATGGCATTATAGCGTTAGAAAACACATTAAAACACTTAAGCGAATTGGCATTAGGTGGTACTGCTGTTGGTACCGGTTTAAATACGCCAAAAGGATATGATGTTTTGGTGGCTAAGTACATTGCTGAGTTTACCAACTTACCTTTTGTAACTGCAAAGAATAAGTTCGAAGCTTTAGCGGCTCACGATGCTATTGTAGAAACACACGGCGCCTTAAAGCAAGTGGCTGTATCGCTAAATAAAATTGCCAACGATATTCGTATGATGGCTTCTGGTCCTCGTTCTGGAATTGGCGAAATTATTATTCCGGCAAATGAACCAGGAAGTTCTATCATGCCAGGAAAAGTAAACCCAACACAATGTGAGGCAATGACAATGGTTTGTGCTCAGGTTATGGGTAATGATGTGGCTGTAACTGTTGGTGGTACACAAGGACATTATGAGCTTAATGTCTTTAAGCCAATGATGGCCGCTAACCTACTCCAATCGGCGCAGCTAATCGGCGATGCTTGTGTGAGCTTCGATGAGCACTGTGCGTCTGGTATTGAACCTAACCATACTACAATTAAAGAATTACTCAATAATTCTTTGATGTTAGTAACGGCGTTGAATACTAAGATTGGGTATTACAAAGCTGCAGAAATTGCAAATACAGCACATAAAAACGGAACGACACTTAAAGAAGAAGCCATTAATTTAGGTTACGTTACAGCTGAGGAGTATGACGAATGGGTAAAACCTGAAGATATGGTCGGAAGTTTGAAATAAACGGGATTACTTAATTAGATTTTCTAAATAAATTAGCTGCCGTTTCAGTGATATGAAATGGCAGTTTTTGTTTGTGTCCAGGCTAAAATATTCGTCAATTCGAGTGATTCTTCAGAATGTAATTATGAAGAATTGTATCGAGAATAGAGTATTTATTTGACTAAACCTTGTTCTCGATACATTTTCTATAAAAATACTCGAACTGACGGTTACAAATAATACATGAATGGTGTCACCTAATGATATCTTGTTATTTTTTGTATATTAACATTCTATTTCAATCTAACTATCGAAATCTGTCAGGTCGAGCGGAGTCGAGACCTTATAAAAAGACCTCTCTACTGTGCTCGAGGTGACATTTTTCAATTTAATCAAACTAACCATGTCAATCCTCATTAAAAACATAAAGCAGCTTGTACAAGTCCACGAAAACAGTGTGCTCATTGTCAAAGGAAAAGACATGAAATCCTTACCAGTAATCGAGAATGCGTATCTCTACATTCAAGATGATACAATTGTAGAATTTGGGACTATGGATTTTTACAAAGACATCGAGGCCGAAACAGTTATCGATGCTACAGGTCGCATCGTTTTACCGTCGTGGTGCGATTCTCATACACATATCGTTTATTCCGGAAATCGTGTCCTGGAATTTGTAGATCGTATTAATGGTTTAAGTTATGCTGAAATAGCAAATCGTGGTGGTGGAATTCTAAATTCTGCAAAACAATTGCAAGAGACATCAGAAGAAGATTTATTTGAACAATCTATAAAGCGATTGGACGAGATGATTGCCATGGGAACTGGCGCAGTTGAAATAAAAACAGGTTACGGACTTACTGTTGAAGCCGAGCTGAAGATGCTTAAAGTCATTAGACGTATTAAGCGGGAAAGTTTAGCTAAAATTGCGATTACTTTATTGGCAGCACACGCCATTCCACTTGAATACAGAGATAACAAGCAAGACTACGTTAATAAGATTATAAATGAATTAATACCGAAGGCTTCCGCACTGCGCATCGCAAAGTACATCGATGTATTTTGTGAAGAAGGCTATTTTTCTGTAGAAGACACAAAAGCTATTCTGGAAGCAGGAAAAAAACACCATTTGATTCCTAAAATACATGTGAACCAATTTAATATCCTTGGCGGTGTTAAGCTTGGTGTAGATTACAACGCCTTGTCTGTTGATCATTTGGAGGAATTGGATGACAATGATATTAAAGCCCTAAAAAAGGGTAATACAATGCCTGTTGCTTTGCCGGGTTGCTCCTACTTTTTAGGTATTCCGTATACACCAGCTCGTCAACTCATAGACGCAGGTTTGCCTTTGGCTATCGCTACAGATTATAATCCTGGATCTACACCAAATGGCAATATGAATTTTGTAGTAAGTGCGGCATGCATAAAACTTAAGCTTACACCTGAAGAAGCGATTAATGCCGCGACTATTAACGGAGCATATGCTATGGGATTTAGCAATATGTATGGCAGTATTACAAGAGGAAAAAAGGCGAATGTAATTATTACAAAACCTATGGATAGTTATGCGCAGATCGCCTATGAATTCGGGCATAATCCAATAGAAACCGTTATAATAAACGGTCAGGTTTGGGATAATACCAATTCTAATTTAAAATAACCGCGTTAAATCGCCCTTTTTCCCTTTTTACTTCAAAATAAAAAGAAACCGTAACTAAGGCTATGCTTTTTTTTCCATTTTGTAAAAAGAAAAAAATCATCAGTTTAATTCACAGCAATTTTAAACCAAAATTGGTATAATAAAAAAAGTCCGAAGTAGTACATCTTGACTTCAGGCTTTCTTAGATTCCGAAACTCGTTCGGAATGACATTTTCAAATGAAACCTCGACACAGTGTGCCGAGGAATTCTCTTCAACTAAACTAACCAACCATAACCATTATCTGAGCGTAAACTCAGATGTAGATATTAAATTTTCTTCGTTAAATACATTTACGATATAACGTCCTTTTTCGAATTTCTCATCGCCATTCGGTGATACAAACTCACAGATATTTAAGTTTCTATTCTCGTAATTAAAACGACTTATTAAACTATAATTAAGCACTTTGTCTTCAAATTTCACTTGATTATTTACACCTAAAACATTAGAATTTGGATCTATAACTTGTACATAAAATTCTTTATCTCCAGCTTCTGTTAATGGGTTTTTAGCAACCGTATAACACACTCTAATTTTATCACTACGTCTTGCACGTTCTGTAGGGATTAGTTTGCCGCTACTTCTCTCGATAACACCGAATCCTTTTAGGCCTGTAGTTTGTAATGCACTTGCACCTTCTACCACATCTGCTAACTCTGTATTTTGTACTAATAAACTATCTGTAAATGCTGAACGCTCTGCAAGCTGAATTTGCGTACTATCTAAAGAGGTTGCCAATAACTCATTCTCTACCTTAAGACGATTGTTTTCTTCTAATAATACATCCATCTCTTTCTGAAGCGCTAGGTACTTCTTCTTATATCTCCATAAGCTATTGACACTGTTTTGAGACACTTTTAGTGAATCCATTAGGCCTTGAATACGTTCTCTTGCCGCAACAAGATCATCATTTGCGATTTCATTTTTTGCAATGACAGCATCATATTGCTTTGCCATTATACCAAGATCATCCATTACTTGCTTTTTCTCCTTCACTAATACAGCCTCGTTTTCCTTCTTTTCAGTGTATAACTGAGATGCATAGAAACCTGTTCCTAAAAATAAGGCCAGCAAAATTCCTATTGCTACCTTTAGTCCTGTGTTGTTGTTTGTATTACTCATATGACTTGTTTTTGTCTTTAATCCTAACTTTCTATTTTTTTAAATATTAATTTTATTCAAATTTAAATTTTAATGCACAATCTCATAGTTTATAGTTCGGCCCAGCTAAACACAGTTGTAAAAACTCGAACTGGTGAAACTAAATTTGGCGAAGATGTTCAACTCTTAACCGACAACACTAACATATACGAGGATATAATGAACTTGGATGTTGACTATGTGATATTTGGTATTTGTGAAGACATTGGCGTCATAGCAAACTACGGAATACCAGGAACTTACAAAGCTTGGAATGCTGCAATAAAAGTTTTGTTAAATACACAAAGTAATGGATTTGTAGATGCTAAACGTGTATTAATCCTTGGTCATTTAGACTATCGTATACAACTCAAAGAACTGAAAAACGAAAATTTAATTCTTAAAGCTAAAGTTGAATTGGCTCGTAAATACACTGAATCTATAGATACCGATGTTGCGGATTTGGTCTCACATATTGTAAAGTCAGGTAAATTCCCAATAATTATCGGTGGTGGTCATAACAATGCCTATGGTAATATTAAGGGAACTTCTCAAGCTTTAGGTACACCAATCAATGCAATAAACTTTGATGCACATCATGATTTCAGGGCGTTAGAAGGTCGTCATAGTGGCAATGGTTTTAGCTATGCTGAAAAAGAAGATTATTTAAAGAACTATTATATTTTTGGACTTCACGAGAATTACATTTCTCAAAATAGTTTAGACACTCTTAATGTCAATGAGAGTGTACAATACGCGACATTTGAATCTATGGCAATTCGTCACGAAATTGATTTTTTTGAAGCCATAAACCATGGACTCAATCATTTATCACGAGACGCTTTTGGTATCGAGATTGATTGTGATGCTATTGAAAATGTACCAAGTAGCGCGATGACACCAAGCGGATTCACAGTAACCCAAGCAAGACAGTTTATTAATAAGGTTGGAGAATCAAAAAATGTGAAATACTTGCATATTTGCGAAGCAGCACCAACTGAACAAACAGAAATTCAAGTTGGTAAACTCATCTCCTACCTAATTACAGATTTTATAAAGGCGAATGGACGTTAGTATTATTCTATACGATGATGCCTATGCATCTTATTTTTACGATTTAAACATAGAATGGCTCAAGACCTTTTTTTACGTCGAACCTTTTGATGAAGAAGTCTTGAGCAAGCCAAAACAGTATATTATTAATAAAGGTGGTTATATTTTTTTTGCTAAAGCGAATACAACTATTTTAGGAACAGTAGCTTTAATGCCGACTAAAGAAGATGGAATTCTCGAACTGACAAAAATGGCGGTAACTCCAGAATCTCGAGGACGAAAAATAGGTCAGAAGCTACTGCAATATTGTATTGATTTTGCAACAGAAAAACAGCTAAAGGCGATACTACTCTACTCTAATACAAAATTGGAAAATGCCATATATCTTTATAGAAAATATGGTTTTAAAGAACTAAAACTCGAGTCTAACAGTCCTTATAAACGTTCGGACATAAAGATGCTACTTGGAATTAACACTTAGACATTATAGGTCTTCTTAATATAATCAAATGCAGATTTAATATTATCAAAAAGATGCTCTTCTGAGATTAAGTCTGGAACAATGTCAATAGACACCAATTTGTCTTTAGGCTGTTCCTGAACAGCAGTCAGCATTACATTTACACCTTTTTTCTCTAAATCTAATACGGCATTTTCCAACGCATATAAACCCGATTGATCTATATAAGGTACGCGATCCATACGAATAATTAATGCCTCAACCTCGTCCGGGATATTATTGACTTCATCTTGAAAATGTGAGGTAAAGCCGAAGAACAATGGTCCGTATAAATGTTTGATATAAACTTTGTCTTTGTACTGCTCATAGAATTCCACCTCATCTTGCCAAGGCTTTTCACCATCAAAACCAGCCAAGGTACCAACTTCTAATCCTTTTTCACCAATGTCACTTGCTTGCTTCATAAACAATAATGAAGCCAATAACAATCCAATACCAACAGCTTGGATAAGACTACCGAAGGTTGTTATTAATAATACCAAAATCAATACAACAGCATCTGCTCTCGGCACTCTTAATAAGTGTTTTAACCCTTTTACATCAATAATTTTAAATCCAATAGGGATAAGCAGACCAGCTAAAACCGATAAAGGAATATAAGATGCCAATGCACCTAAACCTAATAAAACAGTCAATAAAAATAATCCGTGTACCGTACCTGACAAGCGTGTTCTACCGCCAGAATTTATATTTACAACGGTACCTTTTGTTGCACCAGCACCAGGTATACCTCCAATGATTGCAGCCAAACTATTACCAATTCCTTGACCTATAAGTTCTCTATTACTATTGTGTTTGGTCTTTGTCATATTATCGGCAATGACAGATGTCAACAATGAGTCAATAGAACCTAATACAGCAAGAACTAAGGCATATTCGGCTATCAATGAATATGCACTCGCATCTACCGAAAAAATACCTCCTAATTGAAGCGATGGTAAACCTGAAGAGATTTCACCAATAATTGGAACATCCCAACCACTAAAATAACTGATTAAAGTTGCTGTAATTAATGCCACCAAAGCACTTGGGATTGCCTTTGTGATATATGGAAAAACATAGTACACAAGAACTGTTATTAGCCCAAGTATAACGGCATACATATTAAAATCTGAAAACAGTCGTGGGGAATCTTGAATCACTAACCAAGTCGATTTTGCTGAAGATAATCCCGCAAAAGGAAAGAGTTGGAGAATGATAATTATGAGTCCTACACCACTCATAAAACCAGATACTACTGGATAGGGAAAATACTTGACATATCCTGCTATATTTAAAAACCCAAACACAATTTGAAAAATACCACCAAGTAAAAACGTGACTATAATTATAGGCATGGCGGCTTCTAAACTACAAGTGAGTTCTATGGCACCAGCAACTAATGCTGCAGAAACAACAGTCATCGGTCCGGTTGGGCCACTTGCTTGCGTCGCTGTACCACCAAAAATAGCTGCAAAAATACCAACAGCAATGGCACCGTAAAGTCCTGAGATTGCTCCCAATCCTGATTGCACACCAAAAGCTAAGGCCAAAGGTAAAGCAACAATACCGGCAACTAAGCCGCCCATTAAATCACCTTTCAGGTATTTTGTATCATAGAATTTTGAAATCATGTATAGATAATTTTTTAAAACCCTAAAATACTAATTGCTTTAAGTATTTATAAAAGTAGATTAAATTTTATTGAATAAGTTCAATAGGTTTTATTGACAAACATCATTTCATCAACTTCAATATAATCTGGGACTAAATAATCTGTAATAATCTTCTGCTTTCTTCCTTTTTTCCAGTAGTTCTTAATCATAATGGTGAAAATTCTATGAAATTAAATTGAATGGGGATTT
>CBFHYD010000079.1:0-9198 GCA_965659975.1 Winogradskyella sp. | reverse complement strand
CCACCTGAAGCACCTTCACCTATAATTACAGTAATAATAGGCACTTTAAGTCGTGTCATCTCCAAAATATTGCGAGCAATAGCTTCTCCTTGTCCGCGCTCTTCTGCTTCCAATCCTGGATAAGCACCTGGTGTATCAATAAGTGTTACGACAGGAATACCAAATTTCTCTGCAGATTTCATTAATCGCAGTGCCTTTCTGTATCCTTCTGGATTAGACATACCGAAGTTGCGATATTGGCGTGTTTTTGTATTGAAACCTTTCTGTTGCCCGATGAACATATAAGATTGATCACCAATTTTTCCCAGACCACCAATCATTGCTTTATCATCTTTTACATTTCTATCACCGTGAAGTTCTAAAAATGTATCTCCACAAAGCGCTTTTATATGATCTAATGTATATGGTCTATCAGGGTGTCTTGATAGCTGGACACGTTGCCAGGCAGATAAGTTTTTGTATATATCTTTTTTGGTTTCAGCTAATTTCTTTTCGATTTGTTTGCAAGTTTCAGTAACATCCACATCACTCTCGTCACCAATGATCTTGCATTTTTGTAACTGTTCCTCTAATTCTTTAATGGGTAATTCAAACTCTAAATATTCCATACAATTTGAAAGGTTTTCTATTAGTTAGTTGACAAAAATATGAATTACTCTTTATCCAACACTAATTTTGATAAGATAAATTGTAGTTAGATTATCTCTTTTTTAGCTTGTTTTTAACCACAGCATCACCAACTACCGCAATAATTACAATTATGGCTCCAATGTAAAACTGAAAAGACATTTTTTCATTTTCTGAAAAGAAAATTAAAGCAAGAATAATCCCATAAACAGGCTCTAAGTTATAGCTTAAAATAACACTAAATGGTGATATGTATTTCATAACATGTGTTGCCGCAATAAATGCATAAGCCGTGCAGACAGATGCTAAAATGCCAAGGTAAATCCAGTCCATTGAAGAAATACTGAAAAACTCACTATTGAAACCGCCATAGAAAATAGTTATCGTTATGGTAATACAAATTACACCACTAATAAATTCATAAAGTGAAATAACAGATGCCTTGTGATCCGTTATTAGTGTACCATTAATCACGGCAAACAATGTTGAAAATAGTGCAGAAGCGAGTCCTAATATTATTCCGTTTAAATATTTTAATTCTCCTTGTGTTATTAATAGCACACCACATATTACTATTAATCCAAACAAAATTTCGTACCATAAAATCTTCCGTTTAAAAATTATGGGCTCAATAAAAGAGGCAAAAAATGCTCCTGAAGAAAACATTGCCAGTGTTATTGAAACGTTGGACTGATTAATTGCTTCGAAAAAAGTAATCCAATGGGCAGCAATAATTGCGCCAGCCAAAACTAATTTAATGGCTATTCGCTTTGTAACCTCCAGATTAATTTTTGCAAGCTTGATGTATAAGAACATGAGAACTGCCGCAATGACCATGCGGTACCAAACCAGTGCAAACGATCCAATAGTTATTAGCTCACCTAATATTGCTGTAAATCCAGCTATGAAAACTAAAAAATGAAGATGTAAGTAATGCTTAAAATTAGCGCTTCGCATTTTGCAGGAGATATAATGCTAAAATACCAAATACCAAATTAGGAAACCAAACTGCAATCAATGGAGAAAAGTTGGACTGTTCGGCAAGAACACCAAATATTTTATCGAAAAACACAAATACCATAGCAACAGAAATTCCGATTGCAAGATTAACGCCCATTCCGCCGCGGCGCTTTATGGAGGACACTGCAACTGCAATAATCGTTAGGATAAATACAGAAACTGGTAAGCTCCATTTTTTAAAAAGAACTACTTCATACCGACCTATATTTGGAGAACCTCTACCCTTTTCTTTCTCAATAAAATCGACCAATTCAAAATAAGGTTTGGTTTCAGCGATGTAGTTCACAGGAGTGAGATCATCCACATCAAAAGAAAACTCTACATGAATTTTTTGCTTTTGCTCGACAGTAACATGTCCGTTTTCATCATAACTCCTCTTGTAGTAGGAATTCAACATATATGTTGAATCCTCTTCTATAAATTGAATATTATTAGCAAAGACTTTATATTCTAATCTATTGCCATCGAAATGTTCTAATGTGAAATTCTGGCCACGTTTCGTTTTCGGATCAAAATAGCTAACGTATATAATGTCATTATCTGTTATTCTCCGATAAACATTTCGCGTCTCTTGTATTTTCTTGTGACTCGAAAGATACTTGTACTTAAATTCATTAAATCCTTGGCTAGCTTTAGGCGCTAAAAACATTCCTAAAAATAAAGCTATTATTGCTACAATTGTAGCTCCAATAAGATAAGGTCTTAAAAAGCGCGTAAAAGACACACCTGAGCTTAAAAAGGCTACTATTTCTGTGTTATTTGCAAGCTTAGAGGTAAAAAATATCACTGACAGAAACAGAAATAGTGGGAAGAGTAAATTCGCAAAATAAATCGTGAAATTAAGCAGGTACAAGGCTAGCTCATCAAAGGGTACATCATTACTTATTATTTTACCTATTTTTTCAGCTAAATGCACCATTATTGCAATAGGTATAAAAAGCAATAGCATCATTAGAAATGTAAATAGATAACGTTTAAGTATGTACCAGTCTAATATCTTCATATTTACAATCGCTTGTCCATTTGCTTTACCATTTTATCTTTCCACATTTTGAAATCACCTTCAATTATATGCTTACGTGCTTCTCGGACTAACCATAAATAAAATCCTAAATTATGGATTGTGGCAATTTGTTTACCTAATAATTCATTTACAGAAAAAAGATGCTTTAGATAGGCTTTACTATACTCCGTATCTACAAAGGTAATTCCCATATCATCTATTGGCGAGAAATCATCTTTCCACTTCGCGTTTTTAATATTAATGGTACCATGAGCTGTAAACAACATCCCATTTCTTGCATTCCTTGTTGGCATTACACAATCAAACATATCTACACCTAACGCAATATTTTCTAAAATATTTATTGGTGTACCAACTCCCATTAGATATCTTGGTTTATCTTCTGGTAAAATCTCGCACACAACATCTGTCATGGCATACATTTCCTCCGCTGGTTCACCAACTGACAATCCACCAATTGCATTACCTTCTGCTCCAACATTGGCTATATACTCAGCCGATTGTCTCCTTAAATCTTTGTAGGTACTACCGTGAACAATTGGAAAAAACGATTGTGAATAATCGTACTTATACGGTGTTATCTTTAAATGCTCCAAACAACGCTTTAACCATCGATGTGTCATGTGCATAGATCGTTTTGCATAATTGTAATCGCAAGGATAAGGTGTACACTCATCAAAGGCCATAATAATATCAGCACCAATTGACCTTTGTATTTCCATCACATTTTCTGGTGTAAATAAGTGTGTACTACCATCAATATGAGATTTAAACTTAACACCTTCTTCTTTTATTTTTCTATTTCCTGATAAGGAATAAACCTGATAGCCACCAGAATCTGTTAGAATATTTCGGTCCCAATTCATGAACTTATGAAGACCACCTGCTTGCTCTAATATTTGTGTTTGTGGACGTAGGTACAGATGATAAGTATTTCCTAAAATAATATCCGGATTGATATCATTTTTTAGTTCGCGTTGATGGACACCTTTAACGCTGGCAACAGTACCGACTGGCATGAAAATAGGTGTTTCAATTTTTCCATGATCGGTAGTTATTTCACCTGCTCTTGCCTTACTTTGAGGGTCTGTTGCAATCTTTATAAAATCCATCAAAAAAATCTGTAAGTGGGCAAATATAATTAACTCCTTCCCATAAGCTCTTAATAAACTTTAAAATTGTTAGCAATTACCCAAAATCGTTAATAAAAGCTATGCATTCATTTTTGCTACACTTTTTTTTAGACCTATTTTTGAGGCATTAAAATTATACGTACTAACATGCCAGATATTAAAAAATTAGAAGACTTAACAACGCAAGTCCGTCGTGATATATTACGAATGGTTCATAAAGTAAATTCTGGACATCCTGGAGGTTCTTTGGGTTGTGCAGAGTTTTTTGTTTGCCTTTATCAAGAAATTATGAACCGTAAAGATCATTTTGAAATGGATGGCATTGGTGAAGATATATTCTTCTTATCTAATGGACATATTTCTCCAGTCTATTATAGTGTTTTAGCCCGTTCTGGATATTTCTCGGTTGACGAGTTGAATACCTTTAGATTAATTGATTCGAGACTTCAAGGTCACCCAACTACACACGAAGGATTAGAAGGTGTGCGAATTGCATCAGGTTCTTTAGGTCAAGGCATGTCTGTTGCTATTGGAGCAGCACAAGCAAAAAAGTTAAATAATGATTCGCATCTGGTATACAGTTTACATGGAGATGGAGAGTTACAAGAAGGTCAAAATTGGGAAGCTATCATGTATGCTTCTGCAAAAAAAGTCGATAATCTTATTGCGACAATTGACCTTAACGGAAAGCAAATTGATGGTTCTACTGATGATGTCCTTAATATGGGTAATATTAAGCAGAAGTTTGAAGCCTTTGGTTGGATAGTGATTGATATAGAAAAAGGAAACGATATTGAGTCCGTATTGTCCGGTATGTCGGAGGCGAAATCTAAAGCCGGTAATGGTAAACCTGTCTGTGTATTACTAAAAACGGAAATGGGCAATGGTGTAGATTTTATGATGCATACTCATGCATGGCATGGAAAAGCACCAAACGGCGAGCAATTACAATCAGCTTTAACGCAAAATGCAGAAACATTAGGCGACTACTAATCAATAAAACAGATACCCACTTTCGTGGGCAATAGATATGAAAACATACGAAAATACAGGAAGTAAAGATACACGTTCAGGTTTTGGAGCTGGACTAACAGAACTTGGAAAAACTAATGAAAATGTAGTTGCACTTTGTGCTGATTTGACTGGTTCTTTAAAAATGAATGAATTTGAAGCTAACCATCCAGAACGTTTTTTTCAAGTAGGTATAGCCGAGGCTAATATGATTGGAATTGCTGCTGGATTGACTATAGGTGGTAAGATTCCTTTTACGGGAACCTTCGCTAACTTTTCGACAGGGCGCGTTTATGACCAAATAAGACAAAGTGTTGCTTACTCTGGTAAAAATGTAAAAATATGTGCATCTCACGCAGGTATTACTTTAGGTGAAGATGGAGCAACGCATCAGATCTTAGAGGATATTGGTCTAATGAAAATGTTACCTGGAATGACAGTCATTAACACATGTGATTACAATCAAACAAAGGCTGCGACTCTTGCTATCGCCGATTTTGATGGTCCTGTATATTTACGTTTTGGTAGACCTAAAGTTCCAAACTTCACTCCCGAAAATCAGAAATTCGAAATTGGTAAAGCGCTACAGTTAACTGAAGGTAATGATGTGACTATAGTAGCAACTGGGCATTTAGTATGGGAAGCTCTTGAGGCAGCTAAAAAATTAAATGATGAAGGTATTTCGGTAGAGGTTATCAATATTCATACTATTAAACCATTAGATGATGAAGCCATTTTAAATTCCATAGCTAAAACTGGATGCATTGTTACTGCAGAAGAACACAACTACTTAGGAGGTTTAGGTGAAAGTGTGTCGAGGGTTTTGGTTGAGAATAATCCTGTTCCTCAAGAATTTGTTGCAACTAAGGATACTTTCGGTGAATCAGGTACTCCAGCACAACTGATGGATAAATATGGATTAAATGCAGATGCCATTATAAATGCTTCAAAAAAAGTACTGAAAAGGAAATAAGTTTTTTTTGGCAACGTTTTTGATATTAAAGCATAAATCAAAAACGAATAATTATGAAACATTTATTTTTTACGGCATTAATAGCCGTAGGTTTATCTACAGTGAGCTTCGCTCAAGATGGAAGTGGATTTGGTATTAAAGGTGGTCTTAACTATGGTGGGAATGGAGATTACTTCGAGTCTATCAGTAATAATTTTCAGAATCCAGATCAAAATGTAGGCTTTCACCTCGGAATTTTTGGGAAAATTGGTAACAAAGTTTATTTAAGACCAGAATTAGTCTACACAAAAGTTTCAAGTGATTACGACTCAGGAGACTTTGACATGCAAAAATTGGATTTACCTGTATTAGTTGGTGTAAAAGTTTTGGGGCCAATTAGTGTTTTCGCAGGTCCATCTTTTCAATATGTCCTTGACACTGATGCTTCTTTTGCTAATGTGACCTTAGACGAAATTGAAAATGACTTCAGTGTTGGTTTTAATTTTGGTATCGGATTTAGCTTAAACAAGCTGGGAATTGATTTGAGATATGAAAGAGGATTCAATAACAACGAAGCTTTATTTATAAACAATAATATAGTATCTACAAATCGTTTGGACACACGTCCAGAACAACTAATTTTGAGCTTATCATTCAAAATTTAATATTATTCCAAAATATAAAAAAACCCGCTT
This sequence comes from Winogradskyella sp., assembly GCA_965659975.1. Lineage (GTDB taxonomy): Bacteria > Bacteroidota > Bacteroidia > Flavobacteriales > Flavobacteriaceae > Winogradskyella. The sequence continues at coordinate 2,736 of CBFHYD010000079.1, read as the reverse complement.
TAAAGCGGGTTTTTTTATATTTTATGAATCACTATTATCTATGGTGATTTCTTCTTCTAGATAATCTAGAGTACCATTGCTATTAGTATCTTCTGCAGTTAAAGTCTCAATGGTTATTACACCCATATCTTCACTTCGACTGACCAGATATTCATTAGGCCCGAGAACAGGTTCTGATTGCCCCATATTTGTGTCCACTATATAGGTTGTAGGTTTTAACTCATTTCGTGTAGGAACACCGTCACCGTCATCATCTGGATCTACATAGTCTACGATATTATCTTCATCAGTATCCTCATCAAAAACACTTAAATCACCGTTTAAGTCTTCAAAAAACGAAGGTATGCCATCTCCATCGTGATCATTTGCATCTGCCTGAAATAAAGAAAATTTAAACACCAAATTAGAATAAGAAGGCACTCCAGGTATTGAAGCACTTGAGAAGTAAGCCAAACCTGAAGGCAAGAACATAACTCCTAAACCAAAATCATTGTACTCTACATTTGCTCCTGTTGTAAAACTTGCCGCCTCATTAAATTCTGGATAAACACGTTGCCAACCGGTAATTACTCCTCCAGAATTAGCACCAAACCCTACTAAATTGAAATCAACAGGAGTTACAGCATTATCAAAGATTGATCCGTCTGTTACTAAACTTCCCTCATACTCTACTCTTACTTTATCTGTGAATTTTGGAGAACCATCTCCTCCACCTTGGTTAATTCTAAGAATGTAATATTCATATACAGCCTCTTCAAAAGTTGTTTGTTTTACCTCGACTGCATCAATTAATAATGTGTGATTGGGTGGCACGCTTCCAATAAGTGTATCAATTTCAATATCAGTAACACCTGGATTAATAGCGGCACTCAAATCACCACTATTATAATAATGTGTCTGCAAATATTCTAATAAAATAGCTTGATCAGTTGCCTGTTGTTCAGTTCTATCTCTGTCCTCAACAGGAACAAAATCTGGGTCATCAGGTGAACAAGCCAATACTATAAGAAATAATACCGATGCATAAACGAAAGTTAATCTTAATTTCATAGTAATTATATGCTAAATTGAACAGTTAAATATGATTTAAAAGTTGCTTAATTTTGATGCGCAAGATACGATAATATAATACTTTTGCACAATAAGATTAACGCAGTTTTTAGTTAAATAATATGCGAATAGATAAGTATTTATGGTGCACGAGATATCTCAAAACACGTAACCAAGCATCCATAGCTTGCAAAAAGGGTCAGGTCCAAGTAAATGGTGATGTTGTTAAACCCAGTAGAGATGTGTATATTGGAGATACGGTTGTCTTAAGAAAGAATCAGATAAACTACAAATTTAAAGTGAACGACATACCTCCTAATCGTGTAGGCGCTAAACTTGTTGATATTTACAGAACTGATTTAACTCCAAAATCAGAATTTGAAGCACAAGAATTATTGAAGTATAGTAAAGATTATTACCGAAAAAAAGGAACTGGTAGACCAACAAAAAAAGATAGAAGATCCATTGAAAATTACATGGACGAAGAAGAATGAACCAACTTCAATTTAGAAACAACTATAACTCTTTATATATTTGATAAAACCATTAGACTAATGACGGCAGAAAAAAATATTATACTTACTCATCAGCAAATTGAGCACAAAATTGAGAGAATTGCTTATCAGATTTATGAATCAAATGTTGAAGAGAGCGAAATTGTAATAGCAGGTATAGATAAGAATGGATTTTTGTTAGCAAAGAAATTAAAACTGTATCTCAATAAAATATCCGAGATAAACTGCGTCATATGCAAAGTTTCGATGGATAAAAAAAATCCACTAAATAAGATTGAAACTTCTATATCGAAGGATGATTATAGAAATAAATCATTGGTTTTGGTGGATGATGTGTTAAATTCTGGTAGCACGCTGATGTATGGTGTGAGACATTTTTTGGATGTTCCTCTTAAAAAATTTAAGACCGCAGTTTTGGTAAACAGGAATCATAAAAAATATCCTGTTAAAGCAGATTTTAAAGGCTTATCACTTTCTACTTCATTGAAAGAACACATCAATGTTAACCTAAGTAAGAAGCCATACGAAGCCTATTTAGATTAGGTGCATAATGATTGATTCAATTATATCATTTACAGGCTTATTATCAGTTGTAATAACCTTATGAGCTTTTTCGTAATAATTTTTACGTTCAAACAGATGCTTTCCAATAAATTCTGTAAGATCATTTTCTGACTTTAAATGACTAATTAATGGTCTATTGGCTTGTTCTGGTTTCAATCGACTTACAAGAGTTGGAATTGAAGCTTTTAAGTATATTGATTTGGTCTTTTCACTACTATTAATTAAATCAAAATTATTACCATAACATGGCGTTCCTCCTCCAAGTGATAACACTATATCATCATTTTCTTTAAGTAGTTTTGCAAGATAATCTGCTTCTTTTTTTCTGAAATATATCTCACCTTTATTTTTAAAAATATCCTTGATTTCCATGGATTCATTACTTGTTATATGGTCATCAAGATCAATGAAAGAAAAGCCTAAAATTTCAGATAATTTTCTACCAATTGTAGTCTTACCAGAACCCATATATCCCATTAAAATCAGTATCATTTGTGCTTATTAATTGATAGTTAATTAAGTAGAAAATTCAGCACAAAAAAACAAAAAAATTAATTGTAAAAAGCATTGTTTTATTAATTAATCGTTTTATATTTGCACCCTCATT
>CBFHYD010000078.1:0-9609 GCA_965659975.1 Winogradskyella sp. | reverse complement strand
AATCATTTGAAATGCCATTTGCTCATTTTCAGGTTTATTCAAAGCCTTATTGTTATGCCAAACGATTGTATCACTCGTGACCAAAATATCGGATTTGCTCAATTCTGAAATAAATGCTGTTGCTTTAAGTTTTGCGAGGTAATCCGTGATTTCTTCTTTTTGAAGGTGTTCTGGAAAAATCTCATCTACAGGTTTTAGTCTAACCTCAAAATCTAATTCTAAATCTTTGAAGAATTGATGTCTTCTTGGCGAACCTGAAGCCAATATGAGATTGTAATTAGATAGTTGTTCTTTCAACATTATTTAAGCAATATAAATTGATATAGTAATAAAGATAAAACACCTGTAAGCATTACCAGTTTTAATACTGTACTTACATGTTTGTAATGCGCTTTGGTTTCTGCTGAAAATAATTTAATGCTACAATAGAGTAGTGGCGCAATAATAAAAAGTAGTACATAGCCAATGGCTAATGGCTGTGTGTATAGATTTCGTGTGAGATAGAATATAATAACCATTAACGGAATTAACGATACTGCAAATTCAACCTTTGTTGCTTTATCGCGCCCAATGACTATAGGTAAGCTTTGAACGCCAATTTTGTAATCACCATCCACGTCTTCGAGATCTTTCACTATTTCTCTAACCAAGTTTATCATAAAAGCGAATATTGCGTAATCTCTAATCAGGTCTAAAAAGAAAATCTGATAGGCTTTATTTTCATAAGTCATCACAGGTATCAATTCAAAAATACCAACCAAAAAAAAGCTTAGACCTACAAGAAGTGCTACAACTATGTTACCGACTAAGGTTATTTTTTTGAGAAAAGTGGCATACATGTATAGTAAAGCAGATGCTATGATAAATAATACGAAAAAGCTCGGACGTTCAATAAATTGGGCTAATACAAAACCAGAAACCACACCAATAAAGTTTAAACCCAAGAATAAATTATTCGCATTTTTTTCAGAAATGAATTTCCCAACGATAACAGGATTTGGTTTATTTATTTTATCGGCAATAAGATCTTCTATATCATTGATAATGTAACCTGCTGCCGCTATACAAACCGTAGCAAAGACCAATAGCACAAACTCAAAAGTTGAAAGTGTTGTAGTGAAATTATAGTCAGCCTTTAATGGCTCTAACAATGCATATTTTATTAATACTTGAGCAAGTATAATCAGCAATAGATTTTTATACCGAATGAGTTTGAGGTAATTCAATTGTAATTAATATTTGGTTGGTCTAATCGTACTTGGCGCTGTAATTTCCGTTCCATTTGCCTTGGACCTTAAGCACTTGTTCTATAACATCTCTAACTGCACCTTGTCCGCCTTTTTTATGAGAAATGTATTTTGAGATAGCCTTTATTTCCGGAACAGCATCTTGCGGGCAACATGGTAGTGCTACCATTTTCATAACTGGAAAATCCGGTATATCATCGCCCATATATAGCGTTTGATTGTCTGTTATGTTATTTTTTGAAAAATAATCATTAAGCTGCTCAATTTTATTGTGCGAACGAAGGTAGATATCTTTTATCCCTAAATGTTGCAATCGCTTTCGAACGCCTTCGTTAGATCCACCAGAAATTATGCAGATGTTGTACCCTAAATCCATGGCGGTTTTTAAAGCATATCCATCCTTAATATTGAAATTCCGGTACATTTCACCTTCAGTGGTTACCATTATGGTTCCATCGGTAAGTACGCCGTCTACATCAAAAATAAATGTAGTTATATCGTTGAGGTATTCTTTATAGCTTTTATCGTCCAAGTTTCTGTGTTTTAAAGTTTACCGTTGTTTTTTATTGAATTGATACGTATGTCTCACGCCGTGTGTTTTTTGAATTGACGAGGTTAACAGCTCATACAATTTCTTGTAATCGTCATTTTCTAATTGTTTATAATGGCGTTTCAACGTCTTTTTATCGTTTCGTTTTGCAGGTCCAGTTTGTGCCATATAAGGCGACATGTTCTGAACTTTGTTAGCAGTCTCTTGTATAAGCGGTTTTAAAATATCAAAATTTATACTTTTTGCATCACTAATTTCATGCGCAATGCGGTAGAGTTGATTGGTAAAATTATTTACAAATAATGCAGCTAAGTGCAGTGTTTGCCTTTGCTTAGTCGTTATTTTGTAGTGCGAACTACCAACTGCATCTGCTAAATTCTTTAGCAATTCTAATTTGGATTTATTCTCAGATTCAACACAAATAGGTACATTCCTAAAGTCCATCTCCGCATCTTTAGAAAAACTCTGCAATGGGTAAAAAACACCGCGTGTATTTTTCCTATCTAAGTCGTGCAAGCCAACACTTCCTGAGGTGTGAACAATAAATCTATTTTCAAAAGGTAAATGCTGTGATAGATTTCCAATTGCATCATCACTTACTGCAATAACATAAACATCTGCTTCAAGCAATTGATTTAAATCATCGGTAATTTCAATATGATTTTTATAAGACGAAATATGTTGCAACGTCCTATTGTACCATTGTTTTACATCAACAGCATCAGCCTTTAAAAAGGCTTTATACAAATGTGTGGCAACATTTCCTGCTCCAAGTAATACAACTGAAATCATATTGCTAAAATACTAAGAAAAGCGATTTTTAATAGTGATATTATCAATAAGTATTAAATTCACTCTATAATCGACTAAAGCATAAATTATGAAGTTATTTACAGAGTTTAAAGAATTTGCTGTTAAGGGCAATATGATGGATATGGCTATTGGAATTATTATTGGAGCGGCTTTCAATAAGGTAATAGATGTGCTCGCCAAGGAAGTCTTATTACCACCATTATCTTTACTTTCCAATGGTGTGAGTCTCGAAAATCAAAAGTTTATTCTACGAGACGCCAAGACTGATATTTCTGGAGAAGTTTTAACATCGGAAGTCGCTATTGCTTATGGACAACTTTTTGAAGCATTTTGAAGTCAGAAAAATCCTTTAAAAACTTTATCTTTGCACGTGCTTAAAATGAGCGACGCTATGCAAAAGAAAATCTTAAATTTCCTATTCTCAACAAGGCTCACAGCCGTGCTATTTATTGTATTTGCAGTTGCAATGGCTGTTGGTACCATATTAGATCGCAATATGGATACATCACCAACGCCATTTACACGACACTACATCTATAATGCATGGTGGTTCGAAGTTATTATGGTCATTTTTGTTATCAATTTTATCGGAAACATTGGCAGGTACCGTTTATGGAGAAAGGAGAAATGGTCTACATTGATTTTACATTTGGCTTGGATTCTTATCATAGTTGGTGCAGGAGTGACAAGATATATTGGATATGAAGGCGCGTTGGCAATAAGAGAAGGTGCTTCCGAAAATCAAATGTTGTCACTAAAAACCTATATCAGTGGTAGAATAATCGGTGATTACAAGGTAAATGGTCAATTGGTTCAACGTAATTTTGAAAGTGAAGTTGATTTTTCCGAGCGTCTTAAGAATGATTTCGAAGCCACATACGATTACGGTGATACTCCTGTAACTGTTGCAGTAAAAGAATTTATAAAAGGAGCAGAGAAGGATATCGTTCCTTCGGACAATGGTGAAAGTTATTTGAAAATTGTTGAAGCTGGAAATGGTAAGCCGCACAATCATTTCCTTAAAGATGGTGAAATTGCCAATATTCACAACATCTTATTTACACTTAATAAATATCAAGAAGGCGCTATAAACATTACCAATAACGACGAAGGAATATTTATACAATCACCATATAGCGGAGAGTATTTAACGATGGCTACGATGACCCAAGGCACATTGGTTAAAGATAGTATCCAACCTTTGGCTTTGAGAAGTCGTTATGTGATCGAGGATATGCAATTGGTATTTCCAAAACCAGTGATTAAGGGTGAATTTGCCATTGTAAAAAAACCTCAAATTCTAAAGACTGATGAAGATGGTGTTATCTTGGACATTACCGCAAATGGTGAAACCAAAGAAGTCGGACTGTTAGGTGGTCAAGGTTCTTATAGTGGTTTTGAACAAGTAAAAGTTGGCGGACTTGATATCGATATCCAATATGGTTCTAAGATTATAGAATTACCATTTCAGGTAAAACTGAACGATTTCATTGCCGAAAAATATCCTGGAACAGAAAATCAATATCGCACTTACGAGAGTAAAGTGACAGTTTTAGATCAAGAAAAAGGTGATTTCGATTATCATATTTACATGAATCATATTTTGGACCATCGTGGTTATCGCTTCTTTCAATCTGGTTTTGATCCTGATGAAAAAGGAACCATACTTTCTGTAAACCATGATATGTGGGGAACATATATTACATATGCTGGCTACTTTTTATTGTATTTAGGTTTAATGGCAATTATGTTTGCTAAAAACACAAGATTCGATGAGCTCCGTAAAATGCTTGAACGTTTAAAAAAGAAAAAAGCAAAACTCCTTACAGCATTTTTAATCTTATTTGGATTAAGTGGTTTCGTGCAGGCACAAACTAAGGATGGACATAGTCATCAAATGGCTTTAAAGACAGAACAGATAGACTCTATTCTCGAAGCCAATATTGCACCAAAAGAGCATGCCGATAAATTTGCCAGATTGGTGATTCAAGACGCAAGTGGTCGTATGATGCCTATGCATACATTTTCATCTGAAATTTTAAGAAAGCTGAGTAAAAGTAATACTTACAGCAAGTTTTCTTCGACACAGGTGTTATTGTCTATGTTAGAAAGTCCGCAGTTATGGACCAATGTCCCGCTCATTTATTTGCGTCCTATGGAGGCAGATTCAGTTCGTACAATAATTGGTGTGGATAAGTCTGTAAAGCGAGCACGTTTTGTAGATTTCTTTACAGAAACTGGTATTTATAAGTTAGAACCATATTTAGCAGAAGCCTATAGCAAACAAATGCCAAATGGTTATGAGAAGAAATTGAGAGAAACAAACGACCGTGTTAGACTTCTTTTTGATGTAATTGAAGGAAATTCACTAAAATTATTTCCCGTTCCAAATGATGAAAATAACAAATGGATATCGGCAAAAGAATACAGATTAGGTGGTTATAATGAAGTTGTAAAAGATTCATCATATGGTAAATTCATTAAAAGTGGATTGGGTGCCTATTTAGTAACCTTAAATCAGGCAAAGCAAGAAGGGAATTTTAAGCAGGCAGAATCATTACTAACTGGTTTTAAGAATGTACAAAACAAGTTTGGTAGTGAAGTCATGTTATCTGATAAAAAATTAGAGGCAGAGATTATGTACAATGAATATGACATATTCAAGAAACTCTTTAGTTGGTATATGTATGCTGGGACGTTGTTATTTGTTTTATTGATAGTTCAAATTTTTAAGTACAAAAGCAAATGGTTAAAATACGCCATTAATACATTTATTGGTATTATCATCTTGTTGTTTGTTCTGCACACAGGTGGTCTTATTCTAAGATGGTACTTATCTGGTCATGCACCATGGAGTGACGCTTACGAATCTATGATTTATGTGGCTTGGGCTACAATGCTATTTGGTTTATTATTCGGACGAAAAAGTAATCTCACATTAGCCTCAACAACTTTTGTAACTGCAATGATCTTAATGGTGGCACATTGGAATTGGATGGATCCGGCAATTGCCAACCTACAACCTGTATTAAACAGCTATTGGCTTATGATTCACGTTGCAGTTATCGTTGCAAGTTATGGACCATTTGCACTTGGTATGGTATTAGGTCTTGTTGCCTTAATGCTAATGATTTTCACAAACAAAGAAAATAAGGAACGCTTATCTGTAAATATAAAAGAGCTTACCGTTATCAATGAGATGGCTCTAACCGTCGGATTGGTTATGTTAACCATCGGTAATTTCTTAGGTGGTATGTGGGCAAATGAAAGTTGGGGTCGCTATTGGGGTTGGGATCCAAAAGAGACTTGGGCGCTCATTAGTATAATGGTATATGCTTTTGTTATCCACATGCGATTAATTCCAGGTTTACGTGGAAGATGGATATATAATTTACTATCTGTATTGGCCTTTGGTAGTATTTTAATGACTTATTTTGGTGTAAACTTCTACCTTTCAGGATTGCATTCCTATGCAAGTGGAGATCAAATATTAAGTTTTCAATTTATAGCTATCACCATAGCAATTATTGGAATCATTGGGTTTTTTGCATATAGAAAGTATAAAATTCACTATTAAAATTAAGCAGCTTTAAGACCTTAAGCACAATAGCATTATCAATTTTGATAAAGAATTCTTGTATTTACGGCATTGTATCTTAAAGTTTTATTAACTTGTTAACCATATAACTGACTAATCTCAATGAACATATTTAAGAACTTAGGTACGGGAAACGTACTCATGTTATTACTTTGTGTAGCCATAATAATAGTTGCCGAGTATTTGTTTTTAACAGGAGACAGATTACACGGAATTTTTATTGGTCTTTGGGCTCCAACCCTTTTGGGTGTATTAATATTTATTAAACAAATTAAAAAATGACGGCAGATGATATAGTTTTTTGGTTTTCAATTATTGTCTCTGCTTTAGTTGTTATATGGGCGTACTTCATAATTCGCGCTTTCAATAATATAGGTAGAGATTAACACTCTCGCGGATTTTAGAACGAAGTAATGCAATAGTTATATTTTAAAATCATCTTGTGCCAACTAACTCCGTATCTCTAAAACAATTTCTTCAATATTTTCGAATTGCTGTTTCTGGTAAAGAACAAGATTTCACTTCCGGAAGTATAAGACGAGCAGTTTTCATGCTGTCAATTCCAATGATTTTGGAAATGATAATGGAATCTATATTTGCTGTAGTAGATATGCTATATGTGAGCATAATAGGCGTAAATGCTGTTGCAATTGTAGGTCTTACAGAGTCCGTAATAACTTTAGTTTATGCTGTTGCAATTGGTTTAAGTATGGCTGCCACAGCTATTGTCTCGAGACGGATAGGTGAGAAGAACCCTGAAGTTGCATCACAAACTGCAGTACAAGTTATTTTTTTAGGCATTTTAGTTTCAATAGTTATTGCTGTTATAGGCATTATGTTTCCCAAAGACATCTTGCAGTTAATGGGTGGAGAACCCGATTTAATTGAAGAAGGTTATGGTTTTACTCAAATACTTTTTAGTGGAAACGTCACAATCATGCTACTCTTTTTAATAAATGCTGTATTCAGAGGAGCAGGAGATGCCTCTGTGGCCATGCGAGTACTGATTGTTTCTAACGTATTAAATCTAATTTTAGATCCGATATTTATTTTTGGATTTGGACCAGTTCCAGCTTATGGTGTCAAAGGTGCAGCTATTGCTACAACAATTGGTAGAGGTGTGGCTGTTGTTTTTCAACTCTTTATTTTGTTTTATGGTTGGAGTAGAATCAAAATTGGATTTAGAGATTTGGTTTGGCGTGCTAAGGAGATTTTAAATATTATCAAAGTGTCATTAGGTGGAATAGGCCAATTTATTATTGGTACATCATCTTGGCTTTTTTTAATGCGTATTATGAGCGAATTTGGAAGCGAAGTATTAGCAGGTTATACCATAGCTATTAGAATCATACTTTTTACACTAATGCCAGCTTGGGGAATGAGTAATGCTGTGGCTACTTTGGTTGGTCAAAATCTTGGTGCAAATAAGCCAGATCGTGCTGAGCAATCTGTCTGGAAAACAGGAAAATATTGTGCTATTTTCATGGGAATCGTTTGTGTATTCTACTTAGTTTTTGCCCCGGAAATTATGACCATTTTTACATCAGAAACAGATGTTATTGAACATGGTTCATTATGCTTGAGAGTCTTTACTTCAACTTATATATTTTTTGCATATGGTATGGTTGTAACCAATGCTTTTAATGGCGCCGGAGATACTCTGACACCGACTTGGCTTAACTTGATAAGCTTTTGGATTTTCCAGTTACCTTTTGCTTATTTCACCGCTATTACATTTGAGTTTGGACCTTTTGGAGTATTCTTGACAGTTGCATTAGCACAAGTAGTTTTAACTCTAAGTAGTAAATATTGGTTCAAAAAAGGCCGATGGAAAACGGTAAGTGTATAAATTTTGGTGTAATGGATATAACATTTTTACGCTTATTAACCGATACTGGCTTTTTCGTTCTTATTTGGGCAGTTCAATTGGTTATATATCCAAGTTTCAAGTACTATTCTAAAAACGATTTGAATATTTGGCATATATCTTACACCAAACGCATTACATTTATAGTCTTACCATTAATGTTCTCGCAATTAATCTTGGCTTGTTTGCATATTTATCAATATCAAGACTGGTATACAATATTAATTCTATTAATTGTAATTAGTTTGTGGTTACTCACATTTATAATTTTTGTTCCTTTACATCAAAGAATTGATAACAATACTTTTACAGATGAAACCTGTTGTTTATTAGTAAACCGTAATTGGATAAGAACGTTATTGTGGAGTTTGTTATTTACACTTACATTAATATATTTTTTGAATAAATAGTCATCTTATGTCCGAAACAAAGAAAAAATTAGGAGTTAATACCATTTGTACACATATTGGCGAAATAGAAGACAAGCAGTTTAAAGGTGCTGTGTCGCCAATTTTTTTGAGTTCTTCTTATGAATTTTTGGATGTGGATGTAAAGCGTTATCCACGTTATTTCAATACACCAAATCAAGAGTTTTTATCTAAGAAAATTGCCGCCTTAGAAGGAGCAGAAGCAGCCATAATATTTGGATCAGGAATGGCTGCGATAAGCCATATGTTCTTGGCGTTTCTACAAAAAGGAGATCATCTTGTCGTGCAAAACACTCTGTATGGTGGAACGGTAAATTTCATAAAAGAGGAATTTCCTAAGTATGGAATTGAATATACCTTTACAAATGGCTATAAGGCCAAAGATTTTGAGGATGCTATTCAGGAAAATACCAAGTTAATTCACATTGAAACACCTTCAAATCCACTTTTAACAATAACAGACATACGTGATATAACTCAGCTGGCCAAATCAAAAAATATATTAACCTCTATAGATAATACTTTTGCGTCTCCTGTAAACCAAAGACCGATGGATTTTGGAATTGATATGGTAATGCATTCAGCGACAAAGTATTTTGGAGGTCATAGTGATATATGTGCTGGAGCAGTGGCAAGCTCGGCTGAACATATACAGCGTATTTGGAACGTATCTAAAAATTTAGGAGGAAGTCTGAGCGATATGACGGTTTGGTTGTTAGAACGTAGTATGAAAACCTTAGGCTTACGTGTAAAGGCGCAAACCGAAAATGCCTTAAAAATGGCCAAATGGTTGAATAAGAATGATAATGTATCAAAGGTTTATTATCCTGGACTAAAATCGCATCCAGAACACAAACTGGCAAAATCACAAATGAAAGGCTATGGAGCAATGCTTTCTTTTGAGTTGTCCAAAGATTTAGATTCTTATAGATTTCAAAAATCCTTAAAGCTCATAAAATCTTCTATGAGTTTGGCAGGTGTAGAAAGTACCGTAATTTCGCCACATCTTACCTCACACGCTTTACTAACACAAAAAGAGCGAGAAGCTGTTGGTATAAGTGACCAATTGATACGTTTTTCAGTTGGAATTGAGAATATAAAAGACT
>CBFHYD010000077.1:0-9687 GCA_965659975.1 Winogradskyella sp. | reverse complement strand
GTTCTTTATAGCGTCTTTGTGCACGAGTTTCTGCAGATGCGGTCATAAATATTTTGAGGTCTGAATCAGGAAAAACAACAGTACCTATATCTCGGCCATCCATTACAATACCTTTCTCCCTACCCATAAGTTGTTGTTGTTCTACCAACTTACGACGTACTTCACTAATCTCTGCAATATGACTGACATGTTTTGAAACCTCCAATGTTCGGATCTTTTTCTCGACATTTTTGTCATTTAGATAAACTTCCGCAATACCAGTTTCATCATTCAAGGTAAAGGTAATTGTAATGTTATCGAGCTGAGAGATTAAATCATCCTTATCAATTACGGTATCCTTAATAAATTCTTTTTCAAGTGAAAATAACGTTACAGCACGATACATCGCTCCCGAATCTACGTAAATATAGCCTAATTCCTTTGCTAAGGAACGTGCAACTGTACTTTTTCCTGTGGAGGAAAATCCGTCTATGGCAATTATAATCTTTTGCATTGTTTAATTAGGGCGAAGGTAAGAATTTAGCGATTCAAATCGATTTGTAAACCAAAGAAACTCGTATTTGCTGATGCTGTATATCTCGCATGTGTATAACTAAACTTGAGTTTGTTAATCTTTATCCCAAGTCCAAACGATAATCCTGAAAAATTACGCTGATCAAGAATACGCAATTCTTCTGCACGTCTAAAATTATATCCCAATCGAATATTGAATCCACGATCTGGCCACAACTCAGCTCCCAAAATAAGATGTCTCGCAATATTGTTGAGAAAACCGACTTTCTCTTCTGTTTGGTTACCACTTAAATCTGTGGTAGCTCTTGCCGGGTTGGATACGCCAATTGGCCATTCTTGTAAATTTTCTGCGGTTAAATGCCAACGTAAAGGAATGTACTCTAAGGTTTGTGACATTCCGAAATTAACCTCTAACGGCAAACGTTCGCGTTGCTCTGCATAAGTCGTTATTTGTGTTCCAATATTTCTTACTGTTAGAGCGGCATGAAAATCCAATCGCTCATTAATATACATCGCTCCAAAATCAACTGCTGCGCCAATAGAATTATACTGTTCTAATTGAGATGTTATCGCTTTTACATTAGCACCAATATAGAAGTCCGTAAATGGAATGTTGTAATTATAACCAAATGATAAGGCGACTTCATTTCCTCTAAATGTCCCGGTAGCAATTCCGTTCAGATCTCGACCATCAAACTCACCATAATTGATATAAGTGACACCAAAATGAAAGGTTTGGACACGCCTGTCCCAAGTATACGCATAAGCAGCAGTCCCGTAGGTTATACCACCTAAATAACTACTCACGTTTAGTGCAGCCTGATTATCCATATCTGCATTGATTGAAGCTGGATTATATAAAGCTTCAGTCACATCACTATCAAAATTAGTAATTACAATACCACCTAAAGCCGCTTGTCGTGGTGAGGAAATTAGATTAAGAAACTGATAGGTTGCCTCGCCGCCCAATTGAGCAAAGGATACCGAAGTAAAGGCTAAAAAAAATAAAGCCGTAGTTTTCTTAATCATATGATGCAAAATAACTAAATCTAATTAAGAACGTTGTTCTCAATTTTTTATTTTTTAAAATGAAAAAACCTCAGTAAATACTGAGGCTTATATTTAAATAGTTTTAGGATTTTTGACCTTCTGTTTTGTTATTGCTAACTCCAGAACTTCATTCATATCCTTGACATAATGAAACTTTAGTCCTTTAAGATACTCAGCTTTAATTTCATCGATATCTCTTCTGTTATCTTCACAAAGCAATATCTCTTTAATTTTTGCACGTTTTGCTGCTAAAATCTTCTCCTTTATTCCACCGACTGGTAAAACCTTTCCGCGAAGCGTAATTTCACCAGTCATAGCTATGCTGCGTTTCACTTTACGTTGCGTAAATAAAGACACTAACGAGGTAAGCATGGTAACACCTGCACTCGGACCATCTTTAGGCGTTGCTCCTTCTGGAACGTGAATATGTACATTGTATTTATCAAAAATCTCTGATTTTATTCCAAATTTATCTGCATTCGCTTTAATGTATTCCATAGCTATGGTTGCAGATTCTTTCATCACTTTACCAAGGTTTCCCGTAATGGATAGACTTCCTTTACCCTTTGAGAGAATAGACTCGATAAACAAAATATCTCCACCAACACGTGTCCAGGCCAAACCAGTAACTACTCCTGCAACATCATTATTTTCATATTTATCTCTTTCTAATCGTGGACTACCCAAAACTTCAACAATATCTTCGTTAGAAATCTTAATATTATACTCTTCTTCCATAGCGATATTCTTGGCAGCATATCTCACCATTTTTGCTACTTGCTTTTCTAATCCACGAACACCAGACTCTCGTGTATAACCTTCAACGATTTTTTCTAATTGTGGTTTAGCTATTTTCAAGGCTTTATTATCCAAACCATGCTCCTTAAGTTGCTTAGGTAGTAAGTGACGTTTTGCAATCTCTACCTTTTCTTCTATTGTGTAACCTGTAACATTGATAATCTCCATACGATCACGAAGTGCAGGTTGAATGGTATTGAGACTATTTGATGTAGCTATAAACATAACCTTAGAAAGGTCGTAACCCATTTCCAAGAAATTATCATAAAACTCACTGTTCTGCTCAGGATCTAAAACCTCCAACATTGCTGAAGACGGATCACCTTGATGACCTGAAGACAACTTATCGATTTCGTCCAAGACAAAAACAGGATTAGAAGTTCCAGCCTTTTTTAAACTCTGTATTATTCTACCAGGCATCGCGCCAATGTAAGTCTTACGATGTCCACGAATCTCTGCCTCATCACGTAACCCACCTAAGGAAATACGAACGTATTCTCTACCCAAAGCCTCTGCAATAGATTTACCTAAAGAGGTTTTACCAACACCTGGAGGTCCATAAAGACAGAGGATTGGAGATTTCATGTCATTACGTAACTTCAAAACGGCTAAGTATTCAATTATTCGTTTTTTAACATCATCCAAACCAAAATGATCACGATCCAAGATTTTCATCGCACGTTTCAAATTAAATTGGTCTTCACTGAACTCATTCCATGGTAAATCCAAAAACAAATCCAGATAATTACGTTGTATAGAATACTCGGCAACTTGAGGATTCATGCGTTGCATTTTAGCTAACTCTTTATCGAAATGTGTTTTTACTTTATCATCCCAATTCTTTTCCTTAGCACGCTTACGCATCTCTTCAATCTCTTCGCCAAACGAAACACCTCCACCTAATTCTTCTTGAATTGTTTTCATTTGTTGGTGCAAGAAATATTCGCGTTGCTGCTGATTCATATCGCTATGCACCTTATTCTGAATATCATTCTTAAGCTCAAGTTTTTGATACTCAAGATTCATGAATTTCAAGGTAGACAATGCACGTTCTTTCAGATTATCGATTTCTAAAAGTTCTTGCTTCTCCTCTACTTTCAAATTCATATTTGATGAAACAAAGTTGACTAAGAACGAATTACTCTCAATGTTCTTAATTGCAAAACTGGCTTCAGTCGGAATATTTGGGCTCTCTTTAATGATCTCTAAGGATAAGTCCTTTATAGACTCAATTATAGCCTTGAATTCCTCATTTTTAGTTTCCGGCTTTGTTTCAGGAATATCTGATATTCTCGCACTTATATAAGGCTGTTCTGAAACAATTTCTTCGATCTGGAAACGTTTTTTCCCTTGGATAATAACAGTAGTGTTGCCATCAGGCATTTTAAGAACCTTCAAAATACGAGCAACAGTACCCTTTTTATAAATATCCTTTTCTGAAGGATTCTCAACAGCTTCATCCTTTTGAGATACCACACCTATTACCTTACCTCCATTATTAGCATCGTTAATTAACTTTATGGATGCATCTCTTCCTGCTGTAATTGGTATAACTACACCTGGGAACAATACGGTATTTCGTAATGGTAAAATCGGAAGTGTTTCTGGGAGTACCTCATTATTAATCAATTCCTCATCTTCAGGAGTCATTAAGGGAATTAACTCTGAATTTTCGTTAAAATCTTGCAATGACAAACTGTCAAGCGCTAAAAATTTTCTTTTCGCCATAATATATTATCAGCCATTCTGTCACTTTAAACAACAGAATGGACTTTATTTTTACTTTACATTTTCTAACTTTACGTTAGTTATCAAGGATTTACAGGTGTTTTGCACATCTTACCTTACTTCTAAATTCAATTGTTATGCCATTCAGAATACAAAAATTTAAAACTCTTTTTCTTGAAAGTGTAACAGTAAATTAAAAGTGTACTCTATAAATAAAAGCATTTGTTTTTTGCCATCAACCAATCAAAATATTGAGCAGTTACTAATGCTTTGCGGTTCGGGAAATCAGCACGCACAGCTTGAAGTTTATAACCGATACTACAAAGCAATGTATAATACATCTTAAAGAATTGTAAATGATTCTTTTAAGGCTGAAGATGTAATGCAAGAATCATTTTTAACAGCTTTCAATAAACTGAGTGATCTAAAAGATAAATCTGTTTTTGGTTCTTGGTTGAAACGAATAGTTGTTAATAACAGTATCGCTGAGTACAATAAAAAAGTAAAGGAATATACTGTCGATTTAGATACTGTTTTATACAAAGTTGAAGATGATAATGGTATTTCGGAAACGGAAACTAAAAATGACAAAGTGAAACATATTCTAATGAATATAAAGCAATTAAAACCTAATTATAGTGTGAGCTTTACACTTCACCTTATTGAAGGTTATGATTATTAAGAGATTTCGGAAATCATGAATATATCATATGCAAATTGCAGAACAATGATAAGTAGAGCAAAAGAAAGTTTAAGAAAAAGACTAACTGTTAGTACCTAAACAATGGAAAATTACAACAACATAGACTAATTATTTGATTCACTCAAAGGTGATAAATAAAGAAACTTTTTCATAAGGCTTAGAGTTGGGTTTATGTTGAATTATAAATATTATTTAACGTATTTAGTCTTACCAATAGTACTCAACACTATAAAAGATAATAGAAAGAATATAGCTAAACTTAAAACAGACCATTGCATAGAGCCGGTTATAGATACTAAAACACCAAATACAACCATTCCTAAAACTATGGCAATCTTTTCAGTAACATCATAGAAACTGAAGTATGTCGCAGTATCATTCGTTTCCGGTAAAAGCTTAGAATAGGTCGATCGTGAAATAGATTGAATTGCGCCTAAAACAAGGCCTAATAATCCACCTAAAGCATAGAAATATAAATCTATATTTTCTTGAGTTTTATCGATCATAAAAGCCGTAAAACAGACAACACACCATATCACTATAGTAATTTTCAAAGTAGAGATATTTCCAATTTTATTAGATAATCTTGAAAATAGAAAAGCACCAACGACTGCCACCAATTGTACCACAAGTATTGTTAGTATAAGATTTAAAGTTGGTAACTTTAGCTCATCACTTCCAAAAATTCCTGCCATATAAATAATGGTCTGTGCACCTACACTAAACAGAAAAAACGAAATTAAAAAAGTACGGAGTTGTGGATAGTTAACTAATTCTCTCGTTACTTGCTTAAGTTCTTTAAAGCCATCCCATAATACGTTTTTATCAATTTTAGAACCTGTACTTGTAACACCTAACTTAGATAATTTACTATATGTGACTTGAGCAAATCCAAACCACCAAAGCCCAACTAATATAAAAGAAATACGTGTAGCAAAGCCTTTTTCAATACCGACATAAGCATGGCCTTCTATGAGACCTAAGCAAATGATAAGTAGTAAAACTGAGCCTATGTAGCCATAAATAAATCCTTTAGCACTTACATTATCTTGATCTTCTGGATGGGCTACTTCTGGTAAGTATGCATTATAAAAGACAATACTACCCCAAAAACCAATTCCAGCGAAAATGGTACATATAATACCAACCCACAAAGTGCTTTCACCTTTAAAAAAGAATAAAGAGGCTACTGAAATTGAACCCGAAAGACAGAAAAATTTTAAAAACTTTAGTTTGTTACCAACAAAATCGGCTACTCCAGATAATATTGGTGATATAAAAGCGACTATGAGCATCTGAAAACCAATGGTATAATTTAATAATGTGGTTGAATTCCATAGCGTCCCTAAAAACTCAATCTTACCATCAGCATTTTGCATTGCACTGGTCATTCCTGCATAATAAATTGGAAAAACTGCAGTACTAATTACTAGTGAGTAAACTGAATTGGCCCAGTCGTAAAATGCCCAAGCATTAATTAGTTTTTGATTACCCTTTTCTAATTTATTCATAGTTTAAAAAATAAAGCCGCTCATTAACTGAGCGGCTCCTAAATTACTATAATTTTTTATTGAAAGTTTGTTATCGGTCTAAATTCGGTAACTCCAAATTTAGCAGCCTCTGCTTTGGCTACTAGTCCCAAGTGCTGAAGGTTTTGTATTCTAACATCATTGCTTGGATGTGTGCTTAAAAACTCAGGTGGCGCCTATCCACCACTGTTGGCCTTCATACGTTTCCACAACTCTGATGCTTCATCTGGATTATAACCAGCCACAGCCATTAAATACAATCCTATCATATCAGCCTCATTTTCATGCTTTCTACTATAAGCTAAAATCTCTAATGTAGAACATATACCATAGGATTGTTGCTACATTTGCTGCTGTTGCGGATCTTGACCACTTGTTCCTACTGCAACACCGACAGCACCTAATTGCTGCAACAATCCTTTACTCATTCGTTGTTGACCATGGTTTGCTAATGCATGAGCAACTTCATGACCCATAATTGCGGCTACGCCTGTTTCATTTTGGGCAATCGGAAGAATCCCTGTGTAAAATGCAATTTTACCACCAGGCATACACCAAGCATTTACTTGCTCAGACTCAATGAGTTTGTATTCCCATCTGTAATCATTTAAATAGGAAGTATAGCCATTAGCGGTTAACCAACGTTCTGCAGCCACAGCAATACGCTGTCCTACACGGTTAATCATTTTAGATTCTGTTGTTCCTTCCACAACTTTATTTTCACTTAAAACTTGATTGTATTGCGCAAATGATGTTGGGAATAACTGACTATTAGATACTAAGGCTATAGTCTTTTGTCCTGTAAAAGGATTTGTAGCACATGATATAAATAAAGCTAAAGTAAATAGAGAGATGCATGCTTTGTTTTTCATGATAAATAAATTTAGATCTTTAAGTTACGAATTTATGTTAAAGTTCTTAACACTAAATCCGAATAAAGGCTTTGTCATTTTGGTTCTTTGAGGTATAAATAAGGAAGCCTTTAAAAATACAATATACAATTAGTGGTATTTGAGTAACAATAGACCTAACAATCAATTACAAAGTTTACGAAAAAAATAAAAATTATTCCAACTCTAAATTTTAAGAAATTTCGCGTCTTTTCTTGCAATGAATAAGGTGCGTGACATTTTGCAGAAGACCTTTAATATTACAATTAGGTTTCGTAAATTCGTAGCCTAAATTTTTGATAAAAAACGTACTCATGAGTAAATATGATATTATAGTTTTAGGAAGTGGTCCTGGTGGTTATGTTACAGCGATTAGAGCGTCACAATTAGGCTTTAAAACAGCAGTTGTAGAAAAAGAAAGTTTGGGTGGTGTTTGTTTAAATTGGGGATGTATTCCAACAAAAGCGCTTTTGAAATCGGCTCAGGTATTCGAATATCTTAAACATGCCGAAGATTACGGATTAAAGGTGAAAGATGCTGCACATGATTTTGATGCCGTTGTAAAACGTAGCCGAGGTGTTGCTGATGGTATGAGTAATGGAGTAAAGTTTTTAATGAAGAAAAACAAAATTGATGTCATAGAAGGCTTTGGTAAACTAAAACCAGGTAAAAAGGTTGATGTCGATGGTACAGAATATTCTGCTGACCATGTAATTATCGCTACAGGTGCGCGTTCTCGCGAGTTACCTAGTTTACTTCAAGATGGTGAAAAAGTGATTGGCTACAGACAAGCTATGACCTTAAAAAAGCAACCTAAGAAAATGATTGTTGTGGGATCTGGAGCTATAGGTGTAGAATTTGCCTATTTCTATAACTCAATGGGTACAGAAGTAACGATTGTCGAATATGTTGATAAAATAGTACCAGTAGAAGATGACGAGGTTTCTAAACAATTGGAAAGAAACTTTAAAAAGTCTGGTATAAAAATAATGACGTCATCAGAAGTAACATCTGTAGATACATCTGGAGATGGTGTTAAGGCAACTGTAAAAACTAAAAAAGGTGAAGAAATATTAGAAGCTGATATTTTGTTGTCTGCTGTTGGTATTAAATCTAACATCGAAAACATCGGATTAGAAGATGTTGGTATTGCAGTTGATAGAGATAAGATTTTAGTAAACGATTACTATCAAACAAATATTCCAGGTTATTATGCCATTGGCGATGTAACTCCTGGTCAAGCATTAGCTCACGTAGCTTCTGCTGAAGGTATTCTTTGCGTAGAGAAAATTGCTGGTCATAATGTTGAAAAATTAGATTATGGTAATATTCCAGGATGTACGTATTGTTCTCCTGAGGTAGCAAGTGTTGGCTTAACTGAAAGGCAAGCAAAAGAACAAGGTTATGATATTAAGGTTGGTAAATTTCCATTTTCAGCTTCCGGTAAAGCAAGTGCTGGTGGGAACAAGGACGGCTTTGTAAAAGTAATCTTCGATGCTAAATATGGAGAATGGTTAGGGTGCCATATGATTGGCGCAGGCGTTACTGATATGATAGCAGAAGCTGTTTTAGGCCGTAAATTAGAAACTACAGGACATGAAGTTCTTAAAGCTGTGCATCCACATCCAACTATGAGTGAAGCCGTCATGGAAGCTGTTGCAGATGCTTATGATGAAGTTATTCACTTGTAAAACGCTTTATTTATATCTGAAAAAACAAAAACGACACCAAATGGCGTCGTTTTTTATATTTAATGAATTAGGTGTTAATTTATAGTAAACTGATAACACCTAACTCATAACTCTTAAGGCCAAAACCAATTATAATTCCTTTTGCATTTGGTGAGATGTAGGATTTGTACCTAAAATCCTCTCGATTGTATGTATTTGATATATGAACTTCTACAACAGAAGTTTCAATTCCTGCTACAGCATCTCCAATACCTACAGAAGTATGTGTATAGGCTCCTGCGTTTAAGACTATACCATCATAAGAGAATCCAACTTCATGGAGTTTGTCAATTAACTCTCCTTCTACATTACTTTGGTAATATTCTAATTCCACATCATCAAATTGATGTTTAAGCGATTCAAAATAATCATGAAACGTTTGTTTGCCATAAACTTCTGGTTCGCGTTTTCCTAAAAGGTTTAAGTTAGGCCCATTGATGATAATGATTTTTTTCATGTAATAAAGATATTAAATTTGGGCATAAAAAAAACCGAAGCAAATGCTTCGGTTTTAGTTTGAATTTTTAGCTTTCTTAAAAATGTAAGGCAAAACCAATACATAACTCAAAAACACCTTCGTCTGTAAAATCCTCATTCATTGATACATTGTATCTTATACCTGGCTCAATAGAGACATTATCTGCTACAAACCATGCATAACCACCTTGTAGACCTAACCACAATGGATCTTCACCAAATAAATCACCAGATGCACCAGTTAAGTCAATTTGTACTGGGAATTGACT
>CBFHYD010000076.1:0-10259 GCA_965659975.1 Winogradskyella sp. | reverse complement strand
CTTGATGAGGTTCTGGTAAAAGCAGTCCGAGTTGATGCTAAATCTCCAATCACTCACACCAATGTAGACAAGGAAGAAATTGCTAAACGAAATTTAGGTCAAGACATTCCTGTTTTGCTGAACTTCTTGCCTTCGGTTATTACAACTTCGGACGCAGGTGCCGGTATTGGTTATACTGGTATTAGGGTTAGAGGTATTAGCTCACAATCGACAAATGTTACACTAAATGGGATACCCTATAATGATGCAGAATCTTTAGGCACCTTTTGGGTGAATCTTGGTGATATTGCATCATCTGTAGAAAGCTTACAATTACAACGCGGTGTTGGTACATCTACCAATGGATATGGTGCTTTTGGTGCAAGTATCAATATCTTAACCGACGCTGTATCTCAAGAAGCTTATGGCGAAATTTCTAATTCATTTGGAAGTTTTGGTACAAGAAAACATACAGTAAAGTATAGTACTGGTCTCACGAACTTTAACGAAGATAAAAGTCAAGGTTTTGAAATTGCCGGGCGACTATCTAATATTTCTTCAGATGGTTATATCGATAGAGCTTCTGTAGATTTAAAGTCTTATTACCTTCAAGGGTCTTATGTAGATGATAATACCTTAATCAAAGCCATAACATTTGGTGGTAGTGAGGTAACCTATCAGTCATGGTTTGGTATCGATAGAGCTACTTTAGAATCCGACAGAACATTCAATCCTGCTGGAATTTATACAGATGATAATGGAAATGTTCAGTTTTATGATAGAGAAGTTGACGATTATAAACAAGATCATTACCAATTGCATTGGAACCAACATTACAACAGCAAATGGTCTACAAACGTTGCTTTAAACTACACTTATGGTCGTGGTTTCTTTGAGCAATTTAGAGAAGATGATGATTTTGCAACTTATGGTTTTCAACCTTTAACGGTGAACGGACAAACGGTTAACACAACTGATTTGGTTCGTCGTCGTTGGTTGGATAATGATTTTTATGTCATTAATGCAAATGCAAATTACAAGAACAACAATTTAGACATGATATTTGGTGTTTCATTTAGTCATTATGATGGAGATCATTTTGGAGAAGTCATTTGGGCAGAATTTGCAAGTCAAAGTGAAATTAGAGATCGCTATTATGATGGAAATGGTAAAAAGAATGATTTTTCAAGCTTTGCAAAAGCCAACTATCGTTTGAACAACAAGATGAAGTTATACGGAGATTTACAGATTAGAAATGTGAATTACGAAACTTCAGGAATTAATGCCGATATACTTCCATTTAATGTTGATGAAAACTACACCTTCTTTAACCCAAAGGTTGGTATTACTTACGAGTTAAATGATAAAAACGATTTTTATTTCTCTTACGCACGTGCAAATAGAGAACCAACACGTGATGATTTTGAAAGCAATCCAGATATACAGCCAGAAAGACTTAATGATTTTGAATTAGGTTGGCGTCACAAGTCTGGAAACCTTTCATTTAATGCAAATAGCTACTTTATGCTTTATGATGAGCAACTCGTGCTTACGGGAGAAATAAATAATGTTGGTGCACCGGTGAGAAGTAACAGTGGTGAAAGTTACAGAATAGGTTTAGAATTGGAAGCTATTGTTCCAGTTACACCAAAATTGACCTTACAACCAAATGTTAATATTAGCACCAATAAAAATTTAGAGACGTTTGAATCTTTAAATGGAACTTTAGTAGATCTTGGTAAAACTGATATCGCATTTTCACCAGATTTTGTTGCAGCAAATGCAATTGTTTTTAGGCCAATAGATAATCTTCAGATGTCTTTGTTAAGTAAGTTTGTTGGTGAGCAGTTTATGAGTAATACCGAAAATCCAGAATCAAGATTAGACAGCTATTTTGTTAATGATCTTAACGTGGTATACACCTTAAAAACAAATTCAATATTTGACTCGATTATTTTCACAGGATTAGTAAACAACATATTCAATGAAAAGTATGTTTCAAATGGATATTTTGGGTCTTTTTATTTTCCAGATTCAAGCAGCCCAACAGGAACGTCTACAGGCTTTTTCTCAGGATTCTATCCCCAAGCCACTACTAACTTTTTATTAGGTGTAACGCTTAATTTTTAATTAGAAACAAAATATTGGTTATTCCCAACAAATTCAACTCTGTATGCTTTTAGCGTACAGGGTTGTTGGTTTTGTCCAATTGATTGACCAGTTAATAGGTTGTATTCAATATCTTGACCACAATTACTAACTGCATTAATACCAACGATAGTAAGCGGAGAACAAGAGCTTAAGGGTTGATTAGGATCGGCACCATCCCAAGCAATGAGTGTGTCACTATTTCGTCTTACCAAAATGATTCCAGCATTACCTTGACCTTCTAATTTCACTACACTGCCTGTCACTTGCAAAGAGCTAAATTGAGGTAAGTTTAGGTTAATCGCAGCACTAACATTAACATCTAATAAAAAATTACAGTTATTGACATTATTGTCGCGACTACAGCTCAGTAGTGCAAAGGTCAACATCAGAATTAAGAATCGTTTCATAGCAATTATTTTTGATGCAATTTAAGCAAATTAAAGGATGATATAAATATTTTATATCTTTGTATAACCATCTCGTGAAAGCGAGATTTTTTTATGCTGAATCAACTTCAGCATCTTTTATTTAAAACGATAATATTATGAGTAAAGTATCATATTATACGGCAGAAGGATTAAAAAAGTTAAGAGAAGAGCTTAACCATCTTAAAGATATAGAACGTCCAAAAGCATCGCAAGCAATTGCAGAGGCAAGAGATAAAGGCGATTTGAGTGAAAATGCAGAATACGATGCGGCAAAGGAAGCGCAAGGGATGTTAGAGATGAAAATTTCTAAAATGGAAGAAACCTTAGCTAATGCTCGTGTTATTGACGAATCTCAATTAGATACGTCTAAGGTCTTAGCCTTATCTATTGTTAAGATAAAAAACCAAACCAACGGTATGGAAATGACCTATACCTTAGTAGCAGAAAGTGAGGCAGATTTGGCTGCTGGGAAAATATCTGTAAACTCACCAATAGGAAAGGGATTATTAGGTAAATCAGTTGGTGATGTTGCTGAGATCCAAGTTCCAAACGGTATTATGAAGTTTGATATTCTTGAGATTTCAAGATAAGGAGAACACACTACATTAAGAGCATTAAGATTCCTGTAAACGATAGGTTAGCAGGAATCTTTTTAAATTTACTTATCAATTCTCTAAGACTATGGCGTCAATCTTTACCAAAATTGTCAATGGTGAAATTCCATCCTATAAAGTAGCTGAAACTGATGATTTCTATGCATTTTTAGACATTAATCCAAATAGCAAAGGACATACCTTATGCATTCCTAAAAAGGAAGTCAATAAAATTTTTGATCTTGATGAAGAGACTTACCTAGGATTAATGAAATTTTCCAGAAATGTAGCCCATGCCATCGAAAAAGTTGTTCCGTGCGAGCGTATTGGGATGTCGGTTATTGGATTAGAAGTGCCTCATGTACACGTACATCTTATTCCATTACATTCTATGGAAAATGCGAGGTTTGTATCGAAGCAAAAGTTAAGCTCTGAAGAGTTTGAAGCTACCGCAAAAGCTATTGCTAACGCCATAACATGGTAGCTATCTGGACTTGTACATAGTCACCTGGAATGTGGTGCCTTTTCCTAATTCAGATTTAAGAACCTTTATTTTTCCTTTATGGTAATCCTCAATAATTCTTTTGGTTAAAGAAAGGCCCAATCCCCAACCGCGTTTTTTGGTCGTAAAACCAGGTTGAAAGATCTTTTGCCATTGGCCTTTTGGAATACCTTTTCCAGTATCAGAAATTTTAATAAAAACCTGTCTTTCGATTTCAAAAAGCTCTAAACTCAACTGACCTTTACCTTTCATAGCGTCAATGGCATTCTTTACCAAATTCTCTATGGTCCAACTGTATAGTTGTTTGTTTAAATTTACTTCAATGGTGTTATCAGGAATCTTAATATTGAAGTCAATTAATTTTGAAGAACGTGATTTGAGATAACTAAATGAATTTTTTGTTTCTTCAACGATATTACTTGGCTCAAGTTCGGGTATCGAACCAATTTTACTAAAGCGCTCAGTAATTGTTTTTAGGCGGTCTACATCCTTTTCCATCTCAGAAATATATTCGCCATTGACATTTTCTGTTTTCAGTAATTCGGTCCAACCAACTAAGCTTGATAATGGTGTGCCGATTTGGTGAGCTGTTTCCTTGGCCATTCCTGTCCAAAGTTTATTCTGTTGCGCAATTTTTGAGCTTCTATAAAAGAAATATACTACACCCGCAAAAAGTATGATAATTAGCAAAAGCGCTAATGGATAATATTTTAGTCGGTTAAGTAAAGGAGAATTACCATAATATAATGTGCGCCCTAAATCTTCAATAATTAACGGCTCATTTTCTTGCATATACCGTTCAAGCAGAAGAGATTTATTGTCTTGCACAAACTGATCGTCGATACTATCATTATAGCGTCTTGCCAATTGACTATTTTCCTTTAATCTGCCCTGGCCATAGATATTTCGATGTAGTATAATATTGTTTTCCTTGTCGGTCAAAATCATCGGAGTTGTCAAGGTGGTATCATAAACAATATATTGAGCAACCTCATTAATTTCTATATCTGCATCTAAATCATCAATCCGTTCAATTGCTTTTGAAAATTCAGAATAAGCGACGGTGAAGCTTTTCATTTTTGCTTCTTCTTCTGACTTAAAATGCTGAAAAAACACATACGTGTTCCAAAGGATTAAGGAAACAATAATGAAAGAGGAAATAATAATTATCCAACGGATAACATTTCTGTTAAGGGATATTCGCATTAATGCAATAAGTTATTGGTCTTAAATATAATGTAAATCTCATAATTTTATTGTTTCTCTCTATAATCTTACCTTTGAAAAAAACAAGAATATATGGTATCCTACCTACCCAAAGATTTATCCACAGGCAAACTGCATGGTTATCTTTTAACTGCTGTTGCGCCAAGACCTATTGCCTTTGCAAGTACTATAGATAGTGAAGGAAACCCTAATTTGTCGCCATTCAGTTTTTTCAATGTTTTTAGTTCTAATCCGCCAATATTAATATTTTCTCCAGCGCGTCGTGTACGTACTAATACCACAAAACACACTTTGGAAAATGCAGAAACTACAAAGGAAGTTGTGATAAACGTTGTGAATTACGATATCGTACAACAGATGTCTTTGAGTAGTACAGAATATCCAGAAGGTGTCAATGAGTTTGAAAAGTCTGGTTTGACTATGTTAAAGTCCGATTTAGTTAAACCGTTTAGAGTAGAAGAATCTCCAATTCAATTAGAATGTAAGGTGAATGAAATTGTAAAATTGGGTACAGAAGGTGGCGCAGGAAATTTGGTAATTTGCGAGGTTTTAAAACTCCATATAGATGAAAGTATTTTGGATGAAAATGGAACAATAGATCAAGAAAAATTAGATTTAGTTGCGCGAGCAGGTGGTAGTTATTACAGTCGAGCAAAGGATGGATTCTTCGAAATTCCTAAACCCTTATCCACTTTAGGTATAGGTGTTGATAAGTTACCAGAATCGGTTAGAAAAAGTAAGGTTTTGACTGGAAATGATTTAGGAATTTTAGGTAATTTAGCTGCTTTCCCGTCAAGTGAAAACATCGACGACTATTTGGCAAACTCTGAAGTTTTTACCAACGCGACACAAGTCAACATTTTGGGAGATGAGATACATAAAAGAGCCAAGGAATTAATTGAAAGTAATAATGCCGAAGAAGCATTGCTTATGCTTTTAGCAAAAGAACAACTAAATAATATCAATAAATAAGAAGATGGAAGTACAAGGACGTATTAAAGTTATTGGAGAGACTCAGACATTTGGAAGTAACGGTTTTAGAAAACGTGAACTTGTTGTGACTACAGAGGAGCAATACCCTCAGCATATAATGATTGAGTTTGTGCAAGACAAATCAGATTTACTTAACAATTATCAAGTAGGTCAACAAGTGAAAGTAAATATTAACCTTAGAGGTCGTGAGTGGACGAATCCTCAAGGAGAAGTAAAATATTTTAATTCAATACAAGGATGGCGAATAGAAGCTGTACAATCAGAAGCTGTGTCTGGAGATGTGCCACCAGTGCCACCTGCGACTGCATTTGAGCCTGCTACAGATTTAGATACAGATGATCATGATGATCTACCATTCTAATCATTAGAAAATTTTAAAATAAAGAAAGCCTATTCGTAAGAGTAGGCTTTTTCTTTCAAAAAATAAGTCCTAACTTTCGTTAGGACTTAAATATTGTGGTTTTAGGTTTAATCTTTACGAACAAACTTAAAAAAAAAGCAATGATGAACAAAATTCGTAACATAAAGGTTACTTCAAATATGATAAAAAAAGCTAATTTAACAAAGTTAAATAGCTGATTTAACACAATTAAACCCAACGAAAACGTTGTAGTTCTGTAAGAATGTACTTTCTAAATGACAAAATAGAGTTTCCGCCATTGTCAGAATCTTCTGTCGATGGATTATTAGCGATTGGAGGTGACCTATCTAGCGAAAGATTACTGTATGCCTATGGAAAAGGAATTTTTCCTTGGTTCGATGCACAAGAACCTATTTTGTGGTGGTCGCCCAATCCGCGATTTGTGATATTTCCTGATGAGCTTAAAGTCTCAAAAAGCATGAAAAGACTCCAGAAAAAGAAACCATTTCAGGTAACCGTAAATAAAGAGTTTGATAACGTCATTTCTGAGTGTGCCAAGGCGAAACGTCCAGGACAGAAAGGCACATGGATTACAGATTCAATGATTGGAGCTTATATCAAAATGCATGCATTGGGTTATGCTAAATCAATTGAAGTTTGGCAAGACAATGAACTTGTAGGTGGTTTGTATGGTATAGATATGGGTAATGGTGTGTTTTGTGGAGAAAGTATGTTCGCAAAGGTTAGTAATGCAAGTAAATATGGTTTTATAGAGTTTGTTCAGAATTCGGATTATAAACTTATCGATTGCCAATTACACACCAATCATCTCGAAAGTCTTGGTGGTCGTCATATTCCAAGAGCTGATTTTATTAAGTACTTATAGTCGTAACACTACAGAGGTTAAAACAAAAAGGACATGCTGAGTCTCCAAATTAAAGGCTTCAAAACGATATTCTAAACCAGTTTGTATTTTAAGTTTCTTTGAAATCTGCCAACCAAGTTGAACGGTTGTTCTATGATCTGTTTCTGGTTTTTCATCCTTTACTAAGCTTAATAAAGCTTCCATAGAAGTTATCAAATATGGTTCGCCAATATCTAATTTTTCTCCATCTAACGGAAAGTCTAATACAAACCGATATCTTGATCTAAAAATGGTCAAGTCATCCAGAAAGCGTTGTTCAAATCGGAAACGATGCCCGAATCGCAGTGCAAACTTCTGTTTGGTATAATTGTATTGTTGGGTCAATCGCACCTCATTTGAGCCATCGTCAAAGTTTTCACGCTGGCGATACTGAATCCCAAAACTGATACTATTGTTATAATCTACTTTATAGGTCGAGAAGTGTACAAAATCCAATTGTCTATTCTCAAACGTAAATTCCGAATCTTGATATAAGAAATAACGTGCTCGAGCAGAGAAGTTAATGCTGTAATAGTCCGAAACCTTATGGTTTAGTGTGAGTCCACTTTCTCCAAAACTTGTAAAATTATCTTGAGAGAATCCAAGAAAAGACATGAGTAAACCCAATAATAAGAGATACTTAAGTTTAGTAGAGTACATGTCCATAGGATGAAGGTGCAACAACTCTTGAACTTATTAGATTTCCATTCTGATCAAAATTGAATTCACGGAGATTACGAGTAGAATTTTCCGTGATTTCTGCAATGATTTCAAAATGAGCTTGGGTATCCAATTCACCACTTAAAATCGACCTAAGCAGATTATTTGGCGATGTATTTTTAATGGGTAAAAATTGTTTTTGGACTTTTAGAAATTTAGCTTTTTTAAAGTTGTTTTCAAAATAGGTTTCAACAGTATTAAGAATGGTTTCATTTATTTGTCTTGTCTTGGTAAGAACTTCTATATCCTCAATTTTACCATTGGTGTCAAACTCCGCACTGTAATAGATTTTTTTGATTCTAAATTTTACTTCAAAACTCTGTTTTTCACCATCAACTTCTTTGTAAAATCTAAGTCTCTTCGAGTTATTGGGTAAATCGTCAATAAAGAAAATTACCGCTTCAGGCAACTCCGATTTTTCAATTCTGAATTCGCGTTCTTGTTTTGTCTGTGAGAATCCATTAAAACCAACAGATAATAACAGAAACAGCAATAAATATTTGGACACTCTAAACCTCATTATATCTAAAACAACTGATTTCATGATCATTTACAAGACCTGTAGCTTGCATAAATGCATAAACGACCGTGCTACCTACAAACTTAAATCCTCGTTTTTTCAAATCCTTACTAAATGTGTCGCTCAATGGTGTATTTGCAGGTGCATCTCTGTAGTCTTTAAATTCATTTTTAATAGGTTTTCCGCCGACAAAAGCCCAAATATATTTCGAGAACGAACCAAATTCTTCCTGTACTTTCATAAATGCTTGGGCATTAGTTACGGTTGCATTCACTTTGAGCTTATTCCTTATAATACCTGCATCAAGTAGTAATGATTCAATTTTGGTGTTATTATAAGTTGCTATTTTTTTATAATCGAAATTATCAAAAGTACTTCTAAAGTTTTCTCGCTTTCGGAGAATAGTAATCCAACTTAATCCTGCTTGAAATGTTTCTAAAACGAGAAATTCAAACAATGTATCATCATCGTAGACAGGAACGCCCCATTCATTATTATGATACGCTTCATAAAGTGAATCGCCAACACACCAACCGCATCTATTAATACTCATGTGTAAGTTTATTTCAATTTACCTACTAATGTAACAACTGTTGCACAATAATAGGCTACAGAACCTTAATTTTGTATTATGATTGTTACTGAGAATATGACACAAAAGGATATAATTAATCAAAGTTTAGAACAAAGTATGTCTTATGACCAATATGTAGATTTGGTCTCAGAACTTACTGAGAATAATTCCACAACTGGTCCGGATAAATCTGAGGCAATGGCCAATTATACCATGCTAAATGATAGAAGAATAAAGCGTTGGAATAAAACCATAAAGGTTTCTGTTGAGGCGAAAAGTGTTGTTGAAGGTTTTAATAAAGACCTAATATGGTTGGTGCTTACAGAAAGTTGGTGTGGTGATGCTGCCCATATTATGCCTGTAATTAATAAAGTAGCAGAGCTGAATGACAACATTGATTATAGAATTGTTCTTAGAGACGAAAATGAAGCTTTGATGAATGAATTCTTGACCAATGGAGGCAAAGCGATTCCTAAGTTAATAATGATTGATAATGATTCTGGCGAGGTCGTTGGGACATTCGGTCCAAGACCATCAGCAGCTACTGAATTGGTTAATGCTTATAAAGCAGAACACGGTAAACTTACACCAGAATTTAAAGAAGATTTACAACGTTGGTATAACAAAGATAAAGGTCAAACAACTATCGCAGATTTGGTTAATCTACTATCTGTTTAACGCTTACCTTTGAAATAGAAGGTGATTGTGCCGATTTGATTTGAGCTTGTTCCATCATTAAACCTAACACTTTCAGCATACTCAATAGCATGATCATGTAAACATTGATTATTACTATTCGAAGCGGTATTAATATATGCCTCGATAACTTGACCTTCTACATTAACATTTATGTTCACAATTATTTTACCGGATTGTTCGCACAGATATCGCGGTGTATCATAACTTAATAATTTGCGTCCTTTAAGCGAATAAGTTAATGAGCTGTTACCTTTTGCATGCTCAGCGATTCCATTTTGCTTTTTGTTTAGAAGGTCTTGGAGCTCCTTATAATTTTCGGATTCAGTTTCTTTAAGCGCATAGTCTTTTGATTTCGAAGGACTTTTTAAAGAGACACTCGGATTTGAATTGTCTTCAGTTTCATCCTCAGATTTTTCTTTTTCTAATGCTTTTGTAGTCTTGTCGAAATCGTCGGCACTAATAGTCTTAAAGTTTCGCATCATTTCTTTGAATGCTTCATCTTCATTAAACGCCTTGTTCGTGTTTGGAGCGTTATTATCATTTAAGTCTTTGAATAATTCTTCAATCTCAGGTTCAACTTCAGTTTGGACTTCGTAGAACGTTTCTGA
>CBFHYD010000075.1:0-10412 GCA_965659975.1 Winogradskyella sp. | reverse complement strand
AAAATAACAACTTGTGTGAGGTTGGTAGTTTAGTACCAGTTGAAGTCGTTATCCAGTTATTCCAAGTTGCTTCAAGACCTTCAATAGGTAAGATTTGCACCCACATTTTATAACTTTTAGGCATTCCACTTTTATCTAAATGCCATAGGTAACTATCACCAGGTGTTGTGCCACCGGAATTATATGTGACTAAAAGCGCTTGGTTGTTTTCTTCAGTTATTACCAATTTTCTTTCTGTTTCTGGATCGAAGACTTTATATGGCGCTACTAACCAAAAGGTATCGTTGTTAAAGTAGTCGTGGGCCTTTTTTATTAATTTTTGTTTGTTTAATCCTTCATAGGCTTGATTTGCAACAAATACTTTAGATTTATTTATATTTTTAAGATTTAAGTCTACTTTAAAATCACTCCAACGTACTTCACACGTGTTTTCAGACTTCTGCCACTTATAGTGTTGTCGACCTTTAAAGGTAAATTCTATATAATTTGTGCTTATATAACGCTCATAGTCCAATGCATCGAGCATTTTTTTAGCAAGAATATCTGCTTCATTACTAACAATAGCTTGTGGCATAGGTTCATTATATTTTAAGTATATAAAACCAAATAGTAGGAGTGTAGGTAAGGTGAAGAATATGATAACACCAGCCACGAATTTTACTATGCGTAACACTTTTTGTTTTAGACTTAACTTTTTAAATGGTTTTAACTTCTTTAAACGGAACATATGGTTTTAGTTTGGTCAAATTTACAACATAAAAAAACGGATTGAATTTTCAATCCGTTCCTTTATTAATTATCGTTTTTATAGCCTTTGGGACGTTTCCATCGTATTGGTGCTTCTGGTTCCGGTTTCAGGAAAAACTCTTCATTTTTAAGAAGCTTCATAGCCTCATCTACAGCACGCTCTAATTGTGGATCATTTCCTTTAGCTGTTTCTTGTGGGTGTTGTATAACTTCTATATCTGGAGCAACGCCTTCGCCTTCAACAGCCCATTTACCATCGACATCATAAAAACCGCCTCGAGGTGCTACCATACGTCCACCATCTATAAACCTTGGTGTATCCCAAGTTCCTACAAGTCCACCCCAAGTTTTTGTACCGATTAATGGACCAATATTTTTCATCTTGAACATGTAAGGTAGAAGATCACCACCAGAACCTGCACGTTCATTTATGATCATCACTTTTGGTCCCCAAATTCCTGCCATTGGTGTTGTCCATGGTCGGTTATCATTTGCTTTGCTATTAAAGTATCCGAATAGTTCTCTACTCATGATGTCAATCATATAATCTGCTGCCGATCCACCACCATTATTTCGTTCGTCTATAACGACACCTTTTTTGTCTTGTTGGGAAAAATAGTAGCGATTGAAAGACGTGAATCCACCGCCACCTGTATTTGGTACATAAACATAGGCTAATTTACCATTAGACAGTTTATCAACTTTTCTACGGTTGTCTTCTACCCATGCGATACTTCGTAGTTGTCTTTCACTGGACACTGGCTTCACTAAAACATCGCTGGCACCTTCAAGACTTGCTTTTGAGTTTATGGTCAAGGTAATTTCACGATTCGCAGTTTGTTCTAAATACTTATAGATGTTATCACTGCTACTAATTTCTTTGCCATTGATTTTAAGAATAAAATCACCTTCAGAAATCGTAATTCCTGGTTTCGATAGTGGAGCTTCTGTATTAGGATTCCAACGTTCCCCATTATAAATTTTAGAAATTTGATAACGGCCATTATTTATTTTGAAATCTGCACCTAATAATCCAACAGGGACATTATCTATATCTGGAAAATCACCACCAGAAACGTAACTGTGTCCAACTGCCACTTCGCCACTCATAATGTCAACGACGTAGTTAAGATCGGTTCTATGCCTTACATTGTCTATCCAAGGCGAATACCATTTGTAAACTTCATCCCATGGCGCACCGTGAACATTATCTACATACAAGAAATCTCGCATGTAACGCCAACCTTCCTTAAAAATTTGATACGCTTCTGCTTTTGGATCTAATTTTATTTTTACATCAACTTTAAGATTCTCTTTGCTGCCTTTAGGTGCAGACTTAGTATCCGTTAAGGTCCATGAACCCTTATTGAAAAGCAAAATTGAATTTCTATCATTGGACACCACCATTTGGTTAACACCTTCTATAAAATCCTCTGCCTTCTCCTTTGACACATCATAACTGTGTAATTTAAGCCCAGATGTATTTGGAATATTCTCAGCAATAAAAACCTTATGTTTTGGACCTTTGGCAAGAGCTACATAATTTCTGGCTGGTAAATCCAATGCAACGGCGCGGTCATAAATACCGTTTTCATTAATCTTAACAACTACCTCTTCTGATTTCTTTTTCTCTTTAGACTCATCTTGCGAGTCAGATTTTGTCTCCTCAGAATCATTTTTAGGAAGATTGGGCGCTTCATCACCATTACTCAACACTACCGCATATAGACTACGCTCTATTCGTGATCCTGGATCGTAAGAACTCATATCTAACCATCCACTTTGTAAGCCATAATTAGTACTTGCCAGTGTGTATAAATATTTTCCAGAAGCATCCCAAACTGGCGATATGGCATCTGCAATCGGATCCGTTAATTGAATAGTTTTACCGCTTTCTATATTATGAGCAAAAATGGATTTAAAATGACTTTTATTTTGTTTTGCATAGGCAATCCATTTGCTGTCTGGTGACCACACAGGGTTCATGCTTCGGTTTGGATGTGCATAATTATCAGTCGCAACAATTTTTGTTTTCTTAGTATCCAGATTCATTACCCAAATATTGTAATGCGTATCGGTGTATGCTATATACTTACCATCTGGAGACCAATCAGGTTGAAAATAAAAAGTCGGTTCTGGAAGTTTAATGTATTCTTGATTTGAACCATTTTGATTAGCGATTACCATCTGGTATTCACCACTTTTATCGCTAAACCAAGCGACTTTATCTCCTTTAGGACACCAAATCGGCGCTCTGTCCGCCACACCTGGTGAATTGGTTAGATTTTGCCAGGTTCCATTTTCTTTTGGAATGGTAAATATTTCACCTCTATGTTCAAAAATTGCACGCTTACCTGTTGGTGATAAATTTGGATTACGGAGACTTCTTGCTGAAACATCTTCCCAGCGAGGTCTGTAGAAGTTTAAATCTGCATTAACGTTGATATTCAATTGATTGGTTGAATTATCTGAAGGATTAAATACATGAAGGTATCCACCTTGTTCATAAATGATTTTATCCTTACTCGCATCTAAGCTCTTAACATCAAATTTCTTATGAAATGTAACCTGCTTTTCTTCTTTTGTGGTTGGATTGAATGACCATATATTCATTGTGTAGTCTCGCTCCGACATAAAATAAACCAATCCATTAAGCCAAACAGGATCGAGATGACGCTCGTTTGTTGGCTGTTGAGTTCTAATAAGTTCATTGGTTTTCATGTCCACTACCCAAATCGGCATGGCTTGTCCGCCACGGTAATTTCGCCACTCAGCATCCCAACCGGTAATTGGTGTATAGGCAATATGCTTTCCGTCTGGTGAAATTTCGCCATAAGCTGCACGTTTAATATCAAGAGCTTGTGGAAAACCTCCATTTGTAGAAACCGTAAAGAATTTGTTCGTCATGGTTGGCTGACTTTCTCTACTACTTCTAAATAAGACTTCACCATCAGGTGTCCATCCTTGAACAATATCTGGTGATGGATGATAGGTTAGACGTTTTGGTTCGCCGCCAGAAGCTGGAATAACGAATACATCTACATTTCCGTCGTATTGAGCTGTAAACGCAATTTGCTTTCCATCATTGGAAAAATGCGGACTACTTTCGTAACCTTCATCGCTTGTTAATCGGATTGCATTTCCGCCATCTGTTGTGGCTTTCCAAATATCATTGGCATAAACGAAAACGACTTCATTGCCGTGTAATGTTGGCTGTCTGAGAAGTTGAGTGCCTTGAGAGAATGTAAAAAAAGTATAGCAAAGCGCTATAGCTAAGGATAGTTTTTTCATGACGTTGGTTTTGATTGACATAAAGATACAATTTAAACCAAGCGAAATATTTAAGGCAATGTTAAAACCTAAAAACCTAAGGCAGTGTCATCACCTCGCTTATCTGCGCCACCTTCTAATTTACCATTTTCTAAAACTAATATGCCATCCACGATACCAATTACGGGAGAACGTTCTTCGTTAATAATGTAGCCTTTTTTCTTAAGCTCCTGTATAATTTCTGCTTTGAAAGAATTTGGTTCCATACGAATTTCATCTGGTAACCATTGGTTATGAAAACGAGCCGAATTTACTGCTTCTTGCATACCCATATCGAATTCATGTACATTTAATATGGTTTGTAAAACCGAAGTGATAATAGTACTACCACCTGGTGTACCAAGTGTCATTAAGAGTTGGTTATCTTTCTCCACGATGGTTGGTGTCATAGAACTAAGCATTCGTTTTTCTGGTGCAATACTGTTTGCTTCTGCGCCAATGAGTCCATAATAATTAGGTTCACCGGGTTTACTGCTAAAGTCATCCATCTCATTATTAAGAAAGAATCCAAGTTCATCAACATATACTTTTGAGCCATAACCACCATTTAAGGTTGTGGTAACTGCTATTGCATTACCATATGGGTCAACAATAGAGTAGTGCGTTGTCTCTTCACTTTCGTAACCAAGAATTTTGCCATGTGACAAGGAATCCGCGGGTGTAGGATTGTAAAAAGAAAAATCATTTATACGTTCTGATAAATACACATCACTCGTTAATGTGCTGATTGGAATATCAACAAAGTCAGGATCTCCTAAGTAATAACTTCTATCGGCATATGCACGTTTTTCAGCCTCTGTCAGGACTTGAATGTATTTTGTAGAATTATGACCAAAATCATGAAGATCAAAATCTTCTACCATTTTTAAAATCTGATTCATACAAACACCTCCTGATGATGGTGGAGACATTGATGTTATCAATAAATCATCGTACATAAATTGAATTGGAGTACGCCATTTTACTTCGTACTTTTCAAGATCTTCTAAAGTGATTATACTTTCCTTTTTTTCTAAAAAATCAAATAATTTTTCGGCTGTTTCACCACGATAGAATTCATCTCTTCCATTTTCAGAAATACGTCGTAATGTTCGAGCCAATGCAGGATTAGTTATGCGCTCTCCTTTTTTTATTGACTTATTGAACAGAATATCATTACCATTAACTAACGTAAAAAGGCTGTCATAGTGTTTAAATCTATTGGCTTGTTTTTCGGTAACAATAAATCCTTGGTTGGCTAATTCTATAACTGGTTTTAAGATGGTCTGTACATCTAATTTCCCGAATCGGCTTTGGGCTTCGAATATACCTGCAATTGTTCCTGGCACACCAATAGCCAATGGCCCAACGGTGCTTTTGTTTTTTATCACATTTCCTTCTTCATCCAAGTACATATCCTTTGTAGCTGCTAAAGGAGCTTTTTCACGATAATCTAACGCACCAACATCTCCATTGGCCATACGGTACACCATAAAACCGCCACCACCAAGATTTCCTGCATAAGGATATGTTACAGCGAGTGCCATTTCCGTAGCCATCATAGCATCAAATGCATTACCACCCAATTTCATGATATCAGAACCAATTTTCGAAGCTTCTTTTCTCGCGCTAACAACCATGGCCTTATCGGTGATTTTACCTCTGATTTTCTCAGATTCCATAGCGAAATCTGCTTTTTCTTTACAGTTATAAAAGAGGCTAATAAAGCATATTAAGATTAATCTTTTTGTCATAGTTTGTATTCACTTTCTAATTGTAGGCGTTTAGCCTTAGTTTCTGTTTCTAAGTCTTGAAAAAATTCTTTGAACTCATTTTCAAAAGCATCGTAATATAGTTTCAATTCTTTCGTCGCCTCATTCATTTTGGAATTACCTTTTGTACGTCTATTCATACCATTGAGCACTTTCTGAATTCCTTCTAATTCTGCATAACTTAATAACCAATTATCAGCGATCATATAGGGAACAAGTTTCTTAAAGCGCTCTGGAAGTATATCAATATGTTGAATTAAAGTTTCATAAAATTCAGACACATAATTGTCTAATGGAATGTCGTGATAATTATTCCAATTTTTGGCTAAAAAATGGTCGTAGAAAATATCGATAATCACACCACTATAATGTCCATAGGCTTTATGAAGGCGTTTTGTACTTTTTTTAAAGACAGTATGTAAATCCGTATATGAGTCTATAAACCTGTGCAGCTTTATTCCTGCCTGCATAGCATCAGCATAATTTGTGAATCGTTTTCCGCGGATTCCATCAGCTGAAAAATTGCCTATTTTCAACAAGTCATTGTCTCCAGAAAGATAGATATGGGCTAAAAAGTTCATCGTCTCGAATTTACAAATTCATATTAATAAAAAGTATATTTGCGGAAAATGAAATTTTAATGACTTTAATAAAATCTATTTCGGGTATTCGAGGCACTATTGGTGGTAAACCTGAAGACAATCTAACTCCAATGGATGCTGTAAAATTTGCTTCGGCATATGGTACTTGGCTCAAAGAGCAACGCCAAAAAGATAATTATCGCGTTGTTGTTGGTAGAGATGCACGATTGTCTGGAGCCATGATTCAGAATTTGGTAATGAATACTCTAATTGGTATGGGAATTAATGTAGTAGATTTAGGATTATCTACAACGCCTACAGTTGAAATTGCTGTGCCTTTAGAAAATGCCGATGGTGGAATTATACTCACTGCAAGTCATAACCCAAAGCAATGGAATGCTCTGAAACTACTTAATAATAAGGGTGAATTTTTAAATGGAATTGAAGGTCAGAAGATTATTGATATTGCGGAATCAGAAAACGTCAGTTTTGCTGAGGTTGATGGTCTTGGTAAGATTACTAAAAACGAGGCTTATATTGATATTCATATAGATGAAGTTCTTAATTTACCATTGGTAAACAAAAGAGCAATTGAAGCTGCGAGATTTAAGGTGGTGGTAGATGGCGTCAATTCAACTGGAGGAATTGCAATTCCGTTACTTTTAGAACGCTTGGGAGTAGAACCTGTAAAATTGTACTGTGATCCAACAGGACATTTTCCTCATAACCCAGAACCATTAAAGGAACATTTAACCGATTTATCGAAAGCAGTTGTAAAAAATTATGCTGATTTTGGAATTGTTGTAGATCCTGATGTGGATCGTTTGGCCTTTATGGACGAGAAAGGAGAGATGTTTGGTGAGGAATACACATTGGTGGCCTGTGCTGATTATGTACTTAGTCATACAAAAGGAAATACAGTAAGTAATATGAGCTCTACACGCGCTCTAAGCGACGTTACAAAATCACATGGCGGTACTTACGAGGCAAGTGCGGTTGGTGAGGTGAATGTCGTAGAACTCATGAAGAAAAATAATGCCATTATCGGAGGCGAAGGAAATGGCGGTATTATATATCCAGAATCGCACTATGGTAGAGATGCTTTGGTTGGTGTAGCATTATTTCTAAGTCTTTTGGCTGAAAGAAAAGTTTCGGTAAGTGCTTTAAGAGCTTCTTATCCGACTTACTTTATGAGTAAGAAGAAAATCCAATTGACACCGAGTTTAGATGTAGATGCCATTTTAAAAACTATGGAATCTAATTATAGTCATGAGAGACTCACAACTATCGACGGTGTTAAAATAGATTTTGATCATTGCTGGGTACACTTAAGAAAAAGTAATACAGAGCCAATCATTAGAATCTATACTGAAGCACAATCTCAAGATAAAGCAGATCAATTGGCAGATAGAATTATCAATGAAATAAAAGATATTGCCAATATTTAGTAAATTTAGAATCTCATTTTGTTGATATGAAAACAGTCCAAGAATCATACAAATTAGACTCAGAACTTGAGTTATATTTTCAAAAGTTCAGAGAAAATATTGTAGGTATAGACCAGACTTTTGTTTC
This sequence comes from Winogradskyella sp., assembly GCA_965659975.1. GTDB lineage: Bacteria > Bacteroidota > Bacteroidia > Flavobacteriales > Flavobacteriaceae > Winogradskyella. The sequence continues at coordinate 2,428 of CBFHYD010000075.1, read as the reverse complement.
TCCATATGGCGAAAAAAAAATCATTTATACAGACTGGACTGCTTCAGGGAGATTATACAAACCTATTGAGCAAAAATTACTAAATGATTTCGGTCCTTTCGTCGCTAATACTCATACAGAAACTACAGTGTCTGGTACCGCGATGACACAAGCTTATCACAAAGCTAAACACATTATTAAGGAGCATGTCAATTCCAATACTGATGATGTGCTCATAGTTTCTGGTAATGGTATGACTGGAGTAATCAATAAGTTTCAGAGAATTCTTGGTCTAAAGGTTCCAGAAAATTTACGTCAGTATACAGAAATACCAGATGAGATTCGACCTGTAGTATTCGTGTCTCATATGGAGCACCATAGTAATCAGACATCATGGTTGGAGACAATGGCAAAAGTTGAGGTAATTCCTCCAGGAGATGATGGATTATTTAGTTTATCGAACTTAGAAAAGTTGCTTGATAAGTACAAAGATTGTACGCTAAAAATAGCCTCAGTAATTGCTGGTTCTAATGTAACCGGTATACAAACGCCTTATCACGATATTGCTAAGTTAATGCATCAAAATGGTGGTGTTTGTTTCGTAGATTTTGCGTGTTCAGGACCTTATGTAAATATTAATATGCATCCAGAAGATGAGGAGCAAAGTTTAGATGCTATATTCTTTTCACCACATAAATTTTTAGGTGGACCTGGAACTTCAGGCGTTCTGATTTTTAATAAGAAATTATACAAGAATATGATTCCTGATTGTCCTGGTGGAGGAACTGTGAGTTGGACAAATCCTTGGGGCGAACATAAATACATCGAAGATATCGAGGAACGTGAAGATGGAGGTACACCTGGATTCCTACAGACTATTAAAGCAGCGCTTTCCATTAAATTAAAGGAGCAGATGCAAGTAGAAAAAATACTTGAGCGCGAGCATGATATTGTCAACTATATTTTTAGAAGGCTAAAGCCAATAGATAATCTTCACATTTTAGCAGGGCAACATGAAGATAGGCTTGGAGTGATTTCTTTGTATATTGACAATCTTCATTATAACCTTGGTGTAAAACTTCTTAATGATAAATTCGGGGTACAAACTCGTGGCGGATGTAGTTGTGCAGGTACTTACGGTCATTTTTTATTGCATGTCGATCAAAAAACATCGAAAGAACTAACTGACGAAATTACCATTGGCGACTTGGTAAGAAAGCCAGGTTGGATTCGTTTATCCATTCATCCTACAACTACTAATCAGGAGATAGAGTTTGTTTGCGATAGTATCATTGATTTGGCCGAGAATCACGCGGAATGGTCTTTAGATTATGAATATTTGAAATGTAATAATGAGTTTATTCACAAAACTCAAGTTGGTACGCCCTGTGAATCTGCAGATTTGAAAGGTTGGTTCGATTTAAATTAACCTTCGAATTCCTCGTATCTATCTTTATGCTTCCAACGCTTGTGCGTCCATAAATAATACTGTGGCGCTTCGTGTATTTGTTTTTCGACCAATTTGTGAAACTTGTCCGTAATTTCAAAATCTTTGAAATCGTTTGGATGTTCTGTTATGGTCTGAAAAGTAGTTTGATAATAACCACGTTTTATGCGTTCGACACTAAAGAACACAACCGCCATGTCGAATTTTTTGGCAATTGTTTCCGCACCGGTATGCATAGGTACTTTTACGCCCATAAACTCATTCCAGTGTAAATTTTCACGGATTTTTGGAGATTGATCAGATACAAAACCGTTTATTGTTAATTCTCCTTTATTTTGAGATTTGGTTAAGATATCAAAGGTTACTTTGGTTGTAATGAGATGCGAATCGTATTTAGCTCGAATTCGTTTTACTAATTTATCAAAGTATTTATTAGCTAACTTTTTATAGACCGCATAACCTTTATGATTTATGTAAGTCTGAAGGATAAATATCCATTCCCAACTGCCATAATGCGCGCACATGAGCAATATACTTTTTTGTTTCTTCTCTAAGTCAAGGATTAAATCGACATTAGTGAACTTATACCTTTTGCGCATAGCTGCTTTGGAGATAGTCATCGATTTTATGGCCTCTAAAATCATATCACATAAATGATGATAAAATTTAGAGCATATATCTTCAATCTCTTCTTTAGTTTTTTCGGGAAAAACCAACCTGAGATTAGCCTTTACAACCTTCTTTCGATATTTAAATATGCGAAAGATGAAGAAGTGCATTATGTCCGATAACCCGTAAAGTAATCGAAAGGGTAATATGGAGATCAACCATAAAATCGGATATAATAGAATGTAAGCAATAAGTTGCATTAAGCTCGAATAAATTAAAGCACAAATATATTTATATTTGAGTGATAAGATTATCTAATTATTATGAATTTAAGTTTAGTTACCATAATCATAATTGGTGCAAATGTTCTCATTTCTTTTAAAGGATTTGAGG
>CBFHYD010000074.1:0-10474 GCA_965659975.1 Winogradskyella sp. | reverse complement strand
TTTAAGAGGGTTACAGACAATTTAAAGTTTGTAGCCCTTTTTTTATTCTGCAAGGTTTTAATAAAATGTAAATATTCCACTTTGTTTTTTATTTTAAAGGAGTGTAAAAAACCAATAATTCATGGATTACGAAGAAGCGAGTAACCTATTTTAGCATTGAAGAACATAGATTATACATGCTTGTAGAGCACGTCACCTATAATTATACAGAACTCAGAACATATTAAAGCAGCTTAATTTTGATGATAAAAGATTGCATATCATACCTCCATTAAGCTACTTAGAATTTAATTATTTGGTAGAGCATGCAAAATCTGTAATCACGGATTCTGGAGGAATAACAGAAGAAGCTTCTATTTTGAATGTACCTTGTTTAACACTTAGAGACAATATTGAGCGTCCTGAGACAATCAGTTTGGATTCTAATGAGCTAGTAGGGACGAATCCAAATAATTTAAAAACACACTTGGAGAAGTTGTTTAAAGGTGAATGGAAACAAAGTCAAGACATACCCTTATGGGATGGTCATACCGCAAAGAGAATTGTAAATGTTATTACCGAAAAGCTGATTAAGAATTAGCTAATCGTTTTAGATTAGAAATGGTTTCAGGTTGATTTTCACTCTTAAACACATGGCTTCCAGCAACAAATACATTGGCTCCAGCATCTGCCAATTTCTTAATATTTAAATCTGTAACACCACCATCAATTTCTATTAAGGTGTCCAATCCTAGATCATCTATCATTTTGCGCAGTTTTTTTACGCGTTGATACGTGATGTCTTCAAATTTCTGACCACCAAATCCAGGATTTATAGACATAAGTAATATCATATAACATTCGGGTAAAATATCTTCTAAAACAGAAACAGGTGTCGTAAGATTTAGTACAATTCCTGCCTTACAACCTGAAGCTTTGATCTGTCTTAAGATTCTATGGAGATGAACCGTGCTCTCATAATGTACAGTAATTATATCTGCACCAACTTTAGCAAATTCTTCAATATAGCGTTCTGGCTCATCAATCATCAGATGTACGTCTAAGGGTTTAGTAGCGTGGTCTTTAATTGCTTTTATTACAGGCATTCCATAAGAGATATTGGGCACAAAATGACCATCCATAACATCAATATGAAACCAATCGGCTTCACTTTTATTAACCATTTCGGTATCGCGTTGTAAGTTTCCAAAATCTGCAGCAAGCATCGAAGGTGCAATTAAATTTTTACTCATTTATTAAATTTTAAAAAATTGGTGGTTAGTTGTATAGTTTCTTCCGCTGGAAGATAGTTTGCATTCTTAATCCAGTTAAAATACAAATATAGTTTTTTCATATCGGCATAACTTTGAAACGTCTCAAATTTCCCGCTATTATAATCCTTAAATATATGATCCTCTATTCTGGTATCTAATAATTTTATGACACCCTTGTGTCTGCTGTCAATTTCGATTTTTTTATACAGCACATCAACTTCTTCATTTTCTCCTTCTAAGATTTGAAAAAAGTGTTTGTTTTTTATAATTAAAAGTCCTGTAATACCGTTTCTATTATTCTTTTTAGAAACAGATTCTATTAAATCATTTATTTGCTCCTTTGTTAATCCATCGGGGAAATTACTAATGTAACAGATGACCTTCAAAATAAAACGTTGGTTGATAGAAGTTTAAGATAATAAAAAAAGTGAACCCACGGTAATCAGCCGTGGGTTCTTTCATCAATCAAAAAACGAACAGTTATGTTTTGTAACTGTTGTTACCGTTTACCGTACATAAAGTTGTAAGGTTATATTTTCTATATAAGTCGTAATTAAAGCGACAATTTAACAAAAATTATGAAGAATTTTTGTTTTTTTCTTATCTATCCTAAATAAGTCTTTAAAATCTTACTACGTGATGTGTGTTTTAAACGTCTAATAGCTTTCTCTTTAATTTGTCTAACACGTTCGCGCGTTAAGTCAAAAGTTTCACCAATCTCTTCTAAGGTCATTGGATGCTGATTTCCTAATCCAAAATAAAGACGAATAACATCAGCTTCACGCGGAGTAAGAGTCTCTAATGCACGCTCAATTTCTGTGCGTAATGACTCATGTAATAAATCTTTATCTGGATTTGGAGACTCACCACTACGTAATACATCGTAAAGGTTAGAATCTTCACCTTCTACTAAAGGAGCATCCATTGAGACGTGACGCCCAGAATTTTTCATGGACTCCTTAACGTCGTTAATAGTCATGTCTAATTCCTTAGCAATTTCCTCAGCGGAAGGAGGACGCTCATGACTTTGCTCAAGAAAAGCAAATGTTTTATTGATTTTATTTATGGAACCAATTTTGTTAAGTGGCAAACGTACAATTCTGGATTGTTCTGCTAATGCTTGTAAAATGGATTGTCTAATCCACCAAACCGCATAAGATATAAACTTAAAACCACGAGTTTCATCAAAACGCTGTGCAGCTTTAATTAATCCTAAGTTACCTTCATTAATCAAATCTGGTAACGTTAATCCTTGATTTTGGTATTGTTTCGCAACAGATACTACGAATCTTAGGTTGGCTTTGGTTAATTTTTCTAAAGCAATCTGATCACCAGCTTTAATTCTTTGAGCTAATTCTACTTCTTCATCGGCAGTAATTAAATCTACCTTTCCAATTTCTTGTAAATACTTGTCTAAAGAAGCAGTTTCTCTATTGGTAACCTGCTTTGTGATTTTAAGTTGTCTCATCTAATATTCGTAAAATTAAAGTCGGTAGATTAATTCCACCAAGTAGTTATACGCAGGTTGGTGTCTTTTTGTTACAAAAATTCTTAATAAATTATTTTTAAACTAATTATAAAACAAAACCCAGCTCCTTGAGCTGGGTAGAATATTCATATTTATTCTCTTTCAATCGGTATTACTGCTCTTGGAAAGTCTGAGAATCTCCAAAGTTTGCAGACCTTGAATTCAAAGCGTCGTTTGTAATACCATCTACTACAAGTGCTACAACACTTAAATTATTGTTGTTTTCAATATTAGCTGGTAGATTGCCAGTAATAGTGGTTGTATACTCTTGTTCTGCTACGATATCTCCGACAGGAATTTGAGCACCCAATAAATCTGTGTATGCCGCTCTTAAGACATGATTATGCTCAAAATTGACTAACGGATTAACACCACCATAATAACTTGTACCATTAATTTGGTTGTATAGTAATCCATTTTCAAGTAAATATAATACTACTCTTAGATTTGTATTATTGAGGTCTCCACCAAATTTAACTTTTACATCAACTGATACATTATTTCCATTTAAAGTAGGAGCCATGGCTAAGCCGACATCTGCATCATCTCCAGTTTGAGCTATTACTTGGGCAACATTGTTCGGCTCTGGGAAAGTCCAATCTGTTGTGCGGTCAAGCATAGCAGTAGGATATCCAGTTAGATTAATCATGTTTTCTAGTACACTAGCATTAAAGTTATATGGATCATAAGTTCCACTTGCCGGATTTGTACTGCCTCTGTGAATTGCTACGACTATAGCCTCATTTGTTTGTGCATTAACCAAATCTATAGCATGCGAAACTCTTGGGCAAAATTGGCACCAAGTTCCAGTATAATCTTCAATTAGTGCATTTTTGGTAAACTTAGTAGGTGGAGGAACCACTTCAACTTGTAATGTATTACTATCTATTCCGTCATACGTTGCCGTAAAATCCAAAGATCCTTCTGTCGTTGTATCGTAAGTATTACCAGATATTGGTGTGCCGTTAAAAAAAATGGTACTTTCATCTGTCACATCTTCATTCGTGTCACCTACTACTTGGAATGTTACTCTATCACCAGGGTAAATAGGATCATTACCAACTGTTGATAATGTTATACTTGTTATTTGTACATCTGGATTTACAGTTATCTGTAAAGTGTTACTAGTTAAATTTTCGTATGTGGCTGTAATAGTGAGTTGTCCAGCAGAATTTGCTTGGTAATTACTTCCATTTATTGGATTACCGTTAACCGTTATAGTACTTGATGAAGTCACAATTTCATTAGTATTTCCTCTAACTTCAAAAGAAACTGTGTCACCCGGGAATAATGTTCCCGAACCTACTCGAGAAATGGTTATACTGGTAATTGTATTGTTATTATTACCACCTGGATTATCGCCATCACTACTGCTGCTGCAGCCAAATAGTATTAAGGTGGCTAAAACGAATAAAATTTTTACTGAGAATTTAACTTTCATCTTAATTATTTAAAAATTTCTAATATTAAAATTATTTTTTTTGCTTTTTAGGCATTATAATTGCGAATATATTGATAAAATGTTAAAATCAAAATATGCGAAAAATTTTCTCTTTTTGTCTTTTGTTTACAGTGCTTTTTACTACTGCTCAAGACATTCCAGAAGTCACAGTTAAGGATCTATCTGGAGATGATATACTTACTTCAGAATTTACGAATTCAAAAGATATAAAGGTTATTAGTTTTTGGGCTACCTGGTGTGTACCATGTATTAATGAGTTGGATGCTATTAGCGAAATATATATGGATTGGCAAGACGAAACAAATGTAGAAGTTATTGCAATTGCAACAGACGACGCACGTACAAGGCGAAGAGTTAAACCACTTGTAAATGGAAAAGACTGGGAGTTTAAAATATACATAGATGAAAATCAAGATTTCAAACGTGCTCTTAATGTTAATATTTTGCCATACGTAATTGTAGTTAAAGATGGAGAAATAATACATACTAGAACGGGTTACACTCAAGGAAGTGAAGAAGAACTTTTTGAAATCGTTAAGCAACACGCTGATTAATACTTTTCAACCATTTTATGAAAAAACTAACCACCCTAATTATGGTTATGTCCTTTGTTTCTATTGGACATTCCCAATTGATAGATAATTTACGAGCAGGATTAGAAGTTAACGCTGCTTGGTACAATGATGATAAGAACACAGGTCCGTTTTTTGATTCTGATAATCAAGACTCTGATAAACATGTAAGGGTAAATAGCTATCTAAAACTTGATTATGACTTTTTAAAGAAATTTACTGCAACAGTGCAATTAGAATCGTATGAACCTCTTGCATTATTAAATTATTCTCCAAATTTTGATGGTACTAATTTGGGTATATACTCCTTAAATTATAGAGACAAAAAATTAGAAGCAAATGTTGGTCATTATTATGAGCAATTTGGTAGCGGCCTAATTTTAAGAAACTGGGAAGACCGTCAACTGGGAGTTAATAATGCACTTTTAGGTGGTCGAGTGAAGTATTCCATATTGGATGAGTTGTCACTTACTGCTTTGTACGGGAAGCAGCGCGTAGGATTTAAAACATCCGACGGAGAAATATTTGGAGCTAATATCGAATATGATTTATCCAAATCTTTAGGACTTTCAGATTCATCTATCAACTTAGGGTTAAGTTATGTTGGAAGAAAGCAAGATATCGAATTTATGGATCCAGAATATGATGAGTTGACTAATTCATTTTCTGGTCGTTTAGATTACTCCAAGAATAGTTTTTATGCTGGTGTAGAATATGTGTACAAGTCAGAAGATGTTGCAGTGCTCACAGGGCAATTAATTAACCAATTTGTCAATCCAGGAAGTGCTTTGTTGGTCAATACAGGATTTTCTAAGAAAGGATTTGGATTGGATGCAACTTTTAGGCGCTTGGAGAATATGGCATTTTTCTCAGATCGTGAAAAAGCAGGAAATATATATTTAGAGAATAATGTAAACTTTACACCTGCCTTAACAAAACAACACGACTATTTACTTGCAAATATTTTTGTTTATCAAGCACAATCTCAAGTTGTATTTGCAGATCCACAATTGACGGAAGTTGGTGAAATTGGAGGACAAGTAGATATGTATTATAATATTAAAAAAGATACGCCTTTAGGTGGAAAGTACGGTACTAAATTAGCGCTTAATGCATCTTATTGGGCGTCATTAAGCGGTGATTACGACTTTAATAATCTGTCATATGATGTCGATTATTTTGGTTTTGGCGAAAAATACTTTTCGGATATTAGTTTAGAATTAAGAAAAAAATTGTCTTCCAAGTGGAATACAATATTCTATTATGTCAATCAGTATTATAATCAGCGAGCAATTGAAGATAACTTCTCTGGAGAACAAATTCAAACCAATATATTGGCTTTCGAAAGTATGCATAAGTTAGGTGGTAAAGGGAAATCTTTGCGTGTAGTAGCACAAAAATTATGGTCTAATTCTGATAATCATGATTGGATAGGTGGTGTGGTAGAATATAACTTTAATACAAAATTTTCTATTTACGCCAATGACATATATAATAGTGGAGACGATAGTGACACATCAAAAGTCCATTATTATAACTTTGGAGGTAGCTACACTAAAGGTGCATCACGTTTTTCACTGAACTACGGTAGACAACGTGCTGGATTAGTTTGTGTTGGTGGTGTTTGTCGTTTTGTTCCTGAAGCAACGGGATTGTCAGCGAGCTTGTTATATAGTTTTTAATTGATATTGTACAAATAAGAAAAAGCCGTTTCATTTTTTAATGAAACGGCTTTTTGAATTTTAAGAGATAAATAATTAATCTTCTTTTTTATCTTCTCTTGGTTTTCTATTATCACGTCGGTTATCTCTATTGCGGTTATCTCTACCGCCTTTACGATCATTATCGCGCTTTGGTCTTGGTTGCCATCCTTCTGGTTTTGGTAGGATAGCTTTTCGAGACACTTTTTCTTTACGAGTTCGTTGGTCTATTCCAAAATATTTAACGTCGAAAACGTCGCCCATATTAACTACGTCACTAACATTTTCAGTACGTTCCCAAGCTAATTCACTTACGTGTAATAATACTTCGTTTCCTGGAGCTTCAGTATATTCTACAACAGCACCAAAGTCAAGCATTTTTATCACTTTTACTTCGTAAATACTTCCAACTTCAGGTTTAAATAATAAGGAATCTATTTTAGCTTCCACAGCTGCAATACCATCAGGACCTACACCTAATACTTCAACAATTCCTTCTTCTGTAACTGGATCTTCATTAATTACTATTGTGGTGTCGGTTTCTTTCTGTAATTCTTGAATTACTTTTCCACCAGGTCCAATTAATGCTCCAATGAATTCGTTAGGGATTCGTCTTGTAATCATTGTTGGCGCATGGTCTTTAACACTTTCATTTGGTGTTTTTATACTGTCCGTTAATTTACTTAAGATATGTAGACGTCCGTCACGTGCTTGCATTAAGGCGTTTACTAAGATTTCATAAGACAATCCTTTAATCTTAATATCCATTTGTGTAGCTGTAATACCGTCTGCCGTTCCAGTCACTTTAAAGTCCATATCTCCTAAGTGATCTTCATCTCCAAGAATATCTGATAATACGGCATATTTATCACCGTCGGAAATTAGTCCCATAGCAATACCAGAAACAGGTTTCTTAAGTTGTACACCAGCATCCATTAGTGCCATAGTACCAGAACATACTGTTGCCATTGAAGAAGAACCATTAGATTCTAAAACTTCAGAAACAACACGAACTGTGTATGGGCAATCTTCAGGAACCATTCCTTTTAAAGCGCGTTGTGCTAAGTTACCATGTCCAACTTCTCTACGTGATGTCCCACGTATTGGGCGCGCTTCGCCAGTTGAAAATGGTGGGAAATTATAGTGAAGGTAAAAACGTTCTTCACCTTCATATGAAGGCATATCTATCATGTTGGCATCTCTTGATGTTCCTAAAGTCACAGTAGCTAATGCCTGAGTTTCACCACGAGTAAATACTGCCGAACCATGAGTTGATGGTAAGTAATCTACTTCACACCAAATTGGTCTAATATCAGTGGTTTTACGACCATCTAAACGCAATCCTTCGTTTAGAGTTAAGTCTCTGACTGCTTTTTTGTGTGTTTTAGAAAAATACTTGTGGATTAGTTTGCCTAATTCATCTTGCTCTTCTTCACTAAAAGAAGCAAATACTTCTTCTTTTATTTCACTAAAAGCTGCACCACGTTCATGCTTGGACGATCCAGCTTTTGCCACTTCGTATACCTTATCATATACCAAGTCGTGAATTTTTGCAGCTAATGCTTCATCTTCAACTTCCGGCTCGTATTCACGAGTTTCTTTTTTACCAAATGCCTCAGCTAATCTCAATTGCGCTACACATTGTACTTTAATGGCTTCGTGAGCAGCCTTAATAGCTTCAACCATTTCTTCTTCAGAAATCTCATCCATTTCACCTTCTACCATCATCACTGAATCTGCAGAAGCTCCAATCATCATATCAATATCTGATTCTTCTAATTGTGCAAAAGTTGGGTTGATGATAAATTCTCCATTAATTCTTGCAACTCTAACCTCAGAGATTGCAGTTTCAAAAGGAATATCAGATAATTGAATTGCTGCAGATGCAGCCAATCCAGCCATAGCATCTGGCATAACTTCTGGGTCATGAGACATTAACTGAATCATCACTTGAGTTTCTGCATGATAATCTTTAGGGAATAATGGCCGTAAAACACGATCGACTAAACGCATAGTCAGAACCTCACCGTCACTTGGACGTGCTTCTCTTTTAAAGAAACCTCCAGGATAACGACCAGCAGCAGCAAACTTTTCTCTATAATCTACTGTAAGTGGTAAAAAGTCTACATCTGCTTGGTGGTAGTTAGATACAACCGTACATAATAACATACACTTCCCAGATTGAACAACTACACTACCGTGTGCTTGTTTTGCCAATTTTCCAGTTTCGATAGAGATTTCTCTACCGTCCCCAAGGTCAATGACCTCTTTGTAAGTCTTTGGAATCATAATTTTTTTAATAATATTCTGATTTTAATGCAAATCAGATAAGTTAAACATAGGTCATTGTGTTGTTGTGTAGTAGATGTGTTGACCAATGAAAAACCGACGTCCTAAATTAAAGTTAGGATCTGCTTATTTTTCCCGTTTTTTCTGCTCTTACGGTTGAACTTTTAACAAAAAAAGAGGCTGTAAAGCCTCTTTAAATTTATTTTCTTAAACCTAATTCTTTAACAATGGCACGATATCTTAAAATATCTTTCTTTGTTAAATAATCTAATAGTGCGCGTCGCTTACCTACTAACTTTACTAATGAACGCTCAGTATTATAATCTTTACGATTGTTTTTTAAGTGTTCTGTTAAGTGGTTAATACGGTGTGTAAATAATGCAATTTGTCCTTCGGTAGAACCGGTATCATTCTTTCCTTTACCGTGTTTCTGGAAGATTTTTTCTTTTGCTTCTTTTGATAAATACATGCTAATATTATTGTAAATGATTTTTATGTATGTTGAAAGACTTTCTTTCAGCGTGCAAATATAGGAAAATTAAGAGATTAGCATCAACAATAATAAAATATTTAATTTTTTTTCTGGCTGTGATTAAACCTTTTTAAAAAGTAGAAGTCTTAAAATCATGTTAACTCAAAAACTAACCAATAACTATTTAAAACAATCTACGCAGAATTTGAGAATAGTTGATTTTAATCTTTTTAAAAATTTAAAGTTATGAAAATTACAACCCAGATTTTAAAAGGCATCGTAGCCTTATTAGTATTCGGATTTACATTTAGTTCATGTTCCGATGATAACGAGAGTGTTGAGCAACCAAATACAGCTCAAGACACTTTAGAATTAGCGCGTGCAGCAGAGGTAGATGCTGCAAGTTCTTCTTTAGAAGACATAGTCGTCGAAGTTTTTGAATACGACGAAGCAAATCCTAGCGGAAGAAGTTTACCTCCAGCTTTACCAGAATGTGTTACCATTACGGTAGTGGCACAACAAGCATTTAGAGAGGTAACCATAGATTTTGGTACAGAAGGATGTTTGGTTAGAGGCCATGTGCTTAAAGGCCAGATTATTTTTACTTATGACAGAGATATAGAAGCGCAAGAAATATTGATTTCTTATAATTTAATTGACTTTTATTTAGATAATAAGAATGTATTAGGCAACCGTACAATTTTATTAGAACGTGAAAATGATAATGGTAACCCACAGTTCACACACAATTTAGATCTTACAGTTATTTGGCCAAATGGTATACAAGCTTCTAGAAGTGGAACTAAAGTTAGAGAATGGGTAGAAGGTTTTGGAAGTGGAATTTTTAGTGATAATGTATTTGAAGTGTCTGGAGATTGGACAACAACCTTTGTCAACGGAAATTCTCACACCTATGAGGTTATCATACCGCTACGTCGAGAAGTTATTTGCACCTATTTTGTAAGTGGTTCTGTAGATGTACAGCGCACAAACTTCGGTGGTGTATTTGATTACGGTACCGGAGATTGTGATAATGCAGCAACATTTACCTTCAATAACGGTACAGAAATTCCAATTACGTTGAATTAGTTTAAGTTGAGGTTTGATTGATTGGCTTATACTTCTATAAGTCCATTTATTAGAGTGAAAAAGCGAGTCGTTAGACTCGCTTTTTTTATTATCGTATAGGTTGATTGTT
>CBFHYD010000073.1:0-10499 GCA_965659975.1 Winogradskyella sp. | reverse complement strand
AATGTAAAGAAACTCATAAATCCAAGACTTACACCATGCTTTGCTTTGAAGGCTTCTTTGTATTGTTTACGTAAATCAAATATTGGAGACATGTCAACTTCATTGAATGTAGTTAACATGGCCGTTGTATTTTTTGCTTCCACCAAACGCTCAGCAACTTTACGTCGAAGCATTGACATCTTACTTCTTGATGTTCCTCTACTTCCACCAGTTGGTGTTCCCATAGATGGTGTTGCATTGACTGCATCCTCTTTTGTAATACGACCATCACGACCAGTACCTTTTATATCAGATGCACTAATCCCCTTTTCATCAAGAATCTTCTTTGCTGTTGGGCTCGGCGTACCAGTAGCATACGTTTTTGATTCTGGAGCACTTGGTTTAGCTTCTTCTTTAGCTGGCTTTTTCTCTTCTTTTGGAGTGTCTGCTTTTGCTGTAGCATCCGAAGAACCTTCAGGCTTTTCCGCGCTTGTATCAATAAGACATACAACCTCACCTACTGCAACTGTGTCACCTTCTTCGGCTTTAAGTGTTATAGTTCCACTTGCTTCTGCTGGCAACTCTAATGTTGCTTTATCACTATCTACCTCTGCAATAGCTTGATCTTTTTCAACGTAATCGCCGTCTTGTACTAACCATTCTGCAATTTCAACTTCTGTGATGGATTCGCCTGGTGAAGGCACTTTCATTTCTAAAATCATATGATAAATCTTTTATCATATTCCCATTTTCATGGGAATCTTAATTATTTATTTAATATTATCTTCTCTGGTTGTTTTTTGTTTTATCAAAAACAAAATCTATAACTTCTTGATGACGGATTTTTGATCTTACAGAACTACCAGCTGCTGGTGCTCCATATGGTCTTCGACTCGCCGCTCGCCAAGTTTTTGATTCATCAAGATGCATAAGCATGTGACTATAGGCGCCCATATTTCTTGGTTCTTCCTGAGCCCAAACTATGTCATCTGCATTTTTATATTTCTTTAAAACTTTTCTAATGTCTTCAACAGGTAAAGGGAACAACTGCTCTATTCTAACAAAAGCAATGTCATCTCGGTTTAAGTCCTCTTGCTGTGCCTTCAAATCGTAATAAAATTTACCTGTAACAAACACCAATGTTTTTACCTTGTCTGCTTTAGCATCGGCATCATCAATCAACATCTGGAAACTTCCTTTTGTAAATTCTTCTACTGTGGAAATACATTTAGGATGACGTAACAAACTCTTTGGTGTAAAAACAATTAAAGGCTTACGATATTTCGCTTTCATTTGACGTCTTAACAAATGAAACATATTCGCTGGTGTTGTACAATCTGCTATAAACATATTGTCTTTTGCACAAAGCTGAAGGTAACGTTCCATTCTTCCCGAAGAATGCTCTGCGCCTTGTCCCTCATAACCATGTGGTAATAACATGACCAATCCATTTTGTGTCTTCCACTTATCTTCTCCTGAAGAAATGTATTGATCAATCATGATCTGGGCACCATTACTAAAATCTCCAAATTGTGCTTCCCAAATGGTTAATGTGTTTGGACTCGCCATGGCATAACCGTAATCAAATCCTACTACGCCATATTCTGAAAGTAATGAGTTATATACATTGAATTGCCCTTGGTCTTCAGACACATTCTTAAGTAAAATAATTTCTTCTTCGCTATCCTCTACTTTTACGACAGCATGTCTATGAGAAAATGTTCCTCGCTCAACATCTTGCCCTGAGATACGAACATTAAAGCCTTCTGATAGTAATGAGCCGTAAGCTAAATGCTCTGCCATTGCCCAGTCCAATCGATCTTCATCAAACATGGTCTGACGAGACTCGACCAAACGCTGAATTTTACGTATAAATTTCTTGTCTTCCGGCAGATTAGAAATGGTCTTTGTAATATCAGTCAACAATTTTTTTGAAACTGTCGTTTTTACAGGCTTCATCATCTCTTTCTCATCGACACGAACAAAATCTTTCCATTGCTCTGCCATGAATGCAGAAATCTTTGTTTTTTCAATCTTACGGGAATCGACTAACTTTTCTTCAAGTTTATCCTTGTATTGCTTCTCGATGGTTTTGACATAGGATTCGTCAATAACGCCTTCCGCTAATAATCTCGCAGCATATATATCTCTTGGATTTTTATGCTTAGCAATTGCTTTATAAAGAAGTGGTTGTGTAAACTTTGGTTCATCACCTTCGTTATGACCATATTTTCTGTAACCTAATAAATCAATAAAAACATCACGTCTGAACTGCATTCTAAAATCTAATGCAAACAAAGTGGCGTGTACAACAGCTTCAGCATCATCTGCATTGATATGTAAAACTGGAGACAATGTTACTTTACCAACATCTGTACAATAAGTACTTGATCTACCATCCAAATAATTTGTTGTAAAACCGATTTGATTATTTACAACAATATGCACGGTACCATTGGTTTTATAACCATCAAGTTTTGCCATCTGAACGACTTCATAAATCAAACCTTGACCAGCAATGGCAGCATCACCATGTACAACTATTGGTAAAACTTGAGAAGCGTCTGTAATTTCGTTTTTATCTTGTTTTGCTCTTGTAATTCCCTCGACAACAGCTCCTACTGTTTCTAAGTGCGAAGGATTTGGTGCAATACTTAAATTTATCTTTTTACCTGTATCAGTTTCGCGATCACTCGTCCAACCTAAATGGTACTTTACATCGCCATCAAAAACTTTTTCCTCGTAATCTTTTCCATCGAACTCACTAAAAATATCCTTAGCAGATTTCCCGAAAATGTTTGTCAAAGTGCTCAAACGACCTCGGTGTGCCATACCCATAACAAACTCCTTTACACCAAGATTAGCCGCTTTCTCTATCATGGCGTCTAAGGCAGGAATTAAGGATTCATTCCCTTCTAATGAAAATCGTTTCTGACCCACATACTTAGTATGTAAAAAGTTCTCGAAGGAAACAGCCTCATTTAATTTTCTAAGAATATTCTTTTTTTCGTCTGGAGAAAACCTCGGGTGATTATCATTGATATTTAGCTTCTGCTGAATCCAATCAATTTCCTCAGGTTGTCTAATATACATGTACTCTACACCAATAGAATCGCAATA
The DNA here is from genome assembly GCA_965659975.1 of Winogradskyella sp. Taxonomy (GTDB): domain Bacteria; phylum Bacteroidota; class Bacteroidia; order Flavobacteriales; family Flavobacteriaceae; genus Winogradskyella. The sequence continues at coordinate 7,400 of CBFHYD010000073.1, read as the reverse complement.
AATACGCTCTAAGTGATCAATTATTTTTTGAAGTGTAGAAGAACCAATTCCTAATATTTCTCCTGCTGAAAATTTAGTTTCTAAATCATTCTTTGATAAACCAAAATTTTCAATCTCTAAAGTTGGTGCATACTTACGTCTAGCACGAACAGGATTTGTTTTAGTGAATAAATGCCCTCGGCTTCTGTAGCCATCAATGAGTTTTACAACCTGAAATTCTTTCTGAACGTGTTCTGGAATTTGTGTAGAAACACCTTCAATGACTTCACCATCTGTCCCAAAGGTTTCTGAACCAAAATCGTATCCTTGGAAAAAGGCACGCCAACTTGGTTCTACAGAATCAGGGTTACTAAGATATTGATCGTATAAATCAGCGAAATATGCCGTATGCGCTGCGTTGAGGAAGGAATATTTATCCATTTGTTTTTTGAGACGTTTTCGTTTCAATAAAATATAAGCAAAAGTACAACTTTTCGTTTTTTTTTGGCAGTTTTGCTATATTTATCGTTGTAGATTTATGAAATAATTAATATGAAGTCTTGTTTAGTAATAATTGTATTATTCTTTTGCTCAATTTTTAGTTTTTCGCAAGAGACAACTCAAAATAACTTTTGGAGCAACGTGAGATTTGGAGGTGGTATTGGTCTTAACTTCGGTAATGGCTTTTTTAGTGGCACCTTAGCACCAGCGGCTATTTACGATTTTAACCCTTATTTTTCAGCTGGATTAGGACTAACAGGTAGTTATAGTAGTTAACGAAATGTATTTAATTCTGTCATTCTTGGTGGTAGTGTCATAGCGCTAACCAATCCGTTTCCTGAAGTTCAAGTTTCTGCAGAGTTTGAGCAAGTGAATGTCAATACAAATTTTGACTCGAACTTCTCGTCAACAAACCCTGCTAATTTTTGGGCTAATGCCTTGTTTTTAGGCGTAGGCTATCGCTCAGGAAATATGGTTTTTGGTATACGTTATGACGTCCTTTATGATGAAGAGGAAAGTATCTATGCCGATCCATGGTTACCATTTGTAAGATTTTGGTTTTAACTCACTAAACATTTCGAGTCATCAACCACAATCCAAATTGCTTAAGCAATTGTTTATTCTCATTAGGAATATTGAGTATTTTAAGTAGACTAAACGCTTTTTCTGTATACATTTCAACCGCCTCTTTTGTGGCCGCTTTTGCTCCAGAGTTTGTGAAAATTTGCTTTACCTCAACCACTTTTTGGTCAGAATTTTCAGGTTGCGACGCAAACCAATTTTCTAAATTTTCTTTGTCTCTAGAACTTGCCTTCTCTACGGCCTTAAGATAGAGATAGGTCTTTTTATTTTCGATAATATCACCACCAACTTGCTTGCCGAATGTTTCTGGATTTCCAAAAGCATCTAAATAATCATCCTGTAACTGGAATGCAATTCCTAAGTAACGCCCAAAATCATAAATAGCCGCTTGGTCTCTTTCTGAAGCTTCTGCGATAATAGCACCCATTTTCATGGCACCACCAACTAAAACTGCGGTTTTGTATTCGATCATTTTGAGATACTCGTCGATGGTTACATCGTTACGTGTTTCGAAATCCACATCGTATTGTTGGCCTTCGCAAACTTCAATCGCTGTTTTACTAAAAACCTTGGCCAACTCCTGAAATACCTCTGGATTATATCCTTCGAATAATTGATACGCCATGATCAGCATAACATCACCCGAAAGGATTCCTGTATTGGTATCCCATTTTTCGTGGACAGTTTCTTTACCACGACGTAGTGGAGCGTCGTCCATTATATCATCGTGGACTAATGAGAAATTATGAAATACCTCTACGCTTAATGCGGCATCTAAAGCCGTACGATATTCACCACCCAAAGCATCGCATGCCATTAATGTAAGTACCGGTCTAAGTCGTTTTCCGCCTAAATCTAAGATGTAGTTAACAGGATCGTAGAGATTTCGAGGTTCTCTCTCTTTATTATAATCCTTTAGATATTCTAAAAACGTTGATTGATAGATTTTAATCTTATCCATAAAACAAAAATACATTATCAACCAATTTTATTGGGATGTTACCAATGTTAAAAAAACATTAAAACTTTGGAAACTTTTTTTGTTTCTAAAGTTTCCTGCTTTAAATTTGCACTTCATTATGAGAGAAAAAATCATTTATAAATCAGCTGAACTGTTCTTAAATCTTGGATTTAAGAGTGTGACCATGGATGATATTGCTAATGAATTAGGCATATCTAAAAAAACCATATATGTTCATTTTAAGAATAAAACAAAATTAGTTGAGGCTGTAACCTTTCATCTTTTTGATACTATTTGTGATGGTATAGATGACATTTGCGAGAAGGCTCCAAATCCAATTGAGGAGTTGTATTCTATTAAATTATTTGTGATGCATCATCTTAAAAATGAAAAGACATCACCTCAATATCAGCTAAAAAAGTACTACCCACAGATACATGCGCAACTAAAGTTTAAACAATTTGAAAAGATGCATAGCTCTGTTCAAGACAGTCTACAACAAGGCGTTGACACTGGTGTTTTTAGGGATACAATTGACGTAGACTTCATTTCGAGAATGTACTTCACTGGTATGACTGGAATTAAAGACAATATGTTCTTTCCTCCAGAAAATTACCAAATGGAATACCTAATGGAAAGCTATTTAGAGTATCACTTAAGAGCCATTGTTACAGAAAAAGGATTCAAAATACTAAATCAATTCATCAATAAAACACAATCAAATATCTTATGAAATACTCAATTTCTTTATGTTTTCTCATGCTATTTTCGATGGTATTTGCTCAGGATATCCCGAGCTCTTTCAAATTGCAAGAAGCCATAGATTATGCTTTAGAGAACAATAGACAAGCAAAAAACGCAGCGCGAGATATAGAAGCTGCAAAACAACAGAAATGGGAAACCACAGCTACTGGTTTACCTCAACTGGATGCTAATATAAATTATCAAAATAACCTTAAGCAACAAATTTCTTTAGTTCCTGCTGAATTTTTTGGCGGTAACCCTGGAGAATTTCAGGAGGTTATTTTTGGTGTACAACATAATGTAAATGCCACGGCAACTTTAAATCAGCTATTATTTGATGGTTCTTACTTAGTTGGCTTACAGTCTGCAAAAGTATTCCTTGAAATATCAGAAAATGCTAAGGAGAAAACAGATTTAGAAATACGAAAAGCTGTAATTAATGCTTACGGGAACGTTCTCTTATCTGAAGAAAGTGTAAAAATCTTAGAAGATAATGTCAGTGTGCTTAAAAAGAATCTTGACGAAACCACAAAAATTTATGAAAACGGTTTGGAAGAACAAGAAAGTGTGGAGCAATTACAAATTACACTTTCTAATCTTCAAAGTAATCTAAACAATGCGAAGCGACTTCAGCAAATTGCATATCAGTTATTTAATATTTCACTTGGTATAGAATACAATGCGACTACAGCACTAACTGACAGTTTAGAAGATTTAGCACTTAAGAATATTTCATTAGAATATCTAAATGAAAATAAAGATGTCACCTCAACCATAGATTACCGAATTGCTGCAAATGACAAAAAATCTAAAGAGTTGTTGCTAAAGCTTGAGAAGTCTAAAGCTTTACCTCGACTTAGTGCATTTTTAAATGGCGGTTATTTAGGGTTTGGTAATGAATTTGCATTTTTTAATAGTGACCAAGACTGGGCAGGCTTTTCTACTTTGGGTTTTAATCTTAGTGTTCCCATTTTTAGTTCTGGAAAACGAAGTGCAGCTACACAACGTGCTAAAATTAATCTGGAGAAATCTCAGGATGAATTAACTGAAACAGAACAACGTCTAAATCTTCAAATTGAAACTGCAAAAAGCAACTACAGATTCGCTGTTGAGGACTACGATAATAAAAAATTGAATTTATCTCTCGCTGAGCGTATTGAATCAAAAAACGAAACAAAATTCTTTGAGGGTATAGCTTCAAGTTTTGAATTAAGACAAGCGCAAACGCAGCTCTACAGTGCACAACAAGAGTTTCTGCAAAGTATGCTCAACGTGATAAATGCAAAAGCAGAGCTAGAGACCATTACTAATAACATTTCTAATAACTAATCATTCAAAAAACATGAATATCATGAAACATATATTTTCAATTTTAATCTTAGCAGTGCTTTTTACCTCATGTGGCGGAAATGAAAGTACAGATTCTGTAAAAGCTGTAATTGCAGAAGGTAATCTTACTAAAATGAAAATTAAAAGAGACGAGGTGCTAAAAACCTATGACAGCATTGGTAAGGTATTAGGAACGCTAGAGGTCGCTATCTCAGAAAAAGATACAATTAAGCGTTTACCTTTAGTAACATCCTATAAAGTTGTAGATACTACTTTTAAACATTTCATTGATATCCAAGGAGATGTAGACACAAAAGAGAACATTATTATTTATCCTGAGTATTCAGGGACTTTGACAAACATATATGTTAAGGAAGGTCAAAAAGTAACAAAAGGACAAGTTTTAGCTCGAATCGATGATGGTGGATTAGGCAATCAATTAGCGCAAATGCAAACACAATACGAGTTAGCAAAGACAACTTTTGAACGACAAGAACGTCTGTGGAACCAAAAAATTGGAAGTGAAATACAGTATTTACAGGCAAAAGCCAATATGGAAGGACTGCAAAACTCTGTGAAGCAAATGCAATCGCAATTAGGAAAGACAAGAGTTAAAGCTCCATTCTCAGGTACTATCGATGAAATCATAACAGATCAAGGTCAAGTAGTGAGTCCTGGTGCGAATCAATTGATGCGCATTGTTAGTCTTAAGAATATGTATGTTAAGGCTTCAATACCTGAGACTTACTTGGGAACAATTAAAAAGGGAACCTATGTCAATGTGGAGTTTCCATCATTAGGAAAACAAATAGATGGTACAGTGAGGCAAGTAGGCAACTTTATCAATCCAAATAACCGAACTTTTGAAATTGAAATTACAATACCAAACAGTGATCAAGTTATAAAACCTAATCTTGTAGCCAATCTGGAGATTAATGATTATTCAAAAGATAATGCAGTCATAATACCAGACAATGTAATTCAAGAAAATGCAAAAGGAGAAAAATTTGTCTACATAATCTCAGAGATAAAAGATTCAGAAGCCTCGGTAACCAAAACGCAAGTAAAGTTAGGCTTGGCGTATGATGGCTATATAGAAGTTTACGAAGGTCTTAAGGCCGATGATTTAATCGTAAAAGATGGTGCTATTACTATGAAAGATGGTCTAACAGTTAAGGTTCAATAATCGAGATAAATAACTATGGAAAACACTAAAATAAAATATTTCGGACTCTCATCCTGGTCAATTGACAACAGGAAAACAGTTTTCGTGATAATTGCCATAATTCTATTTGGAGGATTATTGAGTTACTCGAATTTACCTAGAGAATCATTCCCAGAGATTGTAGAATCAAAGATTTATGTGAGTTCTATTTATCCAGGTAATGCCGCAGAAGATGTAGAAAAGTTGATTACCAAACCACTTGAAGAAGAGTTTGATGATATAACTGGTGTTACTAAAATAACCTCAACTTCAGTCCAAGATTATTCTTCTATTCAAGTAGAATTTCAAGAAGATATAACACCTGAAGAAGCGAAGGTGAAAATAAAGGATAAAATTGATAATGTAAAGGCACAACAAGATTGGCCAACTATAGATGGTGGTGTAAAAGTAGAACCAAATGCGTTTGATTTAAATATATCTGAGGTTACCCCAATAGCCAATATTAATATTACTGGAGACTTTACATCAGAACAATTAAAAGATTATGCAGAGTTACTTCAAGATGAAATCGAAGAGTTACAAGAGATCAAGGAAGCACAAATTTTAGGTGCTGAGGATAAAGAGGTTGAAGTTGCTGTAGATGTGTTTAAGATGAATGCGTCTAACTTAAGCTTTGGTGACATTATAGGTGCTATCCAATCTGAGAATGTTACTATTTCTGGTGGTAACGTTATTCAAAATGGAATGCAACGTAATATTCGTGTTCTTGGAGAAATTGAAGATCCGCAGGAGCTACAAAATGTTGTGGTAAAAAATGATGGCGGTAGAATACTTCTTAGAGATATTGCAAAAATAAACTTCAGAGAAAAAGACAGAACTACATACGCAAGAGAATACTCAGAGCCAGTCGTAATGTTGAGCATTATGAAGAAAAGTGGTGAAAATATGATTGCAGCAATCGAGAAAATCAAAGTAATTCTTGAAGAAGCCGATGGCACATACTTACCTGAGAATTTAAATATCTCAATCACCAATGATCAATCAACACGAACAGAAGCACAAGTTTCTGAGTTGGAAAACAGCATTATTTTCGGTGTACTTTTAGTAGTTGGCGTTTTAATGTTCTTCTTAGGTTTTAGAAATGCCATTTTCGTAGGTATAGCTATACCATTATCAATTATGATGTCATTTTTAATACTTCCTCTTTTTGGTGGGGCAATTGGTATTAACATTACACTTAATACAATGGTACTCTTTGCCACAGTAATGGGCTTAGGTATGTTAGTTGACAATGGTATTGTGGTAGTAGAAAACGTCTATCGCCTTATGGACGAAGGCGTACCAAGATCAGAAGCTGCAAAGCAAGGTGTTGGTGAAATTGCTTGGCCAATTATCGCATCTACTGCAACAACATTAGCCGCCTTTTTACCTTTAGGTTTTTGGCCTGGAATTATGGGGAAATTTATGATTTATTTCCCACTAACCTTAGCTACAGTACTTGGTTCCTCGCTTTTTGTGGCATTAATAATCAACTCAATGCTTACCTCGGTATTTATGAAAACCGAAGAGGCAAAAATGGAGAAAAAAGCATTAGTTAGAATTAGTTTAGGGCTTTTAATATTTGGTGCTCTACTAACACTATCTGGGTTGTTAGAGACTAACCTTATTTTTTCTGTAATAGGACCAATTTTATTACTTGTCGGTCTTTTTATGACGATTACTGGTTGGCTAAATAGAAATAAGACAAAACGATTAAAAAATGGCCTATCATTATTTGGATTAGGTATTCTGCTTTCAATTATTGGGTTTGTCGGTGGACCAAAGGCTTTCTTAGGATTTGGTAATTTATTTATCCTTATTGCTGGTTTATTATGGTTACACAAATATGCTTTACAACCACTATCGGATAAATTCCAATCTAAGTGGCTCCCAGCTTTAGAAAATAGATACCGAAACTTCTTAGATTATGCGCTAAAAGGAAGTAATGCTTATAAGTTCTTCTTTGGCACATTTGGTCTATTATTATTATCATTTGTTGTATTTGGCGCCTCATCTATAAATACCTTATTTTTTCCTGAAAACGAAGCCAACCAAGCCATTGTATATATAGAATATCCTGAAGGGACAGATATCTCAAAA
>CBFHYD010000072.1:5698-10554 GCA_965659975.1 Winogradskyella sp. | reverse complement strand
TGCATAAGCACATGATAAGCAAACCAAAGGCAAGCTATAAAACTTAGTAAGGCAATTATAGAATTTGGCAATGTTTTAAATATGGGTTTAATGTACTTCTGCCCAAAAAAGAGAATAAGAATAAGAATTAAAAGTACAACATCCTTAGTGAAACTTTCCCATGGTGTTAACTTCAATGCATCACCAAAACAACCACAATCCTTGACTTTATCGAAATAAGCCGAATAAAATGTTAGGAATGTAAAAAAAACGATCATTCCTAATAGCATCCAAATAGTAAACTTTTTCTTGTATCCGATAAGCAAGAAAACACCAAGAACGACCTCAAGTATCACAACAAAAACTGAAATTCCTAAGGCATATGGTTCCATGAATGGGATATTTAATACATCAGAACTAAAATATTCTTGAAGCTTGTATGAAAACCCAAGCGGATCATTCAGCTTAATAAATCCTGAAATGATAAATAAAATTCCAACGAATATTCTGCTTATTTGTACGATATATTTCATGTTTGTTTTCTCTAATTACTTTCTCCCAGATGAATCATTGCAAAGACTGCATAATTAATCATGTCTTGATAATTGGCATCTATACCTTCACTTACTAAAGTCTTACCCGCATTGTCTTCAATTTGCTTAACGCGTAATAATTTTTGTAAGATTAAATCCGTTAGCGAACTCACACGCATATCACGCCATGCCTCGCCATAATCGTGATTTTTATCCAGCATCAATTGCTTTGTAAGCGCAACCTTTTCATCGTATAATTCAGTAGCTTCTTCAGTATTGATGTCTGGTTGCTCAACAATTCCCTTTTCTAACTGAATAAGTGCCATAATACAGTAGTTAATTATCCCTATGAACTCGCTAACCTCACCTTCATCCACTTTTCTCACATCATTTTCTTGCAAACTGCGAATGCGTTGGGCTTTTATAAAAATCTGATCTGTAAGCGATGGTAATCTTAAAATACGCCAAGCACTACCGTAATCACTCATTTTCTTTACAAATAAATTTCTACACTTGGTAATTACAGCGTCATACTGATTAGTTGTATTATGCATTAAATTGAATTAAATTATGCGTAAATTTCGCCATTATTGTTTAATTCTACAACCTTTAATCTTTAAAGATTTATACAAGTTATGACCATTAATTGTAAAGGCCAACTTATAGACTTATCCTCGCTAAAAGTCATGGGTGTTCTTAATGTAACACCAGATTCTTTCTATGATGGCGGCAGTTACAAAAATGAAGCAGATATCCTATCTCAAGTCGAAACAATGCTTGCAGATGGCGCTACATTTATTGACATTGGCGGTTATAGCTCAAGACCAGGTGCCGACTATGTTTCTTCTTCAGAAGAACTAATACGTGTTATACCAATTGTTGAACTGATTATAAAACATTTTCCTGAAACCATTATCTCAATAGATACATTTCGGAGTGAAGTTGCCAAAAAAGCAATTGCAGCTGGAGGTGCTTTAATCAATGATATTTCAGCAGGGTTTTTGGATGAAAACATGATAGATACAGTTGGAGAATTAGGTGTACCATACATTATGATGCACATGCGTGGAAATCCTCAAACCATGCAACAACAAACAAATTATGAAGATCTCATAAAGGAAATTCTTAGCTACTTCGGCGAACGCATTGCAAAAGCACATAAAGCCAAGATTAAGGATATTATAATCGATCCAGGTTTTGGCTTTGCCAAAACCTTAGAACAGAATTATGAACTACTAAATAAACTACAACTCTTAAATATCGCTGGTAAACCGTTTTTAGCTGGCGTATCCCGAAAGTCAATGATATATAAAACTTTAGGAGTAACAGCCAAAGAAGCGCTTAATGGTACCACAGCATTAAATATGATAGCTTTGGAGCGTGGCGCCTCTATCCTTAGAGTGCATGATGTCAAAGAAGCTGCTGAATGTGTTTCTCTTTTTAAAAATCTAAAAGCGAATTAATATTAATTATTAACTTAGCATAAAACCTACTTTTTTGAGCGATATCAATCTTTTTGACTTTAGATTAATAGACTTCGTAGATGTCTTCCTTGTTGCTATACTCCTTTTTTACATCTACAAATTAGTCAAGGGAACTGTAGCCATAAATATTTTTATCGGTATCATAATCATCTATTTAGTTTGGGTAGTCACGGATTATCTAAATATGCATTTACTGTATCGAATTGTTGATGGTTTTATGAAGGTTGGTATTATTGCACTGATAGTAGTGTTTCAGCCCGAAATCCGCAAGTTTTTGCTAATGGTAGGATCTACCAATCTTTCTGGTAAACGACGAATTTTCAAAAATTTTAAGTTTCTAAATAGCGATACCGAAACCACAACAGATGTCGAGGCCATAGTTAATGCTTGTATAAAAATGGGTACTACAAATACTGGAGCGCTTATAGTCATAGAACGCAATAATAATTTGGACTTTTTGACTAACACCGGTGATGAGATGAATATCACAGTATCACAACCTATTATTGAAAGTATATTCTTTAAGAACAGTCCATTACACGACGGTGCCATAATAATTGACAACAATGTCGTAAAAGCGACGAGAGTTGTACTACCTGTAAATAACGAAGTTGTCATTCCGAAACGATTTGGCCTGCGTCACAGAGCCGGTTTTGGCATCACAGAAAAAACGGATGCCTTGGCCTTAGTAGTAAGCGAAGAAACGGGTACACTGTCTTACATTAAAAATGCTGAATTTGTGATGTATAAAACAGTAGATGAATTGATAAAGAAGATTAAAAAAGATTTGGTCTAATGGTTTGTAAAAATTGTGGCACACCTCATTCCAAAAATCAACGCTATTGTTTAGAGTGTGGCGCACGGATTATTAGAAATCGACTAACACTCAAAGCACTCTTCCAGCAAATCAATGTTGAGTTTTTTTTCAGTTGACAACAAACTACTAAAAACCTTTTAACATCTGTTCACAAAGCCAGAAGCCGTTATAGTTGGCTTTATCGATGGCACAAGAAAGAAATACATTAATGTTGTACGATACTTTGCGATTGCGCTAACTCTAAACGGATTACAAGTTTTCTTAATGGAAAAAGTGTTTACTGATCCTGCACTTTATCAATCCGATTTTTTTGATTGGATGACTAAATTACCGGGGCAAGAAAATAACGTGATGATTAATGGCGAAATGGAATTCAATGAGGTAAATAGTCTTCAAAGTATTTTCACAACAATAAACATCCCTTTTTCTGCTTTGACAACGTGGTTTATTTTTTGGGTTACTGGAATGCGTCAATTTAACTATACGGAACATATAGTGATCAATTTATATTATGGTGCCCAAATAGGTATTTTGTCAGCGATAATTTACATAGTCTGTTTAGGTTTAGGAATTAACTTTTTCACAATAATGATTTTTGCAACGGCAATATCCTTTATCTATTTTGTATTTCTTTTAAAACGTGTATTTAAGCTAAGTCTGCTTTACACATTCGCCTATTTTGCATTGTTAATGGTTGGATTTGCAATTCTATTTACATTGTTATCTGTAATAATTGAGTTAATTCAAATTTTATTCACTTTAGTCCTTAAGTAAAACTATGTCGCATCTCACTTGTAAAAACTGTCATACCGAATTGCAAGAACATAGTGATTACTGTCATAAATGTGGTGCGAGAGTTATAAGAAATAGACTTACCGTTAAGAATCTCTTTGAGCACATTACCGAGACATTTTTTAATGTTGATAATAAGTTACTCCGTACTTTTTTAAACCTATTTAAAAAACCTGAAGTTGTCATAGTTGGATACATCAAAGGCGTTTGAAAAAAGTATGTCAATCCCATGAGTTACTTGGCATTGGCAATATCAATTGGTGGTTTATACATTATTATTATTCTCAATATATTTTTCCCTGATGCTTTGGTAAAAATGAGTAACCCGTATGGAGGAAAAGTTCAAGAAGAAGCCATAAAGTCGGCAATGAGTGTTGTTCAAGAATACTACTCTATTATAATGGTATTGTTTATTCCGTTTTACGCAATCATTTCAAGGTTGGTATTTATTAATCGGAATAATTACAATCTCACAGAACATGTGGTCATGTGGATGTATTTGGCCGCACAGTTTTCTTTAGTAAGTTCATTTTTGAATATCCTAATACTTTGCACTAATTTATCCCCACAAATACTAGGCGGTGATTCTGCAATTTTCCAAATAGGTTTTTATGCATATGCTTTAAAACGCATATATAAGATTTCTATAGGAGGAATAATATTGAGAACTATTTTCTTCTTCGCAATTTTAGGTGCACTTTCAATAGCGCTGTCTATTGTTGGTGGTATCATAGGATTTATCTTCAGAGATCATCCTGCTGTTCAATCTTATATAGAAATACAAAAATCATTGATTGAAGCTCAACGCGCAGCACAAGATTCAATCAACTAAACTGCTTCAGCATTCAAGAACTGAACTTCGTACAAATTTCTATAATAGCCGTCTTCTTTTTGAAGTAAAGTTGAATGTGTACCAATTTCAACAATTCCTCCAGAATCCATAACTGCAATTTTATCTGCTTGCTGAATGGTTGCCAAACGATGCGCAATTATGATTGAGGTTCTTCCTTCAGTGATTTTGTCAGTTGCATCTTGTATAAGTTGCTCTGAATATGAATCTACAGATGATGTTGCTTCATCTAAAATTAGAATACTTGGATTCGTCATATAAGCTCTTAAGAAAGAGATTAACTGACGTTGACCGGAAGATAACATTACGCCACGTTCTTTGACATTGTAATGGTATCCATTTGGTAAACTCGATATAAAATCGTGAATTCCTATGGCTTTTGCTGCATTTACAACCTCTTC
>CBFHYD010000072.1:0-5599 GCA_965659975.1 Winogradskyella sp. | reverse complement strand
TTCAGTAATATCCTGGTTTCCGAGTGTAATATTATTAAGTATAGTATCAGCAAATAAAAATACATCCTGAAGAACAACTGCAATTTGCTCTCGCAGCGAGTTCAACGAAAACTTATTAATATTTGTTCCATCAATTTCTATGGCTCCAGAATTGATATCGTAGAAGCGATTAAGTAAGTTAATGATTGTAGACTTACCAGCACCAGTAGCTCCAACTATAGCAACAGTTTCTCCGGATGCAATATCTAAAGACACACCTTTAAGAACCTCTTCACCTTCTATATAGGAAAAACGAACATCTTTAAGGGCTATGTCACCTTTGAAGTGTTGCGCCTCGATTTCTCCTTTGTCATTGATTTGTGAGTCCGTATCCAGAACCTTAAAAACACGATCTGCAGCCACCATACCCATCTGTAGTGTATTGAACTTGTTAGCTATCTGATTCAATGGCCTAAATAACATTCTAATGAACATCGTAAAAGACATAAGAACACCTATACTCGTTAGTGGTGTATCACTAAATATATCGTACCCACCAACAACTATAACCATCGCCAATGTAAAGGATAAAATAATCTCAGTAAATGCAAAGAAGATGGCATTATACCAAACGGTTTTTAACCAACCTTTTTTATGACGTTCATTAATTTCAACAAAATTGTTATACTCTGTTTTTTCCCTCGTAAACAGTTGTAATATTTTCATACCTGTCACACGTTCTTGGACAAACGAGTTCAGATTAGACACTTCAGTTCTCACCTCTTCAAAAGCGCGTTTCATGTACTTCTGAAAAATATTAGTTGCGAACACTATGAGTGGTAAAATCACAAAAACCACAAGGCTTATCCTTACATTCACATAAAGCATAAATCCTGCAACAACGGCCATTTTTAGTAGATCACTAAAAATCATAAATAGTCCTTGCCCAAAGATGTCTGCGATACGCTCCATATCTGTTACAGCTCTAGTAATCAAGATTCCAACTGAAGATTTATCGTAGTACGTCATTTTAAAGCGCAGCATATGCTTAAATAACTTTACCCTAACATCCTTTACAACAGATTGTCCAAGCCAGCTTGCGTAATAGACAAAAAGTAATTGACAAATAACCTCAAAAAATAAGAATCCAACCAAAAGCAAAATATAAAACAAGAACCTATCATAAACTCTCTGAGATATGTTTTCATCAATAGCTATTTGAATTATATATGGTCTTGCTGCTCCAAATATTGCCAATCCAATAACACAAATTAAGGACAGAACAAAAACACCGCGATACGGTTTAATGTACTTGAGCAGTCTTTTAAATAAAGTAACATCAAATATTTTCTTTTGTTCTTTCATATTAGTCTGATTTCCATTCAGAAATCTAATTCAAGTTTTTTATGGTTTCTGGATATAAAACTTCTGTCAAATATAATCCTTTTGCAGGCACAGAGAATCCTGCTTCACCTCTATCCTTTGATTGTATAATGCGGTGCATATCGTTAACTTCTAATTTTCCCAGTCCAATATTAATTAAAGTGCCAACAATTGCACGTACCATATTTCTTAAGAAGCGATCTGCACTGATTGTGAAAATGAGCAAATTATTATCTATTTCCCACTTGGCGTAATCAATCCTACAGTTATATGTTTTTACATCTTTATTACTTTTTGAAAAACACTGAAAATCTGAATATTCAAATAAAACAGCCGCAGCCTCATTCATTTTTTCAATATCTAAAATTTGGTGTGTGTAATAGGTATAATCATGCAAAAACACATCCTTCTTTAAAGACACTTTGTAATTATAAGTTCGTTTTGTCGCATCAAATCTTGCATGTGCATTGGCATTAACACTAAATATAGTGGCAATTGCAATATCATTTGGTAAAAATGAATTCAACTTATAAGTCAAATTTTCAGAATCAATAGGTGATTCAGTATCAAAGTGAGCAAACATTTGAGTTGCGTGTACACCAGTATCAGTCCTACCAGCGCCTGTAATAGTCAAAGGTGACTGTAATAATTTTGACAATGCATCTTGAATAGTCTCTTGGACCGTTATTGCATTAGGTTGAATTTGCCAACCATGATAGGCATTACCATTGTAAGATAACTCTATAAAATACCTCAAAAACTTATATTTGTGATTGCAATAACACAAAGATACTTTTAATCTTATTACCGCTGGAATGTCTTTAACAAAAGATTTGGTTTGACTAAAATTCTTCTATTATCTGATACGCACGGTCATATCGATGATGATATACTCAAGTATGTAAAACAAGCTGACGAAGTATGGCATGCTGGTGATATTGGCGATCTTAAAGTCACAGATGCTATTAAAAGTTTAAAACCACTACGAGCAGTGTACGGAAATATAGATAACAACGAGGCGAGAGCAGAGTTTCCAGTACATAACCGATTTATGTGCGAAAATGTTGACGTCTGGATTACTCATATCGGTGGATATCCTCCAAACTATAATGGTAGAACAAGAGAACAATTGAGAGCTAATCCACCGCGTATTTTTATATGCGGACATTCTCATATCCTAAAGGTAATGCCCGATAAACGCTTAAATCTTCTTCACATCAATCCTGGAGCAGTCGGAAAACATGGGTTTCATAAGGTTAGAACAATGCTTCGTTTTACGATTGATGGAAAAAAAATAGACAATCTCGAAGTTATTGAATTTAAGAGATAAAAAAACCTCGAAGCTTTCACTTCGAGGTTTTTCGCACTAATACTACTAAGATTTTAGGTGTTTATCGTAATCTATCTACAGATTTTACAAGATCCTCATCCCTTTTTATTGCCTTATTTGCTAAGGCTAAAAACACGATAGAAAAAATAGGGAGTAGCAATCCAATACCTTTCTCAGAAACCGTTGTTTCTCCAGATAAATTTAGAGATTGATACACGAACACTCCTAGTAAAATAAAGTTTAATATTATATTGAAACGTCCCAATACAAATTGTGACTTTCTATTTTTATAACTAAATATCGATATCAAAGATAACAAAGCTGAACCCAAAAACAAGCCGAGATACAAATTGTTATCCTTGGCAAACACAAGTTCTTGATTCACATCTGTATACAAATCAAATATGAATATTAACCCTGCAGAGATAGCAGTGGCTACTAATAAATATATGGTCTGAATGCGCTGAATCATTACTTTTACTAAAATTTACTGTAAAATTAGAAACTTATTTTCAAATGATTATAATAATTATCAAATAAAAATTGTATAATTGCAGTAGTAATGCAGCAAAGTACCGCTCCATTCACTTCACTCGATTCAATTTCTCATTTTCATTTATCGATTTTTAAATAGAAAATAGATTAATCACTATCAAAACGTATTATAATTTACACACATACTAATGTTTGAAATTTCTCAGTTAAAAGCAAAGAAACTTCCTGAATTACAGGACATTGCAAAACAACTTAAAGTTCCTAAGTACCGTTCCCTTAAAAAGTTAGATTTAGTTTATCAGATTTTAGACTATCAAGCTTCCAACCCAGCTGCTGTTAAAGCTGTGGCAACAGATCAACCTGAATCTAAGAAAGACGACAATAAAAAGCCGCAACAGCAGCAGCAACGTCAAAAAAGAGCACGTACCCAAAGATCTGACCAAGACAAAAAGGATCAACAAAAAATGGATTTTTCTGATAAATCTAACGACCACAAAGTCGACAATAAAAAGGACAATCAGAAAAAAAACAACCAAAAAGACAATAAGCGTAATGACGACAACAAACGTCATCAGCAACGTCATAAAAACAATAACCAGAATGGTCAAAACAACAACCATTCTAAGAATAACGGAAATAAAGATAACCGTAATCGCTACAAAGAGCCAGATTTTGAATTTGATGCAATCATCGAAAGCGAAGGTGTATTAGATATAATGCAAGACGGATACGGTTTTTTAAGATCTTCAGATTATAATTACCTAACCTCACCTGATGATATTTATGTTTCCCAATCACAAATTAGATTATTTGGGTTGAAAACTGGAGATACTGTTCTCGGTCACGTTAGACCACCAAAAGAAGGTGAAAAGTATTTTCCACTTATCAAAGTAAGTAAGATCAATGGTCAAAGCCCTCAAGTTGTTCGTGACCGTGTAGCTTTTGAGCATTTAACTCCTTTATTCCCAAAAGAAAAATTTAACCTTGCAGAAAGACAAAGTACCATCTCTACAAGAATCATGGATTTGTTTTCACCTATTGGAAAAGGACAACGTGGTATGATTGTATCACAGCCTAAAACAGGTAAGACAATGTTGCTTAAAGATGTTGCTAATGCCATTGCAGCAAATCATCCTGAAGTTTATCAGATGATACTACTTATTGATGAGCGACCAGAAGAGGTAACAGACATGCAACGTAATGTCCGTGGTGAGGTTATTGCTTCTACGTTTGACAAAGAAGCACACGAACATGTAAAAATCGCCAATATTGTATTAGAAAAGGCAAAACGCTTAGTAGAATGTGGTCACGATGTGGTTATTTTATTAGACTCTATAACACGTTTGGCAAGAGCATACAATACGGTACAACCAGCATCAGGAAAAATTCTTTCTGGTGGTGTGGATGCCAACGCTTTACATAAACCAAAACGTTTCTTTGGTGCAGCAAGAAATATAGAAAATGGTGGTTCTTTAACTATCATTGCCACAGCATTAACTGAAACCGGTTCTAAAATGGACGAAGTTATTTTCGAAGAATTTAAAGGAACAGGTAATATGGAGTTACAATTGGATCGTAAGATTGCGAACCGTCGTATTTTCCCTGCAATTGATTTAACTTCTTCAAGTACACGTCGAGACGATCTCTTATTAGATGATGCTACAATCCAACGCATGTGGATTATGCGTAAGTATTTAGCAGATATGAATCCTGTTGAAGCGATGGAATTCATTCAAGATCGCTTTAAGCAAACAAGAAATAACGAAGAATTCTTAATCTCCATGAATGGATAATATCAGATAATAGAAATTAGAAGATAGAATATAGACCAAAAAGCCCTGCAAATGCAGGGCTTTTTATTTTAAACTTTATCATCGTTAAAGCCCTTCCCTTTGGGAAGGATTTAGGATGGCTATTATCGCTTCAAAGCAAAGTGTGCTCTAAATGTTTTTCTTTCATTTGTGTTTGGCTCTCTATATTCAAGTACAAACCAGTAATCACTACTCGGCATACGGTTACCGTTATAGGTTCCGTCCCAACCTGGACCTGTAGGACTTAATTGTTTAATTAGTTTTCCATAACGGTCATGTATATAAATTACGGCATCCGCTTGAGAGTCGATACCCTTAATTTGCCAAGTATCATTTTGTCCATCTCCATTTGGTGTGAAGAAACGTTGGTAGTCAATAATTGTAATCACTTGTGATAAAATACCACATCCATTGACATCCCTAACATAAACAACGTGTTCTCCACCTGTTACATTCTGGAATTCTCCAATCAACTGGAACGGACCTTGGTCCAGACTATATTCATAGGTACTATTTCCTGTTGCCGTAGCAACAATCATATTATTTCCTGTAAATGCCATTGAAGTCACTTCAACATCGAATGTATCTGGTATTCCACTTT
>CBFHYD010000071.1:0-10730 GCA_965659975.1 Winogradskyella sp. | reverse complement strand
AAGATAAAAAACGCTAAAACGGTTACTAAAATTGATTTTAGTTTCATTATATAAATATTATTAGAGGTTTTAAACAAATGTACATTTTAAAACACTTATCATAAAATCACTATCTTTGATAGTAACTAAATACAATCACATGAAATCCCTAAAATATGTGTTGTTTTTCCTATTGATTTTAATAATAGGAATGGCAATTTATATTGCCGTGCAACCAAACTCTTTCGAAGTAGAACGCAGTAGAACGATAAAAGCACCAGCTGCTGTTATTTATAATAATGTTATTGATTTTAAAAATTGGGAAGCATGGTCATCATGGGCAGAAGCAGATCCAAATATGAAGATTACCTTGTCTGATAACACAAAAGGTATTGGTGGCTCTTACTCTTGGGAAGATGAAGATGGCATTGGTGTCATGTCAACCACAGATGCCAAACCACATTCCTCAATTACTCAAGAGATGCAATTTGCAGAATTTTCTAAATCAGACATCAGTTGGAAATTTGAAGATGCTACGGATGGAAGCACAAATGTAACCTGGAAAATAGCTGGTAAAGATTTGCCTTTTATGTTCAAAATGTTTTCTGTCTTTATGGGTGGTATGGAGAAACAAATTGGTCCAAACTACGAACGTAGTTTAGAAAAATTAGATAGCATCGTGGTAAGCAATATGGAAGCCTATAAAGTTGAATTAAATGGGATTACAGAATATGGTGGCGGATTTTATATGTATAAAACAACATCTGCAAACGGTAATAACATAAGTCAAGTTATGGGAAGGCAGTATGGAGAAATTTTAGGGTACATGTCACAAAATGGAATCGTACAAGCTGGCATGCCGTTTACCATTTATAACGAGATGAATGATGCAAATGGTAATGTAATAATGAATCAGGCTATTCCGGTACAAACCAAAGTAGAAGTTCCTCAAGAGTCTGAAGTGTTAAGCGGTTACACACCAAAAACAAAAGCTCTAAAAGTAACATTGACTGGCAACTATACAAATTTGCCCAAGGCTTGGGAAACAGCTATGAAACATCTGGCAGAAAATGGGTTAGAACAGTCTGACGTAAAACCTTTTGAAATTTACCAAACAGATCCAGGTAATTTTCAAAACCCTGCTGATTGGATAACAGAAATTTTTATTCCTGTAAAATAGATGAAACAAATGCTTCTTGTTTTTTTCGGCGGAGGAATTGGCAGTGTTTCAAGATTTTTAATCGGGAAATGGCTCAATAGCTCCGAAAAAGGATTGCCTTATGGGACATTACTGGCAAATGTCGTTGGCTGCTTTATTATCGGAATTATTATGGGTTATTTTGTTAAACAGCTTCTAAACCAAGACCAAACTTTATTTTTAGCAACAGGATTTTGCGGTGGTTTCACAACCTTTTCTGCATTTAGTTATGAGGGACAACTACTATTAAAATCAGGTGATTTCACAAGTTTTGCTATCTATACAATTTTGAGTTTTACCTTAGGATTTTTGGCTGTTACTGGAGGCCTTTATTTGACTAAATAAACGATAATTAGTTATCGCCTTTCTTAAAGTTCATCATTCCTGCTTTTATTTCTGTACTCAGATAATTTTCTCGAGGTACTATGGGACACGAATACTTCTCGTTATAAACACAATAGGGATTATAAGCTTTATTAAAATCAATTTGAATCGTATCGTTTGCTGGAATCGCTAAATTAATATAGCGGCCACCAGCATAACTGCTTTCGCCATTCGTATCATCTAAAAAAGGTAGAAATAATTCAATTTTTCTGTCCTCTGAATTGAGGTCTTCTTCTCCTTGATAAACATTTAGCTGAAATGATTTTCCATTCAGTTCAAAAGAAGCGACACCATAAACACGTTCTTTCGATACACGATCCGTAGTCGTTTTCATGCTGAACCAAGGTGTATCTGGTGTAGGTTTAAATTTTGCATTTACTACGTAAACGGAATCAAAAGGGAAAAATTCTAACCCATTAAATGTTCTTAAATCCTTCGCCTTTAGTGGAGATTTTGAAGCATCTTTATAGTCGGCATTTATTTTTTGTTGCCATGCTGTTTCACCGATAACGGCTGGTTTTTTACCATCGCAACTTAGCAAGACCATTGATAGAAAAATAAAGAGGAGTTGTTTCATATCTACAATAAAATCAAATCAAAAATACAACTTAAAGATATTTTTTTTAGCTTGGACTGTTATCATTTTTTTGACAAATCATGAGAAATACCATTGTAACTGTTCAGCAAAAACAAGTGTCTTCGAAAAGAAGGTCGACGATTTGTGTGTTATGATGTAGATATATTTAACTAACCAAAACCATTAAAAGTTCGGCAAATTTTGTCGGACTTTTTTATTTAAAAATGAAAAAATTATACAACAATTATATTAATACGTTCAAAGGCTTATCAAAAGAAGTTTGGTGGCTTGCGCTAATAACATTTATAAATAGATCTGGAACCATGATTATTCCATTTCTGTCCTTGTATCTAAGAGAAGATATGGGCATTAGTCAATCCAATGTGGGTTGGGTTATGACAAGCTTTGGCATTGGCTCAGTTGTTGGAGTATGGATTGGAGGCAAACTAACCGATTCTATTGGTTACTATAAGGTAATGGTTCGTAGCTTATTCTTTACTGGTCTTTTATTCATTGCGCTTCAATATGTGAGAACATTTATGGGCTTTTGTTTATGCATCTTTTTTGTTATTATGATTGCCGATATATTTAGACCAGCAATGTTTGTTGCTATGAGTGTCTACAGCAAGCAAGAGAATAAAACACGGTCAGTGACATTAATACGGTTGGCGATAAATCTTGGTTTCTCAGCTGGTCCAGTTTTAGGTGGATTAATTATAACCTACATTGGATACTCAGGATTATTTTGGGTAGATGGTATAACATGTATTTTGGCAACTTTACTACTTGTAAAAGTGCTTAACCCAAAAAAGACTAAGCCAATAGACGAAGTCATCAACAAAAATCCAAAATCAGTATATAAGGATAAACCCTATTGGATTTTCTTTATTGCCATGGTGTTTTTTGCATTTATTTTTATGCAATACTTCTCGACAATGCCGCTGTATTATAAAGATGTACACGCGTTAACTGAGCTAAAAACCGCCCTACTCCTTGGATTGAATGGATTTCTAATATTCATTTCAGAAATGCCACTTATTGCATGGTTAGAGACAAAAAACTATACTAAAATAGGAATGACAATTTTCGGAATTCTGCTTACAGTTTTAAGTTTTGTAGTTCTAAATATTTCGTCATGGATTGGGATTCTAAGTTTTGGAATTTTTCTAATGACTGTTGGTGAGATGGTTGGATTCCCGATGAGTAATGCTTTTGCTATGCATCGCTCCAAACGTGGCAAACAAGGCGAATATTTAGCTATGTATGTCATGTCCTTTTCTGTTGCGGGAATTTTTGGACATAATGCAGGATTACAGATATCTGCTTTCTACGGTTACGATTTCACATGGTATGTTATGACAGGATTAGGAATTGCAGGAATTTTACTGTTAATATATTTAAATCGAGTTCTAAAGAAGAATGATGAACTTTTTTAATGATAAAAAAACAACATATGAAACAAGCTATCTTATGTCTTTTAGCCATTATAATTTTTTGGTGTAACAATAAAGAAACTGAGAAAATAAATAACATTGAGCAAGAAAATAACTTTGTAGAAAAGACTTATCCAAAGTTAGAACCAAATAGATATAACGTTGCTTTTTTAATAATGGATGGCGTGTACAATACGGAGTTGACTGCACCGTATGACATTTTTCAACATACTATATTTAGAGAAAATATCAAGGCAATGAATGTTTTTACTGTTGCCAATTCAGATAAGCCAGTGAGAACTTTTGAAGGTATGCGCCTATTACCAGATTTTAATTATTTGACAGACGAATTGCCAAAAATTGACATCCTTGTTGTGCCAAGTGCAGAACATCATTTGGACTCAGATTTGGAAGATGAAGCTATGCTTGATTTTGTAAAGAAAGTAGATAAAGAGGCGCAATTTATAACCTCGCATTGTGATGGTGCATTTGTACTTGCAATAGCTGAGCTATTAGATGGAAAGGTTTCAACGACCTTTCCAAGTGATATTGACAAAATGCAAGAACGTTATCCTACATTGGATATCAGAAAAAATGTCCTCTTTGTACATGATGGTAAATACATTACCTCAACTGGAGGTGCAAAATCTTTTGAAGCCGCATTATACTTATGTGAACATTTGTATGGTAAAAATATTGCTGAAAGTTTGGCTGGTGGATTAGTTATCGATTGGGATTTTAATACAGTACCGCATCCAATTATTGATTGAGCTATTTCAGCGGCTTTATGGCGCTATGATTAACCACGTGAGATAATACAATCTGGGTTTTACATTCACCATAAACAATTAATTGATCAATAAACTTTTCAAGGTGTAATTGATTCTTTAAAACGACTTCCATCACAATATTCTCATTTCCTGTGATACGATAACAATTAATAACCTCATCATAGGTTTTTACTTTTTCTAAAAAGGGTTTGAGCATACCCATAAAAGCCTTTAATGTGATAATTGCTTTGAGTTGATAACCAGTTTTAAATGGAGATATTATAGCATTGTAAGACTGAATTATTTCTGCATCCTCCATTTTTTTTATCCGATCTGCAACGGCAGGAGAACTCACTCCAACACGTCTACTTATTTCAGTATTTGTCATACGCGCATTTTCTTGTAAACATTTCAATATCTGCCAATTAAGTGAATCCATACTATTTTAAAAATTTTAACTAAAAATAACATATAATTTAAAATAAAATATTAAGAACACTTTATTTTTTAAAGTAAAATATAATATTTCCATAGTAATTTCGGGTAAAATTGTAATTCATCAACAAAAAATAATGTCCCAAGCATCGTTAAATTATCCGTTGTACCAAAAGGCGGTAGATATATTTATACTATCACGAAGTATTTCTACATATCTGCAACAAGATTTATGTGGCTTAAATGAAGACGGAATTGAAAATAATGATATCTATTTTACTGGTGATATCATTCAGCATTCATCCAATCTTGCACCAGAAATAATCAACGCAGAACGCGAGAGATTTTCTGATAAGAAATATAAACATGTAGAGAGTCTCAACCGATTGGTATATCGCTTGTATAAAAACTGCAAACGTTTGGAAAAAACAAGAAGCAACGGCAGAGACTATCTCCCAATTTTAAGAGAAGAACTTAAAAAGTTTAAAAAGCTTCAACATTCTTGGATGCTGACGTTGTAAACTTAAAGTTCAGTCTACATATTACGACGATATTGTCCTCCTACTTCGAATAAGGCATTTGTTATTTGCCCAAGTGAGCACACCTTACAGACTTCCATTAAGGCTTCAAATATATTCTGATTATTGATAGCTTTAAGTTGTAACTCTTTCAATAATTCTGTTGTATCGTTTGCCTTATGAAGATTCTCTAAAGTCTTAATCTGGAATTCCTTTTCTTCTTCTGTTGCTCTAATAACCTGAGCAGGTTGTACTGTTGGTGAACCTTTACTACTCAAGAACGTATTTACCCCAATGATTGGGAAATCACCATTGTGCTTTAAGGTTTCATAATACAGGCTTTCTTCCTGGATTTTGCTCCGTTGGTACATGGTTTCCATAGCACCAAGTACACCACCACGTTCAGTGATTCTATCAAATTCTAAAAGCACAGCTTCTTCCACTAAATCCGTAAGTTCTTCAATAATAAAAGCACCTTGAATTGGATTTTCATTCTTAGCTAAACCTAATTCTTTATTAATAATTAATTGTATAGCCATTGCACGTCTCACAGATTCTTCAGTCGGAGTCGTAATCGCCTCATCATAAGCATTTGTATGTAAGGAATTACAATTGTCGTAAATGGCGTATAAAGCTTGTAATGTTGTACGTATATCATTGAAATCTATCTCTTGTGCGTGTAAGCTACGTCCAGAAGTTTGAATGTGATACTTTAACATTTGTGCTCTCGCATTCGCTCCATATTTATGCTTTAGTGCCTTTGACCAAATTCGTCTTGCAACACGACCAATTACTGCATATTCAGGGTCGATACCATTGGAGAAGAAGAAAGACAAGTTTGGTCCAAACTTATTAATGTCCATTCCTCGAGACAAATAGTACTCTACATAAGTAAATCCATTTGACAGGGTTAGCGCCAATTGTGTTATTGGATTTGCTCCAGCTTCTGCAATGTGATATCCTGATATAGATACCGAATAGAAGTTTCGTATCCCATTATCAATGAAATACTCTTGTACATCGCCCATTAATCGTATGGCAAACTCAGTTGAAAAAATACATGTATTCTGAGCTTGATCTTCTTTTAAAATATCGGCCTGCACAGTTCCTCTTACCTGCGCAATAGTTCTTGCTTTGATATCTGCATAAACATCTTGAGGCAGAACCTGATCTCCAGTTACACCAAGCAACAAAAGTCCTAAACCATCATTACCTTCTGGTAAATCTCCATTATAGGTTGGTCTAACTTTAGCTTTATAGATATTTTGAATCTTTTGCTCAACCTCGTCTTCTAATCCGTTTTCTTTGATATATAATTCACACTGCTGATCTATAGCAGCGTTCATGAAGAAGCCTAATAAAATTGGTGCAGGACCATTAATAGTCATACTCACCGAAGTCATTGGGTCTGCTAAATTAAATCCAGAGTATAATTTCTTTGCATCGTCCAAACAGCAAATCGACACACCGGCATTTCCAATTTTACCATAGATGTCTGGTCGATAATCTGGGTCATTACCATAAAGAGTTACACTATCAAACGCTGTAGATAAGCGTTTTGCCGGCATACCTAAACTTACATAATGGAAACGTCTATTTGTACGTTCCGGACCACCTTCCCCAGCAAACATGCGGGTAGGATCTTCACCTGTTCTCTTAAAAGGATATAAACCTGAAGTGTATGGAAATTCACCTGGAACATTTTCTTGTAAACTCCATCTTAAAATATCACCCCAAGCTGAATATTTTGGTAAAGCTACCTTAGGAATCTGGGTTTGTGATAGCGACTCTGTGTGAGTCTCAATTTTTATTTCCTTATCTCTAACTTTGAACGTATATACTGGGTTCTTGTACTTATTTACTTTCTCTTCCCAACCAGTAATTACTTCCCAGTTGTAAGGATCAAGATCCATTTTTACTCGGTCAAATTCTGCAAGAAGTAGTTTCAAAAAGTCCTTATTTTCAGATTCGTTTGTAATAACAGGATCTAAATTGAGACCTGATTTATCTAAGCCAGGATTTGCTCCCGCTACAGATTCGATAGTTTTATAGATACCATACAACTTTTGAGCAACCTCAACTTGTTTCTTTGAGGTGTCATCATAAGTTCTATTATTCTCGGCGATCTCAGAAAGATAACGCGTTCTGTTTGGTGGGATAACATAAATTTTTTCTGACATTTCTTTCGATATTTCGAAAGTGGATTTCAAATCAGATTCTGTTTTCTCTACAATTTTATCCATTATGGCTTTGTAGAGTGTATTCATTCCAGGATCATTAAACTGTGATGCAATAGTTCCGAAAACAGGAAGTTCATCTTGAGGAATATCCCAGAGATTATTATTACGCATGTATTGTTTCTTGACATCACGAATTGCATCAAGAGCACCTCTTTTATCAAATTTGTTTATCGCGACCAGATCCGCAAAATCTAGCATATCAATTTTCTCTAATTGAGTGGCGGCGCCAAATTCTGGTGTCATTACATAAAGTGCAACATCACTATGCTCCATGATTTCCGTATCAGATTGTCCAATACCTGAAGTTTCAAGAATAATAAGATCATATTCTGCCGCCTTTAATACTTCAATGGCCTCATTAACATATTTTGACAAGGCTAGATTAGATTGACGCGTAGCTAAACTTCTCATGTAAACTCTTGGAGAGTTTATCGCATTCATACGAATACGATCACCTAATAACGCTCCACCAGTTTTTCGTTTTGACGGATCTACTGATACTAATCCAATCGTTTTCTCAGGAAAATCGATTAGAAATCGTCTCACCAACTCATCAACTAAAGAGGATTTTCCTGCGCCACCAGTTCCTGTAATTCCTAATACTGGTGTTTTAGAGGTTTTATTCTTCTCTTCAATGGTTGCTATTGCTTCTTTTGCAACATTTGGGAAATTTTCTGCAGCACTGATAACTCGTGCAATGTCTTTTGGATCTTTATGAGCTAATCTATTTACTTCTCCATTGAGTTGTCCTCCAATAGCAAAGTCAGATTTCTGAACTAAATCATTAATCATTCCTTGTAGTCCAAGCTCACGTCCATCATCAGGAGAATAAATGCGTGTTATCCCATAATCCATTAAGTCTTTGATTTCTTCTGGAAGGATAACACCACCACCACCGCCAAATATCTTGATATGCCCTTCTCCTTTTTCCTGAAGCAAGTCATACATATATTTAAAATACTCATTATGTCCACCTTGATAAGAGGTCATCGCTATTGCGTTTGCATCTTCTTGGATAGCTGTATTTACAACTACCTCTACACTTCTATCGTGACCTAAATGAATAACTTCAACTCCTGTAGATTGTATGATTCTACGCATGATGTTTATAGCCGCATCATGGCCATCAAATAGTGAGGCTGCGGTTACTATACGTACTTTATGTTTTGGTTTGTATGGTGGGATTTGCTCCATCTTAAATAAACTTGCTTTTTAGTAGTGCAAATTTAAATAATCTTTATTTTTTTCTACTATTATTGAGAATACTTTAATAAGTGAGAATTATAGGCAAGAGCAAATAATATTGACAATTACTTCTATTTGAATTAAATAATTACAACCAAATCTTATAAACCAATAATGAGAAAAAGTCTATCAATTCTTCTACTTATATTTTCTTTAACGTCATGTGCAGAATTGCAATAGGTTGTTAATCAATTGCCTCAAGGTACAACAATTAGCAATGCAGATATAGCATTAGGTTTAAGGCAGGCTTTAGACTTTGGAATAGATAAACAAGTAAATAAACTTACTCAGAGAGATGGCTTTTTCAAGAATGAATTAGTCAAAATACTTTTACCCAAAGAATTACGAAAAGTAAATAAGGCCTTAAGCGATATAGGCTTAAGTAGTTTGGCAGATGAAGGATTAAAAGTCCTTAATCTTATCGATCTTTATGTTTTTTGTACCAACAAGAACTGTCTTTTCTTTTCGAAGTTCCTTAGGATGTACACAAAATTTGGTCACACCTACTATTGAATCCTTTAATCCTAAATCGACCAACAATTCCGTTTGAGAAGGCACAAGTGAAACGATTCGCTTTGGAGCCCTTTTGATAAATATCGTTCTATTTAGTTGGTCTTTGAAGGTCATAGTTAGAATATTGAAAGGCCTTCATTTCTACAATTATTGAGAAAGTATGGCTTGCATCTGCGACTGCAATTCTTCAGCTTTCTGAGTAGCGGCTTGAGCGAAGTCTTCTCCATCTGAAGCATATATAATACCTCTTGAAGAATTAATAAGTAAACCAATATCTTTATTCATTCCGTACTTACACACATCTTGTAGATTACCACCTTGCGCACCGACGCCAGGCACCAACAAAAAGTTATGTGGAATAATCTCACGTATGTCTGCTAAGAATTCAGCTTTTGTTGCTCCAACGACATACATCAAATTTTGAGCATTATTCCATGTTTTTGAAGTCTCCAAAACACATTTGTATAACTCTTGATTATTAATGCTTAAAGTTTGAAAATCAAAAGCACCTTGGTTAGATGTCAGTGCTAATAAAATGGTATGCTTATCCTCAAAAGCCAAAAAAGGTTCCACAGAATCTTTTCCCATGTAAGGCGCAACAGTCACGCTATCAAATCCTAAATCTTCAAAAAACGCCTTGGCATACATTGTACTTGTATTCCCAATATCACCACGTTTTGCATCTGCAATAGTATAAATCTCAGGATAATTTTTGTTGAGGTATGTTATAGTCTTCTCCAAAGCTTTCCAACCTTTAATCCCATATGCCTCATAAAATGCCGTATTGGGTTTGTAAGCTACACAAAGCTTATGAGTTGCATCAATAATAGCCTTATTAAAAGCAAATATTGAGTCTTCTTCTTGTAAAAGATGTTTTGGAATTTTATTCAAATCAACATCTAATCCAATACATAGAAAAGATTGCTTTGATTTGATTTGTGTTATGAGTTGTTCTGTTGTCATTGAAATAAGAATCCTTATATCACATCTTCACTCGCCTTTAACAACTCAGTGTTTTCGGCTAACATTAACTCATCAATTATCTTCTGAATATCACCATCAATGATATTTGATAAGTCGTAAAGTGTTAATCCAATTCTATGATCCGTTACTCGACCTTGCGGATAATTATAGGTTCTAATTTTCGCGCTTCTATCTCCAGAACTCACCATACACTTGCGCTTTTCTGAGTCGGCTTGACGTTGCTTTTCTAATTCCAAATCATATAATCGCGTTCTCAATACTTTAAGCGCTTTCTCTAAGTTTTTATGAGATGATTTTTGATCTTGGCAACTCACAATCATTCCTGTTGGTTCATGATGTAGTTTTATGGCCGAGTATGTAGTGTTTACAGATTGTCCTCCTGGACCTGTAGAAGTTGTACGCTCTATACGCACTTCAGTCATATCCAATTCAAAATCTATTTCTTCTGCTTCTG
>CBFHYD010000070.1:0-10760 GCA_965659975.1 Winogradskyella sp. | reverse complement strand
GCCACATCTTACCTCACACGCTTTACTAACACAAGAAGAGCGAGAAGCTGTTGGTATAAGTGACCAATTGTTACGTTTTTCAGTTGGAATTGAGAATATAAAAGACTTAAAGTCAGATATAGAACAAGCTATTTTGGCTTGTAAATCATAGCGTATGAAATTAGATATTTTAGCTTTTGGAGCGCATCCAGACGATGTAGAATTAGGTTGTGGAGCTGTCATAGCAAAAGAAACTGCATTTGATAAAAAAGTGGGAATCATTGACCTAACCCGCGGTGAATTAGGTACACGTGGTACAGCTGAAACACGAGATATAGAGGCCGCTAATGCCGCTGAAATTCTTGGTGTTGCTGTTAGAGAAAATCTAAATATGGCAGATGGTTTTTTTGTAAATGACAGGGCTCATCAAATCGAAATAATAAAAATTTTGCGCAAGTATCAACCAGATATTGTGCTGTGCAATGCAATTGATGATCGTCATATAGATCATGGTAAAGGAAGTAAATTGGTAAGTGATGCGTGTTTTTTAAGTGGTTTGATAAAAATTGAAACAGAATTAGATGGTCGCAAACAAGATAAATGGAGACCACAGCATGTCTATCACTATATCCAATGGAAAGATATTGAGCCCGATTTTGTTGTTGATGTTAGTGGTTATATGAATACAAAGATTGATGCAATAAAAGCGTATAAAACACAATTTTACGATCCAAATTCCAATGAACCTGAAACTCCTATTACAAGCAAAAATTTCTTTGACAGTTTAGACTACCGCGCTCGAAACTTCGGACGTTTGGTCGGAGTAGACCATGCGGAAGGATTTACGGCAGAACGATATCTTGCTGTTAACTCTCTAAAAGATTTAAAATAAGTCATAAAAAGTTTTTGCAAAATTCCAAAATAAATTAAATTTGCAATCCTAATCAAAAAAGGTGGTTGTAGCTCAGTTGGTTAGAGCGCTGGTTTGTGGTACCAGATGTCGTGGGTTCGAGTCCCATCTTCCACCCAAAGTTTAAGCTTCTTAGAGATAAGGAGCTTTTTTTGTGTTTTAAATTAACATAATTGGGAGGAGAAGTTTATACTGAGCGTAGTCGAAGTGAGTCCCATCTTCCACCCAAAGAGATAAGCCTTTCAGAAATGAAAGCCTTTTTTTATTTGTTATAGTAGCTGTTTGAGAATGCTTTGCCTACTCTTCAATTTTGTCTACTACTATTCTTTCTTCTCTATTGGCAACTTCCCAAGCTGTATAAAAAACCAATTTAGCTCTATTCTCTAACAAATCGTATTCAATTTTATCTGGAGTATCTGTTGGTCTATGATAATCATCATGAGTTCCATTAAAATAGAAAATTACTGGAATATTATTTTTCGCAAAGTTGTAATGATCAGATCTATAGTAATAACGGTTAGGATCGTTCTCATCATTGTATTTATAATCTAATTCTATTTTAGTATACTTTTCATTTACTGCTTCAGATAGATTGTGCAGTTCTGAACTCAGTTTATCACTTCCTATTACATATACGTAGTTTCTTTCTCCGTCTTTTTGTTTAGAGTCTATGCGCCCTATCATATCAATATTTAAGTTTGCTACTGTATTTTCTAAAGGAAATATCGGATCGTAATCGGTATAATATCTAGAACCTAATAGTCCTTTTTCTTCACCAGTAACATGTAGGAATAAAATAGAACGTTTAGGACTAAATCCATCCTTAACAGCATTTTGAAACGCTTCAGCTATTTCTATCGTAGCTACAGTACCCGAACCATCATCATCTGCACCATTGTTTATTTGCTCACCACTAATGCCAATATGATCTAAATGTGAAGATATAACTACAATTTCGTCTGGTTTTTCTGAGCCTTTGATAAAGGCAACAACATTTTCAGAAACAATATCCTTAGAATTTCGATTTGCTTTGATTGACATTGATGCTTCTACAATTTTAGGAGAATCATCTTCCTTAATCGTTGGCAGAATAGCTGTTGCTAAATCTTCATTAATCATCACAAAAGCATAATCTTCTGTACTTGATTTTAATGATAAACGTCCTGATGAACCCGACTCAGCTTGCCTCTGAAAAAACGGCGCATATCTCGAAAAAAGAGATGAATCGAAATACAAAAATGCCCTTGCACCATTGTCCTTTGCAGCATTTTGCTTACTTGAAAGGGACTGACGTCCATTGGTCCATTTGGTCTCTTCTTTAGTGCCTGAAGAAACGTAATTGCCATTAACATCCTTCGGCTCACCAGCTTTTGCTAAAACTACTTTACCCTTTACGTCAATAGCTGCATAATCTGAATAATTCTCAGAGTCTATCCCATAACCAACATAAACGATATCGGACAATTGTACGTCTAAACTTTTCGTCAATGCCAAAACGAGATGACTTTTGAAGGCTTCAAAAGAATTATCATTAACTTTTATTTCAGCTCTTGCTATTTCAGGTTTTTCAAGATTTACTTCTTGAAAATAATCATCTGTACCGTAGGCAGAAGCCACACCCATGGTCTTGTATTGATTCTTAATATATTCTACTGCCAGTTTTTGCCCTTTTTCACCAGTTTCTCTACCTTCAAATTCATCCGACGCATATTTGTAGAGCATCTCTTTTAACTCATTTAGGGTAATCGATTCTGCATAATCAACGGGATTTGCAACTTTGACGGTCTTATTATTTGTATTCGATCCTCCGCATCCAATGAGCAGAATAGAGGCAATAAAAGGTATTATTATTTTTTTCATGATAGAGGTTTGTTTTTGTTGAATATACGAAGTTATTAAAGAACTTCTCTAGTAAGTGGTTCAGTTGAGTTAGCAATATACCATGCAGAAGCAAATATAAGTTTTGTTCGTTTTGCCAATAGTGAAAAGTTGATTTTATCTGGAGTATCAGTAGGTTTGGTATAATCTTCATGTTCACCATTAAAAAAGAAAACAACAGGTATATCTTTCAATGCAAAATTATAGTGGTCAGATCTATTGTAGTAACGATTACTGTCGCGACGGTCATCATACTTGTAATCTAATTCCAAGCCAGTAAACTCATCATTAGCTTTTCTTATAACATAATCTAATTCTGTACTGATTCTGTCAGAACCTATAACATATATATAATCTGGATTTTGTGCATGCCTTTCGTCTACACGTCCGATCATATCCATATTTAAGGCGCTAACTGTATTTTCGATTGGGAAAATAGGATTCTCAGTATAATATCTTGAACCATAAAGCCCAATTTCTTCAGCAGTAACATTTAAGAATACAATACTTCTTTTAGGACCATCACCATTATTATAGGCGATCATAAATGCTTCGGCTATCTCCAAAATTGCTGCATTGCCAGAACCATTGTCATCTGCACCATAATAGATTTTATTGTTAATAACTCCTTCATGATCTGTATGCGCTAATATGTAGATATATTCATCAGGGAATTCGCTACCTTCTATATATGCTATGATATTTTGCGAATCTTTAATTCCATCAGGCAAATAACCTTTGGGAACCGTTTGGTAGTAATTTAGACTTGTGTCTGGAGATTTTAGGTGTATAGACTTGTAGTAATTTCTAATATAATCACAGACATCATTATGACCCTTTTCACCTGTTTTTCTACCCATATATTTTTCGGAAGCAATTTCGACTAAATGTTGTTTTAGTTCTTCTTCTTTTATGGTATTTAGATAAGTAGTTACGTCGGCTTTATTTTCGTACTTGATAGATTCTTTGAGATCACTGACGCGCTCACTATGTCGCTTATTAGAACACGTTCCGACCAAAAGTATAAGAGCACCAACTAAAAATCTCATTGTCTATAATTTGACCCAAAAATAATGAGTTTTAAAAAAACTGGAAAATTTAAATTTCGATGTCTAAATCTTCTAATTCTTTAATAGCATTTTCCTTAGATTCATCATCACGTTGCTCTATTTCTTTTTCATCGTCTTTATCAATTTCAACATTTTGAAAAACACTTTTATAGACTGTAAATCCTAATGCTATTATAGATACTAAGAATACATATTGAATAGCCTTTGTTTTAAATTGCTTTTTGTTTTTTAAGACTATCAAACCAACTCCACATAAAACAGCTATGATTATTGGGAATATAGAAAGTTTGAAAAATGGAGTTACTGATAAGATAAGGCCTAAGATTGCTCCGATAAAACCAAGTATAACAAGTATTTTTTTCATCTTTTAATTTTTTAATCCTGAAGCTGATTTTAATCTTAACTCACCATTACCAACTGCGATTTTAAAAATTGCTTTGACAGGAACTTTATTAGCATCTGCAGTTAACCATAGAACATTCGCATTATTGCCTTTTAAAAAGTCCTTTCCTCGAATGCTTATTGCAATTTTATAACATTCTTTTCTACCAATTGCAGTCGATAAGGTCTCTTTTCCTATGAGTTTGAAATTCACTGTTGCAACCTCATTGTCCATAAGAACTTTAAAACTTGATGCATCTCCAATATTAGCCTTGTGAATATCTAAGTTTCTTAATGTATATAATGTCGATACTAAATCTCTCGCTCCTGAAGTTAATGGTAAGGTTTTATTAACTTCCCAAATAATTCCATCTCCGCGTCTCTTTTTCATCAAGCTTTCAACCTTTTTCGACTTATAACGGTACTTATACTGCATAAATTTATAATAACCACCTTCACTAATGTCTCTTTT
This sequence comes from Winogradskyella sp., assembly GCA_965659975.1. Lineage (GTDB taxonomy): Bacteria > Bacteroidota > Bacteroidia > Flavobacteriales > Flavobacteriaceae > Winogradskyella. The sequence continues at coordinate 6,070 of CBFHYD010000070.1, read as the reverse complement.
GTACAAATAAGGAGTTAGACTTTTTGGACTAACATAACTCTCGTATAAATCTCTGATTTTAAAGAAGCTATCAAAATTACTATAGGTATTTGCCGTACACTTTAGACGCATCAATGTGTTAGATGATGTAGAAACTTTACTTGTTTCCATCTTAACTTGAGCAATATCAGTCAATATTCCAGACATATTATATGAAGCAGTAAATACTAGCTTTTCGCCATAACCTATCGTCGTGTTTTGAGCATTTAAAAAAGTGTATGTACTCAATAAAAATATTACAAGAAGCTTTTTCATCAAAATTCGGTTTTCGTTATAGTATGGTACAACGCATTTACTATGCCGAAATTACAACTGTTGTGGCAAATGACATAGATTTTAATAAAAAATTGAATTACTCAAATATTTAATAAAAGCTTTTGTTTAAGAAAAAAAGGATTTTATATTTGCATCCGCATTAGGAAGAATGGCAGAGTGGTCGAATGCACTGGTCTTGAAAACCAGCGAGGGTCACACCTCCGGGGGTTCGAATCCCTCTTCTTCCGCAAAAGAAACCCGAAACTAAAGTTTCGGGTTTTTGTATTTTCAGCAGAATCAAAAGCTTTCTTTTGTAAACGGATGAAAAATACAAAACCATACAAGCGAAGTTTGTTTTGGGTTTTATGCTTGCTCAGGATTCAATATTTGGGATCTATAATCCTAAAAGACGAAAATTTATTTCCTTTCAAAAATTCCGAAACGTTCTTTCCCTTGACGCTCTTTAAAAGAATTATAACACGCTTCAAAGGTTATAACCTTGAACCATGGATTTAAATATTTTATATAAAGTGTCTTATCTCCTCCAAAAGGGCGCTTTTCTAAATCTTCAGTCAAAGGAAAATTAAACCAAAGACCAACAAGTTTCCCTTTTGGCTTCAAAAGACTATGAATTTGTTTGGCATAAGCCTGCCTATTTTCGTCAATCGGAACAAAAGAGCAAAAGAAAGTCTGTTCAATAATGAGATCGTATTTGCCCTTGTGATTAATGAAATTACCATGAATAATGTGATCTTTAGGAAAGTCTCTATTCCTTTGGGCAAATGTTTCTAATGGTTGTTTTGCTATATCCAGAATGTGTACATTTTTAAAGCCTTTAGTGTGTAGATATTCTGCCTCGTAGGAATTACCAGCACCAGGAATTAAAATTTTCAGAGATTTATCCTTTAGCTGATCTACATATGTTTTTATCAGTGTTGACGGATATCCAATATCCCAACCGGTTCACTCTTCCTTATATCGGTTAGACCAGTATTTTTCTTCATTTAGATTCATATTATAAAGATAAACATTCCTTAATTTTGCAAAAAAAAGCTATGACAATAATAGACCATCTTAATTGGCGCTATGCTACCAAAAAATTTGATGACAATTTTCGACTTGATGAAGATAAGCTTGAAATTTTAAAAGAAGCCTTCAATCTTACAGCATTATCCTACGGTTTACAAACTTTAAAACTCGTTGTTATCTCTGATAAGGCAAAACGTAAAGCACTTGTAGAATATGCTTATGGTCAGAAACAGGTTTCTGAGGCTTCACATCTTTTAGTTTTATGTATTCAGAATAATATTGACGATAGTGATGTAGATTCTCATTTTAACAACGTTGAGTCTATAAGAAATACACCTAAATCTATCCTTGAGCCATTTAGAGCCCAATTAAATGATACTATTGCCAAAATGCCTGATACAAAGAAGTTGGAATGGGCAACACGTCAGGCTTATATCGCTTTAGGCAATTTAATGACTGTTTGTGCAATCGAAAAGATAGATAGTTGTCCTATGGAAGGATTTATTCCAGAAGCATTCGATCAGGCTTTGGGATTAGATGATTTGGGTTTAAAATCGGTTTTGCTTTTACCGGTTGGTAAACGCTCTGAAGATGATAATTTTGCAACTTTCAAGAAAGTACGCATGCCAATTCAACAAACGGTTTTAGAGATGTAATAATCTATAGATTTGAAACGTTCGAATTGTTATATTTGTTTATTATGAAAAGTCCTATGAAGTACATAATACCTGTCATTGTTCCCTTAATGTTTGTAAATTTGGCTAATACCCAATCAGTTAAGTTCCAATCTGATTATAAAAAAGCATTGAGATACGCTGATAAGAAGAGTGCATTGGTATTGTTCTTTTTTACAAATGGTGAAGATTCTTACACAGAACAAAACGTGGAGGATAACATTTTGAAATCTTCAAATTTCGCAAATGCCATAAAAGCTCCTTTAGTGATTGTAAAAGTTAATGGGAATGAGAGCGATGATATCTATAATAAACGTATGACAATGGTTTATAACGAAACAAAGGAATATCCATCTATACGTGTCATTAAGCCAAATTCAGGAAAGAAAACACCGCTTTTAGTTTCTTTTAATGATAAGGATATATTCGCCTTCATTGATCAAGTTAATTCTTCAATAGAGTAGTATGCCAGGATTTGAACTATTCGGTGAAGCAGAACGCAAAAGTGTAAATGACGTATTGGATAATGGAGTGCTAATGCGTTATGGTTTCGATGGCTTACGCAATGGTCATTGGAAAGCCAAAGAATTAGAAAACGAACTCTCAAAGGCTCTAAAAACCGATTACGTGCAGTTGGTATCAAGTGGTACTGCTGCAGTAAGTGTTGCATTGGCTATTGCAGGTGTAGGTGCTGGAGATGAGGTCATAATACCCACGTTTACTTTTGTTGCCAGTTTTGAAGCCATATTAATACTGGGAGCAATACCGGTTCTTGTGGATATCGACGATACATTGACCTTAGACCCTAAAGCCGTGGAAGCAGCAATTACAACTAAAACTAAAGCAGTTATGGTTGTGCAAATGTGCGGTAGTATGGGCCGTATGGACGCTTTGAGATCTATTTGCGACACCCACAAGCTTATTTTTGTAGAGGACGCCTGTCAAGCTATTGGCGGTACTTTCAATGGCAAACCTCTAGGTAGTATTGCAGATGTTGGCTGTTTTTCTTTTGACTTTGTAAAGACCATAACTTGTGGAGAAGGTGGTGCCGTTATAACTAATAATAAAGATTACTATACTAATGCCGACCATTATTCGGATCATGGTCATGATCATGTTGGAAATGATAGAGGAGCAGAAACTCATCCATTTTTAGGTTATAATTTTCGTATATCGGAGTTAAATGCTGCGGTTGGTTTGGCTCAAGTGAAGCGATTACCAGAATTTATAGCTATTCAAAAACACAACTATACAATAATTAGAGAAGAGTTATCCAAAATCCCAGAAGTAACGTTTAGAACAGTTCCAAATGGTGGTGAAGAAAGTTATTTGTTTCTCAACTTTTTCTTACCAGATTTGGATACATCTCGTAAAGTATCTGAAGCCTTTAAATCTAATGGAATAGATGCTTGTTTCCACTACTATGATAACAATTGGCATTATGTCAGAAAATGGCAACATTTAAAGGATGTAAAGTCATTAAATCCGGTTTCGAATGAAGTTAAAACAGAGCTATCAAAACTCAGGGATAAAACTTTTGAACAATCAGATAAATACATCGCCAAGAACATTTCATGTTTAATTAAACTCTCTTGGACTGAGGAAGAGGTTCGGGATAGAGCTCAAAAAATGTTCAATCTTATTAAGGAAAATATTTAACAAGTTAGCATCTTGATGTTGTGCTATTGTATGGGTTTTTTAATTGGCAATTACAAACACCTGTCTTATTTTACGAAAAAAATGATTTTAATGAGAAATTCCATAGTGTTACTGATAATATCATTGTCTATTAATTGTTTAAGTGGGCAGCAATTACCCTTAGATTTTTCTGATGATAATCACGCTTTTAATAGTTTTTCGGGCAGTGGTTTTGCTTTTAGAACAAGTTCGCCTTCAAGTGCTTCAAATCGTAGCGGTCAATTTTTTAATGATGGCAGTGATCCTTGGCAAGGCTTCTTTATTGATCTCAATCAAGCTATTGATTTAAGTCAAAATCAAGTACTAACACTTTCCTTTTACCAGTTCGATCCAAATGCGCATGATATTTTAGTAAAATTAGAAAATGGTACTAATCCTGATGTGGAAGTTTCTCGTTCTACAGTAGGTACAGGTTGGGATAATAATATAGAGTTTGATTTTTCTAATGCTATTTTAAGTGGCGTTGGTACTCCTGTAAACGCATTAGGGACATATAGTAAACTTGTAATTTTTATCGATGGTGGTATAAATTCTCTAGGGACTTATCTTATTGACGATATTAATAACGGATCGGTAGCCACTGATCCGCATGCATTGGATGTAGTTTATGATCAGTTGGTATGGGCAGACGAATTTAATACTCAAAATGGTCCTTTAGATAACACAAAATGGTACCATCAAACATTTGGTCCTAATGGTGGTCGATGGTTTAATAATGAGGAACAGCATTACACAGATAGGTTGGACAATTCTAATGTGGATAATGGGTTTCTAAATATCGTTGCTAAGAAAGAATCGTTCACCCAAGATAACGTGACATTACAATATACATCTGCAAGATTGAATTCTAAATTTGCATTTACTTATGGCAGAGTGGATGTTAGAGCAAAATTACCTGAAGGCGAGGGCACTTGGCCAGCAATTTGGACATTAGGAAAAAATATAAATGAAACTGGTGCCTATTGGCAAACCCAAGGATTTGGTACCACCTCATGGCCAGCATGTGGTGAAATTGACATCATGGAGCACGGATTGGGTCCAATTAATCATGTAAGTAGTGCTTTACATACACCGTCGAGTTTTGGTGCTACACAGAATTTCCAATCAATTGTTCTTAATGATGTTGTTAATGATTTTCATGTCTACTCTGTGAATTGGTCTCCAAATCAGATAACGTTTTTAATAGATGACGTAGGTTTTTATACGTACAATCCAGAAACTAAAGACGCAAACACATGGCCTTTTGATGATGACCAATTTATTTTATTGAATATAGCTATGGGTGGCGTCTCTGGAAATATCGATCCTGCCTTTACTGAAGGTTCAATGGTTATTGATTATGTTAGAGTGTATCAGAGTAGTGGAAGTTTAAGTAATAATCAATACCAAGACAATCCAATTAATCTTTTTCCTAACCCATCAAAAGACATCATTTATATATCTACAAATGAAAATATAGATGAAATTCAAGTTTATAGCACAATAGGTCAACTTGTAAAGACAAAATCAAAGCAAACCAATAAGCTTGAAGTTTTTGATTTAGAACCTGGGATGTACCTTCTCAAGATTCAAATCAAGGGTCAATGCATTTCAAAAAAGATACTTGTAGAATAGTCTAATAACTGACGTAGTCAGTTATCTCCAATCCATATCCAATCATTCCTACACGCTTAGTTTGTTTGCTATTAGAAATGAGCTTGATTCTGCTAATATTAAGATCATGTAATATTTGAGCACCAATGCCAAAGTCTTTGTTGTCCATGGTAATACTCGGAGCTTTAGTAACTTGACCTTTAACCTGATTTTCTTTTAGAATAGCTAAACGGTTTAATAAATTGGTGGATTGATTTTGTTGATTAATAAATACAATAGCGCCTTTACCAGCATTATTAACCACATTAAACATATCATCCAACTTCTTGTCAGCATTATTAGTCAAAGTCCCTAATATGTCATTATTTACTAACGTAGAATTTATACGTGTGAGGACTTCATCACCAGAATTCCAACTGCCTTTCGTTAGTGCTAAGTGAATCTGATTGTTTGTTGTTTGCTTGTAAGCTCTTAATCGGTAAGTCCCGAAGCGTGTTTCAATCTCAAAATCCTCTTTCTTTTCAATAAGAGAATCGTGTTCCATACGATAAGCTACCAAATCTTCAATAGAAACTATTTTAAGATCGAAACGCTTTGCAACTTCAAATAGTTGAGGCAATCGCGCCATAGTACCATCTTCATTCATAATTTCTACAATGCAACCGGCGGGTTTAAAACCAGCAAGACGTGCAAAATCAATTGCCGCTTCAGTATGTCCTGTACGCCTTAATACACCACCATCTTTGGCAACCAAAGGAAAGATATGTCCTGGGCGTGCCAAT